>NZ_CP137134.1:2274537-2599471 GCF_033095785.1 Nitrosospira sp. Is2 | reverse complement strand
GATTTATTCCCGCTTAAAATATGGCGCCGGTTTATTAACCGGACGTTCACGTCAACGATTACGCATTTTACCGAGTGCTGCGATCCTGGCGGACTGCCGCAGTTGCGAGAAGTCATTGCCGACCATCTTGGAATAGCCAGGGGAATCAGCGTATCCGCTGACCAGATCATTATTACAGGGGGGTCCCAGGAAGGTCTTAACCTGGCAGCGCGGTTGCTGGTAAAGGACGGGACACTGGTTGCTACGGAGGATCCTTGCTACCAAGGGGCCGCCTCTCTTTTCGAAAGCTATTATGCGAGATTGATTCCGATACCTGTTGATGAGGATGGTTTGGATGTTGAGCAGCTGCCGAAGGATGGGGTGACACTCATCTATGTCACTCCTTCTCACCAATACCCTCTCGGGTTCACCTTGCCAATGGAGCGGCGCCTGAAGCTGTTGGATTGGGCTCGTCGTTGTGGGGCTTATATCATCGAGGATGATTACGACTCTGATTTTCGATACCGGGGGTCACCTTTGACGGCCCTGATGGGACTTGACGATCACGGTTGCGTAATGTATTTGGGGACTTTTTCGAAATCCATGGGAGCCGGGCTTCGGCTGGGGTATCTCGTTGTGCCTAAGGCACTCATCCCCGCCGCACGTTCGGCCAAGGCATTGCTCAACAACGGCCACGCTTGGCTGGATCAGGCGACGATGGCAGAATTCATCCGAAGCGGTGCGTATGGTAATCATCTGAGGCGCATGCGCAATATTTACTCGAAGCGGCATGACTGCCTCATAGACGCTCTTCGCGAGCATTTCGGGCCAGTTCAGCTTTCCGGGCTGGAAAGCGGTTTACATCTTGCGTGGCACCTACCCCACAATTATCCGGATGCATCCGAACTTCAGACCCTTGCGTTGCGGCAAGGGGTTGGGATTTACTCGATCGGATCTGGAACAACGTCCGATTTCGGAAAAGGCAGTTATAGCACACGTACCGTTGTGCTAGGTTTTTCGTCGCTCAATGAATACCAGATTCGAGCGGGTATAAGGCGGCTCGCCCACGCCTTTACAGATCTTCCGGTGGAATCCGTCCGGTCCGGACTTGGCGCCCACGCCGGGCTATCCTCGTCCCTTCACTACAAAAACACCGGGTATTAGCTCGTATTCTCGAGCTGCGTAGAAACGGTTGGCTCGTCATGCACCTTGAATCCGTGCACTTCCCTCTTCCCTGATTTTCGGAACGTCCGGCTATCGTGCATCTCCGTTTAATGGAAGATAAGCAAAAAAAAACACCGATCCACCTTTCCGTCTGTTGACGGCGGCGGACCGGTGTTTTGAGGAACCTTTCGTCTACAGGTTCCTCAGGTTTGCTTAGAGCTTGGTGAAGACCGGTATGACTGCACCGGCTATGCTGTTGATGTTGCGATCGCCAGCATCGTTCCAGGTCATGAGCAATCCGCCAAACCGGCTTTCCGGGTCACCCAGGAGCGCCATCAGCCGTTGTACTTCCCACAGCGCATCTTTCGCTTCCATCTTGACTTCGCGTGTCTCGCCCGGTTGGAGCGGGGCGTCGTTGTCAAACGAGAGTCCGGTGGCAACCAGTTCCTTCGGATAGTTGCGGTCCAGATGCTTCAGGCCCACCTTGTTGATGAAGCGCACACCCGCCGTGGTGAACTCGCCGATGCGATAGGCCGTATCCCCGCTGTTGGTCACAGACATCGTCACCCGCAGTGCACGCCCAGGTACGTCATAGTTGGCGTGGGTCACTTTGATGGCGATGGGGTTGGGTTTCACCGGCAACGGCTGAACCTTGGACTCACCCGCCTGGATCGGCACGGTGTAGGGATGCTTGGTCTCGGTGTAACGATACCCGCCCCATACGATGCCAAAGGTCAGGATGAGGATGATCCACGCCATCTTCTTGTCCATGGGATCGAGCAGAAGCTCGTCGCCATAGGCCAGCAGTACGCGCGAACGCGGCAGGAACATGGGCCGCGCAACGTAGTAGCCGATCCAGAAACAGCCAAGACCCAGCCACAGCAAATGCCAGAAGATGCCGTTGCTGAAGTTGAAGGTCTCGGTGTCAATGGTCTCGCCCGTCAGCAGTTTGATCGGGTTGGTGAAGTCATCCCAGCTGCCGGTGATGTTCATCCAGGCGGCAGGGCCTGCAATCGGGCCTGCATCCTTGATGTTGACCATGGCATGCATGTGATGGCGTCCCGGAATCCGCGCTTTGAGTTTGGCTTCAAACGCGTAGTCGCGGCCGATCTCAAGCGGACCCGAGATCATGGTCGGCTCACCGTTCAACTTGGTGCTAAGCCGTACGAACACCGGGCTGGGGCTGCCTACGTTGAAGAAGGCGCGTCCAGGTTTGCCAACGGCCCGCGGCCAGTCTTCGGCAAGGTGGAATTTGCCGGTCATGGATGCAAGATCGTTGACCTTGGTGGTCTCAGGCTGCCATTTCATGTCGTACCACTGGATGGTACGCATGCGCAGGAATGGCTCCTGCGAGCGTTCACCATGCGCTGCCGCAGGCTGGATGTCGAGCATCAGGCCCATGGCCAGCGCGGCTGCGCCGCACAGGCCCAATACGCCCTGTTTGATGAGGTGTTTTGTGTTCATTTATTTGATCCCCTCGGGAAAGCCTTCTTCGCCAAATGCGGTGACGTCGTTCTTCATGCTGACGCGGCCACGGGCGCCTTTTACGTAGTAGAAGGCGGTGCAGTAGACTTTGCCAAAATACCACCACACGCAGAACATGAGCATGGAGACGAACGCGGAGAAGAATGCGGCAATAACCGTGGTGTGGCCGCCAAACGTTCGCAGCGAGCCTTGTTCGATCAGGCGCACGTACTCAGGCGTGCCGGTGCGTACATACAGGAAGCCGGTGTAATCGGCTAACGACAGCAGTACGCCTTCAGCCACGAGCGGCAGGTGGGTGGGGCCAAATATCGGCCAGTTGCCCGGGTAGAACAAAAGACCAAATGCGCCGCCGCCAATCAGGGCTGTCACCATCCAGTTGCGCGTGAGCAGCAAGACGGTGTCCATGACCAGCGCTCCAGGTATCATGGTGGAGGGGAATACAAAGTTGATGGGGTAGTGTGACCACCAGTAGAAGCCCCAGTAGCGGGTCAGCCATTCGCCAACCAGCAGGCAGACGATGCATAGCGTGGCCCCAAAGGGCAGTCTGTAGTTGACCCACAGGTAGTACATGATGGCGGCACAGTAGGTGATGCCCACGATCGGTGTTACCACCGGCCACCATTGACGATCCTTCCAGTCCAGCCAGAAGTCCCAGTCGCCTGCCAGCAGCATAAAGTGCATGTGGTAGGTTCCAACCAGCAGTATGCATAGAATCGGGAAATATACCGCGTCTATCATCCTGGACATCTTTACTGCTTCCGGCGGCATCTTGGCCGCCTTTAGTATTTCATCTGTTCTGCTCATCGCGCCCTCCCCTCAAATAATCTATAAATCTTTAAACAGAATGTTGTGCTGCCGTGCTGCTGTCTTGCCTGCGGCCTCTACCCGGGTGCCTTCCCCTTCGTTCGTCTCTGGCTGCCCGTGCAGCGCTGGCACTAGGATCCTGCCAGTGCCTGGCCGCTGTCGCTGCGGCCGCTCCTCTCCCGGTGTTCCGGGGCGGGGGGCGGCCGCAGCAGGACTTTCAATCAGCCTCTTAACCGATTAAGGTACGATCCGGTTGTTGAGGATGACTTTGCTCTGTCCGTTCCAGACAACATCGGTCAGGTTGGAGTAGCGGGTGATGATTTGTGCTGCAATGCCACCGGAAAACAGTCCTGCCCAGCCCAGAATCACGAAGCCCCAATGCAGCGGTGCGCTGAAGAGTTCTTCCATGAACCAGAAGGCATGGCCCCATTCGTTCAGGCCTACGTTCGGCAGAATCATGAGCGGACCAGCAATGGCCATGACCAGCGGGAACGAGGTGCCGCGGGAGTACAGCGGCAGACGGGTCATGGCATACAGGTAGCTTGCCACGCCGCAGACGATGTACATCGGGAAGGAGCCGTAGAATACAACCACATGGCTCGGGGTGAAGCTCGTGTCGCGAATGATGACCTGGTGCCAGGATGCGTCTTGCTCGGTGAAGAAGCTGCCGCCCCAGTAAACGCCAAACAGGTAGACGCCCAGCCACATCATCCAGTAGAAGTAACGCTTGATTTCAAGTTTCGGATCAAGATTGTCCAGTTGTGCCTGGGTGTCGCGGGTCTTCCAGATCCAGCCCCAGGTAACCAGTGCAAACAGCGGCATGACGATCATGTGTACGCGCCATAATCCCATCCAGACTTTCTCAAACTCGGGTTCCATCGAGTCCATCCCGTGCGAATAGGCAAAGGTCCGCTGATACCAGACCCAGAATATCGCCACCGCCAGCATGGTGATGAGCCCAAATTTGTACCACCTTGAGTCGTACCACAGCGACATGTCGTAATCGCGTCCTCCCGACTTCGCCGTGCTCGACGTTTCATAGGTTGTTGCCATTTTAATTTCTCCTGTTGCGTTGATGATCGAGTACTACTTCTTCCTCAGGAAGCGCCCCCTTCCCCTTCTTCCTCCCAGGGCTGTGGCGCTTCCCCTTTCCTCTTTCCTAATACTGAACCATTACCAATTTAACAACACTAAAATACTGATATCCCCGAAATACCCCTTGAAATACCAATATCAATACCAATGTTACATATACTTTACATACCCACAACCCTGTAAAGACTATCCGCGAAGATCAACCAAGTCAAGCAGTTTGTCAGCACTACAATACTCAGCAATATCCCCGCATCCCCTGACGAAAAGAGCGCCTAATGGCTCAGCCGCGTCCGGTTTCTGCAAATTGCTATACTCAGGGCCTGCCTGAGGAGCGAAGTTATTTTAGTATGAATCCATTTTATAAAAAAGGTTATATTGAAATTATTTCGCCTGGGAAGAGCGATAATTGACCACCGCACTTTTTAGCTCGCGTTTTTTAATGCTTCAGTTACTCACTGCGACTGGTGCATTTGCCTGTCCGTTCAAATGATCGCTTTAGGAAAAAGAGTTGCATTCTGGCAGCCGCGGTCGCGGGACCGCATCTCTACAGAAGCGGCAACTCAGCAAATCAAATTGCGTATGAATTAGAACTAAGTGCAATGTCCCATCCATCTCTTAACCGCCGCTCCGGATTGTCCCCAACGATGTGCCCTGTTTATCGCGGGAGGTTCGCTCCGTCTCCCTCCGGGCCGCTACATCTGGGTTCCCTCGTCGCTGCTGTAGGAAGTTATGTCGAGGCAAGAATCCATAATGGCCAATGGCTGCTCAGGATAGAGAATCTGGATCCGTTGCGTGAGGTTCCCGGCGCATCAGCAGATATCTTGAAAGTACTCGAAGCGCTGGGAATGGAATGGGATAGTTCAGTTGTTTATCAAAGCGAGCGTGGCGAAGCTTATCGGGCAGCCCTCGGTAGACTTGAAAGAAAGCATTTGATTTATCCCTGCAGCTGTAGCCGGAAAGAAATTCTGGATTCAACAATAAGAGGCATAGAAGGCCCGGTGTATCCGGGCACTTGCCAACAACCCGCCCGTCCCCGAATATCTCCGGCAGCAGCGTGGCGAA
Organism: Nitrosospira sp. Is2; assembly: GCF_033095785.1. Classification (GTDB taxonomy): domain Bacteria; phylum Pseudomonadota; class Gammaproteobacteria; order Burkholderiales; family Nitrosomonadaceae; genus Nitrosospira. The sequence goes on along the minus strand of NZ_CP137134.1, from coordinate 2,593,882 downwards.
TCCGGACTGATAGCAAGCCAATCGAATTCACCGATGCATTGCAAGGCCGGGTCCGCCAACAGCTACAACAGGATATCGGCGATTTCGTCCTGCGCCGCTCTGACGGAATCTTCGCCTATCAATTTGCGGTCGTGGTGGACGACGCGGAGCAAGGGGTTACTCACGTTGTTCGCGGCGAAGATTTGCTGAATTCCACTCCTCGCCAGATTTATCTGCAACAATTGCTCGATTATCCAACCCCTTACTATTTTCATCTTCCGGTTGTGGTGAATGCAAGGGGTGAGAAATTAAGCAAACAGACCCGTGCTGCACCGATTAATGCTTCTAATCCTATCCCGCAACTGATAATGGTATTACGGCTCCTGGGGCAGACTCCTCCTTCGGAATTGATCGACGGTGACATCGCGTCATTTTGGAAGTGGACAATGGAGAACTGGCAGCAAGAGTGGATCCCTCGAAAAATCTTGCAGGCCCCTTAGCGATCCAAAGGCATGGAATCAAAACCACATCTTTCAAAACATTCATGTACGCTGCTGCCAGCGATTGTTATGATCTGGGTAGAACGCAGCGTTGTGTGCACCATGCAGCTGCGGTTATGTTAAGTCCCGAGCCGGAGAGGATTAATGGCCGACTATAGAACCACGCCGCATTCACAAAGGAGGAATCGTGCCTTTTCTGCCGTTTTATATCCCTGGGCATAAGCGGCTCAAAATAATAATTGCGGGTGGCGGCTATGCCGGCATCGCGGCGTTAGTGACCTTGTTGCGGCATATGCCAGATGCGTGTATTACGATTGTCGACCCATCAACACACCACATCAAGATCACCCATCTTCACGAGACGTTTAGATATCCCTTGGAAGACTTTTTGATTCCCTTTTCTACATTAGAAGACCGCTTTGGCTGCCGCCATATTCGCGCCGAATTCATTGCTGAAGAAGACGTACTCCAACAATGCCAGAATGATGGGTTCATCACTATTAACGATGAGATACTCGAATTTGATTACTTGCTGATCGCTTCGGGCGCCCCTATTGCGGAAATGGTTAAATCTCAGAACGTTTTGGACTTGTACGACTTCTTTTCCACTCCTGGATCCCGCTTGTTGGAATCACGACTCGGTGAGCTCGACACGCGCGAGCGGTTCATCTCGGTGGTTGGCGGAGGCGCCACCGGGATTCAATTCTTATTCGAAATGGCCGATTTCCTCCGAAGGCAGCACACGGGATGCAAGTTGCGCTTAATCCATGGAGACGAGCGCGTGCTCAAGCAGTTTCCAGCCGGGTTTTCGACTCATACCGAGGCGCGCATGTCTGATCTGGATATCGAGTTCTATCCCAATACCCGTTATCGCGAGCAACTGGCAGATGAGATCCTCTTAGACGAACCGGACACGGGCCGGCAATTTGCCCTGCCTTCCGTGATCTCGCTCCTGTTCCTCGGCAAGACGCTCAAGATGCCGTTTTCGGCTAATGTTTTTGGGCAGGTTGTGATTCACCAGAAGCCCCTGCAGAATATCTTCACCGCCGGCGATTGTTCTTTCTACAATTCATTTGGCTCCAATTCCATGACCGCCCAATCCGCGGTACGCAAAGGAATGCTTGCAGCAAGGAATATTTTGCGTAACTCGGGTACTTTTAAACTGCTTGAACCTTATTTTCACCGCGATTTAGGTTACGTCGTCAGTCTGGGACCAGCAGACGCGGTAGGATGGTTGGCGCTGGAGGGGAATGTGGTGAGTGGTATTCCCGCAATGGTGATCAAGGAAATAGTGGAAGCACAATATGATTTACTACTGACGGGAATAGATACCTACTTCGCATGAGAAGTGCGGACACGCATTTCCAGTGTCAAGGAGCAGAATTCCTGATTGTGCGAGAAATCCGACAGCAATGAACAAAGTAATCCCGGACCTGAATGAAGCCCCATTTACGGGAGCAGTATGATTTAGATGGATCGGCCAGGCGGCAATATCGATGACGTGACCAGCCCCTGGCGGAACCAGATTTCGATTGTATATTCGTAGAACTTCTGATTCCGCGCAGCGTTGGAAACGCGGGCTAGCGTTTTCCCCTTTTCAGTCAAGATAACATGCCCGAGATCAAACCGGTTGTTCGCGTCCTGCGGAAATTGAATTTTTGTCGGTTTGCCGAAATAAAACAGGCGTGTGTGTTTTCCAAACCATTTTTTTACATATCCAACCGCATCGAGGCATAGCAGGCCGGCTGCTTCCAGACGTTTTAACGCCGGTAAATCGATACCTTCCAAGGTGTAGAGTTCATGCCCTACTTCATACATCAAAAGAAGCGGTTCCCCCTGAACCCACATAAATTGACCCAAGGACCTGAAAAGTTCAGCGTCATGCCTATCAACAGCTAGCACTTTTTCTCCCGGGTCCAAAAACATACGGACTGATATTTGCCAGAGATGAATCGCTCGCTTGGACGCTGCTTAAGTGTAGTCTCTTCATAGACGCAGTCAGCAACGCTCGTCTCCGTAGCGCGTCCGCTACGACAACTCGTCAAAGTGTTGCGCTGTTCGAACTAACCGCCTTGATTATACTTAAGCCCGCGGCGCGTAAGTTCCTGTTCCAGTTTTTCCAGAAAGTCGCTATTTTTTTTACGCTGCTTGTCGCCCTTGTACCACGAGAAACAGGCGATTACCCCGAGAGCTGTCAAGCCAGCGTTGTGCGGCGTCGGACCACCAAAAAACATGTCGGTGAGGCCCGTAAGAAGCGCGAATGCGCCAAGATATCCTGTCCAACTCCAGAAGCGGTTTCCCCATGTGGGGGCTTTACGCTTGACACACCACGTGTGCAGTTCCCCATGCACCGACATAAGTTCCGCGTCAGTCCAACTTGCTAAATCCATCGGGATCGCTCCATTTGAATTTAATCTTCTTCAATGTCTACTATTCACCGTTCCTCAATGAAACTAAACACACGGTCTGCTTCTTGCCAGGCGTTAAGGGAGCTTATGCGATGATTGAGTTCCTACAGCACCTCGATTATAAACCTGTCTGCATAAAAAAGCCGGGGGACCCCCGGCTCTCTCACTTCGATAAACTGCAAAGCACTAAGTATTTGTTTTACCCGTCGATGATGGAGCAGCTTGCTCAGGACGATCCATCAATTCCACCAATGCCATGGGCGCGTTATCCCCTTTACGGAAGCCGAATTTAAGAATACGCACATACCCACCGTTCCGCGCTTGATAGCGTGGTCCGAGCTCATTGAACAACTTACCGACGATATCGCGATCACGTAGCCGGTCGAATGCCAAGCGGCGATTCGCCAGGGATGGCTTTTTGCCAAGGGTGATCATTGGTTCAATCACCCGCCGCAGCTCCTTGGCCTTTGGCAGCGTCGTTTTGATGACTTCGTGCTGTAGCAATGAGTTTGTCATATTACGCAGCATGGCCAGCCGATGACTGCTGGAACGATTTAGCTTTCTGAGTCCGTTATGGTGCCGCATGGCTTGATTCCTTTTTACCTTTATCCAGAGTGGAAGGAGGCCAGCTTTCAAGTTTCATTCCCAGTGTCAGTCCGCGGGAGGCCAATACTTCCTTGATTTCATTAAGCGATTTTCTCCCAAGGTTTGGGGTTTTCAGCAACTCCGTTTCCGTGCGCTGAATCAGGTCGCCTATATAATAAATGTTCTCCGCTTTAAGGCAGTTCGCGGAACGCACGGTTAGTTCAAGATCATCCACCGGGCGCAGTAATACCGGATCAATCTGTGGCAACTTGGGCTGCTCCACCGGCAACGGCGTCCCTTTTAGATCGGCAAACACGGAGAGTTGCTCCACAAGTACTTTTGCGGCATAACGAATCGCCTCCTCGGGATCCACCACACCGTTCGTCTCGATATCCATAATAAGCTTGTCGAGATCGGTACGCTGCTCAACGCGTGCACTTTCGACGGCGTAACTCACCCGCCGTACTGGACTGAAGGAGGCATCCAGTAAAATACTGCCAATCGCGCGCCCTTCGTTTGCCAATTGCCGGACCGTTCCAGGCACATAACCACGGCCCTGTTCGACCTTGATTTGCATATCCAACTTCCCACCCGCGGTGAGATGCGCGATAACATGGTCGGGATTGATGATCTCCACATCATGCGACACTTCGATATCACCCGCCGTTACCGTACCTTCTCCTTTCTTCTTGAGTATCAGGATAGCATCCGGACGATTATGCAGTTTAAGCACGATGCCCTTCAGGTTAAGCAGGATATCGACTACATCCTCCTGCACCCCATCCAGCGCCGAATACTCGTGCACGACACCGCTGATCTGAACTTCCGTGGGGGCGAAACCGGGCATGGAAGACAGGAGGATCCGGCGTAAAGCATTGCCCAGCGTATGCCCATAGCCGCGTTCAAACGGCTCCATGGTGATCTTGGCGTGCAGCGGAGAAACGTTCTGGACGTCAATAATGCGCGGAGTAAGAAAGGTGTTACTTAGCATAGGTGATCCTTTTGCGGAAGGCTTGGGCGTTGATTACTTGGAATACAGTTCGATTACCAAAGATTCGTTAATGCTCGATGGCAAGTCGGCTCGTTCCGGTTTCGTTTTAAATATACCCTTCATCGCTTTGACATCCATGTCTATCCAGTCGGGAAAGCTCCGCTGTTCGGCTGCCTCAACAGCCGCCTTTATCCGCAAATGACTTTTTGCTTTTTCAGCAACTTCTATCACGTCGCCGGGCTTGACTTGATAGGATGGAATGTTGACCCTGCGGCTATTGACCAGAATCCCGTTATGTCGCACGATTTGACGTGCTTCGGACCGCGATGCGCCAAAACCCATACGGTAAGCGACGGTATCAAGGCGGCACTCCAGCAACTGCAGTAAGTTTTCACCAGTAATACCGCGCTGTTTGTCCGCTAATTGATAGTTATTGTGGAACTGGCGTTCCAGTATCCCGTAGATACGGCGCAGTTTCTGCTTCTCACGCAACTGCACTCCATAATCCGACAACCGCGCGCTTTTCTGCCCGTGCTGGCCAGGTGCATAGTTCCTGCGTTCTATCGCGCATTTGTCGGTAAAGCATTTCTCTCCCTTCAGGAATAATTTTTCGCCTTCCCGGCGGCATTGCCGACATTTGGGATCAAGATTTCTTGCCACAGTCTTACTCCTTAAATCCGACGTTTCTTAGGTGGACGACAACCGTTGTGAGGCACGGGCGTCACATCCGAAATACTGGTAATTTTGAAGCCAGCCGCATTCAATGCCCGAACTGCGGACTCGCGTCCAGGACCCGGGCCCTTTATGCGCACTTCCAAATTTTTCACACCACATTCCTGCGCGACCTTACTTGCCTGCTCGGCCGCCACCTGAGCGGCGAATGGCGTGCTTTTACGAGACCCTTTAAAACCGGCGCCACCGGAAGTTGCCCATGACAACGCGTTGCCCTGACGATCTGTGATCGTCACAACCGTGTTATTAAACGAAGCATGAACGTGGGCAATACCCTCCGCCACGTTCTTCTTGACCTTTTTGCGTACCCGAGTGGCTGCTTTTACCATTGAATTTATCCTTTGACCTGCTGTTCAGTTAGCTACGAGCATTTCTATCATTTTCCCGCTGCTTTTCCGCTGGAGGCACGCACTGCTTTCCTTGGACCCTTTCGCGTCCTTGCATTTGTCCGGGTACGTTGACCCCTCACCGGCAAGCCGCGCCGGTGACGCAATCCACGATAGCAGCCGAGGTCCATTAGCCTTTTGATGTTCATTGAGACTTCACGCCGAAGGTCACCTTCGACCGCAAATTTTGCGACTTGATCCCGGAGCTTATCCATCTGGGCGTCGGTCACATCTTTGATCTTGGTGGAGGAAGCAATCCCGGCCGCCGCACAAATCTCGCGCGCCCTGGTGCGACCAATGCCGTAAATGGACGTCAATGCGATTTCGGCATGCTGATGATTCGGGATATTTACTCCAGCAATACGGGCCATACACTTTTCCTACGAAAAATTTTAGATTATAGCATCCAGACGGCGCTTTCCGACTAACCCTGCCGCTGCTTGTGCCTCGGATCCGTGCAAATTACACGCACGACACGATTGCGCCGAATGATTTTACAATTGCGGCAAATCTTTTTTACTGATGCCAACACTTTCATGTACTCTCCTTCCCGCTATTTCGCGCGGAATGTGATGCGCGCTCTACTTAAATCGTAGGGCGTCAAATCCACTGTCACCTTGTCACCCGGTAAAATGCGAATGTAATGCATGCGCATCTTTCCGGAAATATGGCCCAGCACGACGTGCCCATTCTCTAACTTGACCCGGAACGTCGCATTAGGCAACGTCTCCAGTATCTCGCCTTGCATTTGAATCGTTTCTTCCTTAGCCATCCTATCCTTAGACGAACTATCTTGCCGGTAACCCGCCACCGCCTTTGAAGTTTGTTTTCTTCAAAAGGCTCTCGTATTGATGCGACATGATGTAAGCCTGTACTTGCGCCATGAAATCCATCGTTACCACGACAATAATCAATAGAGAAGTACCGCCGAAATAAAACGGCACGTTCCATTTCAAGATCAGAAACTCGGGCAACAAGCATACGAGGGTTACATAAATCGCGCCAGCCAGGGTAAGTCTTAACATAATCCGCTCGATATACCGGGCGGTTTGATCACCTGGGCGAATCCCCGGTATGAAAGCGCCGCTTTTTTTCAGATTCTCCGCCGTTTCCTTGGGATTAAATACCAAAGCGGTATAAAAGAAACAGAAAAATACGATCATCGCCGCGTACAGCATCACGTACACGGGCTGTCCCGGAGATAACGCACCGCTGATATCCTTCAGCCAGCTCATGGATTCCCCACTGGAAAACCAGCCTGCCAACGTCGCCGGGAACAGAATGATGCTCGAAGCGAAGATCGGCGGAATCACCCCAGCCATATTAAGCTTCAATGGAAGATGGGAGCTTTGACCGCCATAGACTTTCCGCCCGACTTGCCGTTTCGCATAGTTGACCAGTATCTTGCGCTGGCCACGTTCGACGAAGACGACAAAGCCCGTTACAACTGTTGCAGCCAGAAAAATGCCCAATGCCACCAGAAAATGCATCGCCCCGGTCCGAACTAGTTCGAGGGTACCGCCGATCGCACTTGGCAGCCCGGCCGCAATTCCAGCGAATATAATGAGAGAAATACCGTTGCCAATACCCCGCTCGGTAATCTGTTCGCCTAGCCACATCAGAAATATCGTACCGGTAACCAGCGTGATCACCGTTGTCAACAGGAACATCGGGCCAGGCTCGATCACCAATCCGGCTTGGGATTGCAACGCAATGGAAATACCATAGCCCTGCACCAACGCCAATCCCAGCGTGCCGTACCGGGTGTACTGAGTTATTTTCCGGCGCCCGGATTCACCCTCCTTCTTGAGCGCCTCCAGGTAAGGGAACGCCACCGTCCCCAACTGCATAATGATGGATGCAGAAATATAGGGCATGATTCCGAGCGCAAAAATCGAAAAACGCGAAAGCGCGCCCCCGGAAAACATATTAAACATCCCGAGGATGCCGCCTTGCTGAGACTCAAACAAGTCTTTCAGCACCACCGGATCAATGCCGGGTACCGGAACATGCGCACCGATGCGGTAGACGATCAACGCGAACAGCAAGAACCATAACCGACGTTTCAAGTCTCCAAGCTTCCCGGAGAGCCCCCGCAGGGAATCGCTAGCGGCCAATCTATCTCCTCTTGAGCTTATTCAACACTGCCGCCCACCGCTTCAATCGCCGCCCTGGCGCCCTTGCTGACAGCAATGCCCCGTAACTTGACCGCGCGTTCGATCTTCCCCGAAAGTATCACTTTCGCGGTAGCGGCAGAATTCGGGATGATTCCCGCCTGCTTCAATATCAGCATATCGATGGTCTCGTCCGATACCCGGCTCAGCGCCGACAACCGCACTTCCATCCCGCCTTTCCTGGTAAGCGAAACAAAACCCCGCTTCGGCAAGCGGCGCTGCAGAGGCATTTGTCCGCCTTCGAAACCCACCTTATGGAATCCGCCGGCCCGGGACTTCTGTCCCTTGTGACCACGCCCCGCCGTCTTACCGAAACCAGAGCCAATGCCGCGGCCTACGCGCCTTCTTTCCTGTTTCGCTCCTGCCGCAGGTTTAATCGAATTCAGCTGCATTTAGGCCTCACTTTTTACGAGGTAATAAACATGATTGATCATCCCTCGCACGGCGGGAGTATCTTCCAACTCCACGCTGCTATTGATCCCACGAAGCCCCAACCCGCGCACCGTTGCCCTATGCGTTCGTTTAGTGCCGATTAGGCTTTTGATCAGGGTGACCCTGATCTTCTTCCCGTTATCGTTCATTTTACCAATCCAAGGATATCTTCGACGCTCTTGCCTCGCTTGGCCGCAATTTCCGAGGGAGTGTTCATATCTTTTAACCCGTTCAGGGTTGCACGCACAACATTATAGGGATTCGTTGAACCGATACACTTCGCCAGAATGTTGTGCACGCCCATCACTTCGAATATTGCTCGCATGGGGCCACCTGCAATGATGCCGGTACCTTCGGAAGCGGGTTGCATATACACTGTAGCAGCACCGTGCCTGCCGATTACGGGATGGTGCAATGTTCCGTTCTTGAGGCTCACCTTGATCATCTTGCGTCGCGCTTCATCCATGGCCTTTTGTACCGCAACGGGAACTTCACGGGATTTACCTTTACCCATGCCCACGCCGCCATCCCCATTCCCAACCACGGTTAACGCCGCGAATCCGAGTATGCGCCCCCCCTTCACCACCTTGGTGACCCGATTGATCGCCACCATTTTTTCCTTGAGGCCATCGCCACGATCATCGCCCTGGGGTACTTTCCCCTGCATTCGTCCCTGCATCTTAGCCATTATCTTTCCTCACTTAGAATTTGAGGCCATGCTCGCGAGCAGCCTCGGCCAGTGCCTTCACGCGCCCGTGATATTTGAAACCCGAACGGTCGAATGCAACCGTCTCGATGCCCAAGCTTTTGGCCTTTTCCGCAACTCTTTTGCCGACTGCCGCTGCCGCCCCAATGGTACCGCCATTGGGCAATTCCTTCCGGAGCTCCGGTTCCAAAGTCGAAGCGCTAGTGAGCACAGTTCCGCCAGCACCATCTATCAGCTGCGCATAAATGTGACAGTTGCTGCGATGCACCGCCAAACGCACTACTTTTAATTCGGCGATCTTGGCGCGGGTTTGACGAGCACGCCGCAAGCGGGATTTTGTTGATTTCAGCATATATACCCTAATTATTTCTTCTTGGTTTCCTTCAACACAATCTTTTCGTCTGCATAACGTACGCCTTTCCCCTTATAAGGTTCAGGCTTGCGATAAGCGCGTACGTCGGCAGCTACCTGACCCACCTGCTGCTTATCTATCCCCTTGATGACAATCTCCGTTTGAGTCGGCGTCTCAACCTTTACACCTTCCGGCATCTTATGGGCAACAGGATGAGAGAATCCCAATGTCAGGTTAAGAACATCGCCCGCAGCCTGGGCGCGATAACCCACACCCACCAGCGTCAACTTTTTCTCGAAACCGCTGGTAACTCCTTTAACCATATTGGCCAGAAGCGCGCGCATCGTTCCGGACATTGCGTTTGCCTGCTTCGAAGCGTTCGAGGGCTTGATTAATAAACTGTCGCCTTCGCGTTCAACACGGATATCCGAAACAAGATCGTGCCGCAACGTGCCCAACGGTCCCTTAACCGACACTTCGTTCGTTGACAATGCTACCTCTACATTCCCAGGCACTGGCACAGGATTTTTACCTACTCGAGACATGTTTTTTCCTTAGGCCACTATACATAACACTTCGCCGCCTACCCCGCTGGCGCGTGCTTTACGTTCGGTCATCACCCCTTGGGAGGTTGAAACGATCGCCACGCCAAGACCATTCATGACGCTAGGAAGCTTGTCGCTGGCTTTGTAGATTCTCAAACCGGGGCGGCTAACCCGCTCGATTTTCTCGATCACCGGACGACCAGCATAATACTTGAGGCTGATATCCAGTACCGGCTTTCCGTTCGAGTCGTGAACGGCGAAATCCTCGACATAACCTTCATCCTTCAATACTTGAGCGATAGCCGCTTTAAGTTTGGAAGCCGGCATCACAACGGATGTTTTTTCAGAAAGCTGCGCGTTACGAATACGCGTCAACATATCCGCGATAGGGTCACTCATACTCATCTAAGGATACCTCTGGAAATCCAAATTCCGGAGCAGGTCAATAAGCCATTTCCGAGAAAACCTACGTTAACCATATTGGACCTGCTCTCTTAAATACGATTGAGTCTCGTTTGTCATCGCCCATTCAAACGCCCCATGAAAACAAGATGATGGGTTCACCAACTCGCCTTGATCACGCCCGGAATTTCTCCGCTCATGGCTATGTCACGAAGCTTGCCACGACCGAGCCCAAATTTGCTGTAGACGCCGCGAGGGCGACCCGTCAAAGAGCAGCGATTGCGAAGTCGTACCGGACTGGAATCCCTCGGTAACATCTGCAGCTTGATCCGGGCGGAATGCCGATCCTCATCCCCGAGACTAGCATCATTGATAATTGCCAGTAATTCGGCACGTCGCGCCGCATATTTTTTGACCGTTTCGCGGCGCTTCAAATCACGGTTGATTACAGCTACTTTCGCCATGCTATTCTCAATTTTTAAATGGAAATTTAAATGCCGCGAGTAATGCCTTAGCCTCTGCATCCGTTTTCGCCGTGGTTGTAATCGTAATATTCATTCCGCGCAGTGCATCAATTTTGTCATATTCGATTTCCGGGAAAATGATCTGCTCCTTGATACCCATATTATAATTTCCCCGGCCATCAAACGCCTTGCCGGAAATACCCCGAAAATCACGAACACGCGGAATCGCCACATTAACCAACCGATCCAGAAATTCGTACATGCGCACGCGACGCAATGTCACCATACAGCCTACCGGATAACCGTCCCGCACCTTGAACGTCGCGATAGATTTCTTTGCCTTCGTTACGACAGGCTTTTGACCGGCAATTTTTTGCATATCGCCGACGGCGTTATCCATAATCTTTTTATCGGCCACTGCTTCACCGACGCCCATATTCAGCGTTATTTTGCTGATACGCGGCACTTCCATAACCGATTTGTAGGCGAACTGTTGCATCAACTGATTCACCACGGTGTTGCGATAGAATTCTTGTAAACGAGCCATATGTTTTCCCTTCTCAGGCGTCAAGCAGTTCGCCGTTGGATTTAAAATAGCGGACTTTGCCTTTGCCTTCCACGACCCTAAATCCTATCCGGTCGGCTTTCTGCGTGGCCGGATTGTAAATCGCTATGTTTGAAACCTGTAAGGGCATTTCCATCTCGACGATTCCACCAGTCGTTCCTTTACTCGGATCCGGCCGCTGGTGCTTCTTGACCTTATTGGCTCCCTCGACCACCACCAAGTCCGCATCAACCACGCGCAACACGGTACCCCGTTTACCCTTGTCCCTGCCGGTGATGACAATTACATCATCACCTTTCTTTATCTTTCGCATACTGACTCCCCTGACGCGCGCTTACAAAACTTCTGGCGCAAGCGAAACAATTTTCATGAAGCGTGCGTTCCGTAATTCACGCGTTACAGGTCCAAAAATACGTGTACCGATAGGCTCCAGCTTGGCATTCAGCAGTACTGCAGCATTGTTGTCGAACTTGATCAACGAGCCATCTGCGCGACGAACCCCTTTTGAGGTTCTCACCACCACGGCATTGTATACTTCGCCCTTTTTTACACGCCCCCGTGGCGCCACATCCTTCACACTAACCTTTATAACATCACCGATACCAGCGTAACGGCGTTTGGAGCCGCCCAATACCTTTATGCACATGATTGAACGCGCGCCCGTGTTATCGGCTACCTGGAGGATAGATTGCATTTGAATCATTATTTACTCACTCTCTCCAACTTTTCCAGCCGAAACAGCGCATGGATAGTATTGGAACCCGTTCGGGTTGTGATGCAGCAAGAACTAGCAGGCTGCGGGAAAATTAACGGCCAGAAACAAAAACGTGAAATTATATGGCAGCCTGAGCAGAAAAACAAGTCACAATTTTTTCGCCTGATTCTGCCACGGATCAACTAACCTGCTCAGCTTCATCCAACGACTTGACCACTCGCCAGGCTTTGGTTTTCGAATAAGGCCGACATTCTTCTATTGTTACTGTATCGCCCTCATGAAACTCATTGTTTTCGTCATGGACGTGATATTTTTTAGAGCGCACGATAATTTTCCCGTAAAGCGGATGCTTAACCTTACGCTCGACCAGAACCGTAATAGTCTTGTTCATTTTATCGCTAACCACTTTGCCGCTCAGAATACGGTTTAGACTGGTCTCACTCATGACTGTTTCACCTTCTCACCGAGAATAGTTTTTGCCCGCGCAATATCCCGACGGATGTTCCGCAACTGCGTTGTGTTACCCAGCTGCTGGGTCGCGTGCTGCATGCGCAGACTAAATTTTGCCCTCACGAGCTCCAATACTTCGGATTGTAGTTCCACTGCGTTCTTGGTCCTTAATTCCTTGGCCTTCGATTTCATGATTAAGCGCCTACTTGTCGAATAACAAATGTAGTCTGGATCGGCAGCTTGGCGGCAGCGAGGCGGAATGCCTGTCTCGCCAGCACTTCATCAACGCCGTCCATTTCATACAACATTTTTCCCGGCTGGATCTCCGCCACAAAGTATTCCGGGTTACCCTTTCCGTTACCCATCCGCACCTCAGCAGGCTTATGGGAGATCGGCTTGTCGGGGAATATACGAATCCAGATACGTCCACCACGTTTTATGTGCCGTGTCATTGCGCGGCGTGCAGCTTCAATCTGCCGCGCGGTCAAGCGACCACGACCGACCGCCTTGAGCCCGTACTCACCAAAACTGACTTTGGCACCGCGCGTCGCAACCCCCTTGTTGCGCCCTTTTTGCTGCTTGCGGTATTTCGTTCTAGCTGGCTGCTGCATCGTTCGCTCCTGGCTTCACTATCTTTTTAATTGCCGGCTTGGCGCCGGCCTCCTCAACTCCAGGTTCCGTCTTCCGCTGCGCTTTTCTTTCGCCGGGTTTGGCGTCACCCCTGGAATCGGTCCTTACCCCGGGTTTGCGCGCCGGTCGTTTGCTTTCTGGTTCTCCCCCCGGGGGTGGTGTTTGTAGGGATACGCCTGCCGGCTGGTCGCCCCGACCTATCACCTCGCCCTTGAACACCCACACCTTGATGCCTATCACGCCGTAAGTCGTCTTCGCTTCAGACACGCCATAATCGAGATCAGCGCGCAACGTATGGAGCGGCACACGTCCTTCCCGGTACCATTCTGTGCGCGCGATTTCGATGCCATTCAAGCGACCGGAGCTCATGATTTTAATCCCTTGGGCACCCAGACGCATGGCATTCTGCATCGCTCGCTTCATGGCACGACGGAACATAATGCGTTTTTCTAACTGCTGCGCAATATTGTCGGCTATCAGTTGCGCATCGATTTCCGGTTTGCGGATCTCTTCAATATTCACGTGTACTGGGACACCCATGAGCTTTTGCAACGCTCCACGCAGAACCTCGATATCCTCGCCCTTTTTTCCTATTACCACCCCTGGCCGCGAACTATAGATAGTGATTCGAGCATTCTTGGAGGGCCGTTCAATGATTACACGGCCAACTGATGCATGCGCCAATTTCTTTTTCAGGTATGCCCGGACCTTAATATCCTCGTTCAGCATCCCCGGGAAATTTTTACTATTGGCGTACCATTTCGATGTCCAGTTTTTTAATACTGAAAGTCGAAAACCTGTCGGATTTATTTTTTGTCCCATATTTTGGTACGCCCTTTACTTTTTCTTGCCGGCTTTGTCGCCAACAGTAAGATGGATGTGACACGTCGGCTTGACGATCCGATTACCCCGGCCCTTGGCCCGAGCGCTGGTACGCATCATGGACGTTCCCCGATCGACGTATATCGTTGATACCTTCAATTCGTCTATGTCCGCGCCATCATTATGCTCCGCATTGGCAATGGCGGATTCGAGCAGTTTACGAATGATGACGGCGGCTTTTTTTGGACTGAACGCCAGCAGGTTCAGCGCCCGATCGACAGGCAGCCCCCGAATCTGGTCGGCCACCAGGCGGCCTTTCTGCTCCGATAACCGGACCCCGCGCAATATAGCTGTTGTTTGCATATTCGGATATTCCTATTTCCTCGGCCCAGCTACAGCTTTCCTGTCGCCTGAGTGCCCCTTGAAAGTACGGGTATGGGAAAATTCCCCAAGCTTATGCCCCACCATGTTCTCGGTAACATAGACAGGGATGTGCTGTTTCCCGTTATGAATGGCAATCGTCAGACCGATAAAATCCGGCAGCACCGTCGAGCGACGCGACCAGGTTTTGATGGGGCGTTTATCGTTTGTAGCCCGCGCAGCCTCCACCTTGGCAATCAAGTGCAAGTCGACAAACGGGCCCTTTTTTACAGAACGTGGCATGATCCATTACCCTTTATTTGAATAACGACGCCGTACGATCATCCCATCCGTACGTTTGTTGGCCCGGGTGCGAAAACCCTTCGCGGGTGTTCCCCACGGGCTTACCGGATGGCGTCCCGCGGCAGTTTTGCCTTCTCCACCACCATGGGGGTGGTCTACGGGGTTCATGACAACCCCGCGAACCGTTGGCCGGATACCGCGCCAACGCTGAGCCCCCGCTTTTCCGATGGACCGTAGATTATGTTCCTCGTTTCCAACCTCGCCTATCGTGGCGCGGCAGTTCACATGTACTTTTCGGATCTCGCCGGAGCGCAAACGCAACTGCGCGTAGTCCCCCTCCCGCGCGAGGAGTTGTACCGATGTTCCAGCAGAACGCGCCAGTTGCGCCCCCTTGCCCGGCATCATCTCCACGCAATGAATCGTGCTGCCCACAGGAATGTTGCGCAACGGCAACGCATTTCCATTCTTGATTGGAGCGTCCGCCCCGCTCATCAATTGCGTACCAGCACTAACTCCGTTGGGCGCGATAATGTAGCGACGCTCGCCGTCGGCGTAGCAAAGAAGCGCCAGACGCGCGCTCCTATTCGGGTCGTATTCCAGCCGCTCTACCTTCGCAACGACACCATCCTTGTTCCGCCGAAAATCAACAATGCGATAGTGTTGTTTATGACCACCACCCATGTGACGAGTGGTAATTTGCCCGTTATTATTGCGCCCAGCCGAGTGGTTCTGTTTTTCAACCAGTCTGGCGTATGGCGCGCCCTTATGCAAGTCGCGACTGACAACTTTAACGACTGCACGACGACCGGGAGAGGTTGGTTTGACTTTAACCAGTGCCATTACTTGACTTCTCCTTGTGCGATATCAGAAAAGTTTATTTCCTGATCAGACTGAATGCTGACATAGGCTTTCTTCCAATTGCTGCGACGCCCGATAAAACGGCCAAAGCGCTTTTGCTTACCCTTGACGTTGGCTATCTGCACGCTTTTAACTTGAATGTTTTGTGGCTTCCATATCAGCTCGATAGCTGCTTTAATCTCGGACTTGGTAGCGTCCTGCGCAACCCGAAATATGACGTGATTGTGTTTCTCGGCTATATACGTAGCCTTTTCCGATACCTGGGGCGCAATTATCACCTGCAACAGGCGTTCAGCATTAAAAGTTTGCGCATTCATACAAGCATCTCCTCCATTTTCGTCAAAGCGCCACGAGTGACCAGAACTTTCGCAAAACGCATGAGACTTACCGGATCGGCGTGACCCGCTTCCACTATCTTTACCAATGGCAGATTGCGCGATGAAAGGTAGAGATTCTCGTCGAGGTCATCAGTGATAATCATCACCTCGGCGAGCCCCATGTCTTTCAGTTTTTGCGCCAGTGCTTTGGTCTTCGGCCCCTCGACCACGAAGTTTTCCACCACCGAGAGGCGGTCCTCACGGACGAGCTGAGACAGAATGGCGCCAATTCCGGCCCTATACATCTTACGGTTGACCTTGTGGCTGAAATTTTCTTCCGGGCTGTTCGGAAACGTTTTTCCACCTCCCCGCCATAACGGGCTGGAAGCCATCCCCGCACGCGCCCGCCCTGTGCCCTTTTGCCGCCAGGGCTTGCGGGTCGTTTTCGCGACGTCCGAACGCCCCTTCTGGGCACGGTTTGCGCTACGCGCATTGGCGAGATAGGCGGTAACCAGCTGATGCACAAGAGCTTCGTTATATTCCCGTGCGAATAACGCATCCGGAGCGGAAACGCTCGTAGCTGACTGGCCCTTATCGTCTATTAATTTAAGTTCCATTATACCCCCGCCCTCTTACCGCCTTTTGCCGCTGTCTTACTATCGCCACCAACTGCGGGCTTCGCACCCGTTCTGCTCACCTTGACGCTCGGCTGCACCACTACATCACCACCTCTCGAGCCCGGAATTGCACCCTTGATCAGCAGCAGGCCACGGTCCGTGTCGACGCGCAGCACCTCCAGGTTCTGCGTGGTGCGCTGCACATTACCCAGATGCCCGGACATGCGCTTGCCGGGGAACACACGGCCCGGATCCTGCGCCATACCAATGGAACCTGGAACATTATGCGACTTCGAATTCCCGTGACTGGCCCGGTTCGAGGAAAAGCCGTGCCGCTTGATCACCCCCGCATAGCCCTTGCCGATCGATGTTCCGGTGACGTCCACCTTCTGTCCGACCTGAAAAAGCTCAAGACCGACAACTGCACCTGGTTTAAGGCTGTCGAGCACTTCCTGGCTGACGCGAAACTCCTTGAGCACATGCCCCGCTTCTACCGCCGCCTTGGCGAAATGCCCTGCTGACGGCTTATTAACGCGAATGGCGCGTCGCTTGCCGAAGGTCACCTGTATGGCGGAGTAGCCGTCCTTGGCGGGCGTTTTTATTTGGGTGACACGATTGTTAGATACGTCAAGAACCGTTACCGGCTGGCTATCGCCGTCATCGGTGAAAATACGGGTCATGCCGACCTTGCGGCCGACGAGTCCTAAACTCATTTTAGTTACCCTTATTAAAAGGTGCCGATTTCAATTGACCGGCAATTTGCACTATTTTTGATCAGGCAGCCTGCGTCATTCGCCACAACATGCACAACGACGCGCCACCTGGATGACCTACAATTTTATTTCTACATCCACGCCAGCGGGGAGATCGAGTTTCATCAGCGCGTCCACCGTCTTATCGGTGGGGTCCATGATATCCATCAGCCGCAGATGGGTTCGAATCTCGAATTGATCCCGAGAGGTCTTGTTAACATGAGGCGAGCGAAGCACATCGAACCGCTCGATGCGCGTCGGCAAGGGCACCGGGCCCTTAACAACCGCGCCCGTACGTTTGGCTGTTTCGACGATCTCCATGGCTGACTTGTCTATCAACCTATAATCAAACGCTTTAAGGCGAATACGAATTTTCTGGCTTTGCATAATCAATAAAACCTCAGGTTGAGGATTCGGATTCCGAATTGACGATTTTGATGCCACTTGGCACAAAATCTTAAATCCTATCCTTGATCCTGTTGTTATTCAATAACCTTTGCCACCACGCCTGCGCCAACTGTTCTGCCGCCCTCGCGAATGGCAAAACGCAGGCCTTCTTCCATCGCAATCGGGGCAATCAGGTTCACCGTCACCGATACGTTGTCGCCAGGCATGACCATCTCGGTCCCCGCAGGCAGTTCAATCGCACCCGTCACATCAGTGGTGCGAAAGTAGAATTGCGGCCGGTAGCCCTGGAAAAACGGGGTATGACGCCCACCTTCTTCTTTGCTCAGTACGTATATCTCGGCGCTAAACTTCGTGTGTGGCGTGATGCTGCCCGGCTTGGCCAGAACCTGGCCGCGCTCGACTTCCTCGCGCTTGGTGCCACGCAGCAATACGCCAACGTTGTCACCCGCCTGCCCCTGGTCGAGCAGCTTCCTAAACATTTCAACTCCGGTGCATACGGTCTTGATCGTGGGCCTCAGGCCTACGATCTCGATTTCTTCCCCCACCTTGATTACGCCGCGCTCAATCCGCCCCGTCACAACCGTGCCACGCCCGGATATCGAGAATACGTCTTCCACCGGCATCAGAAAGGCACCATCCACCGCACGTACCGGCTCAGGTATGTAGCTGTCCAGCGCATCCGCCAACTTGAATATCGACGGCTCGCCTATGTCGCTCTGATCGCCTTCCAGCGCCTTCAGCGCAGACCCAATCACGATCGGTGTGTCATCCCCGGGAAAATTGTATTTGGACAGCAGTTCGCGAACTTCCATCTCCACCAGTTCCAGAAGCTCGGCATCGTCCACCATGTCCGCTTTGTTCATGTACACCACGATGTAGGGAACTCCAACCTGGCGCGCAAGCAGTATGTGCTCCCGCGTCTGCGGCATCGGCCCATCCGCAGCAGAAACCACCAGGATCGCCCCGTCCATCTGCGCTGCCCCGGTGATCATGTTCTTCACGTAGTCCGCGTGACCCGGACAATCAACGTGCGCGTAATGCCGGGCCGTGGTCTCATACTCAACGTGTGCCGTGTTGATCGTGATCCCCCGTGCCTTCTCCTCCGGCGCCGAGTCAATCTGCGCGTAACTCTTCGCCTCGCCTCCAAACTTCTTCGCCAATACCATCGTGATCGCCGCCGTCAATGTGGTCTTCCCATGATCCACATGACCAATCGTCCCAACGTTCACGTGCGGCTTCGTCCGCTCAAATTTGCTCTTTGCCATGATGATCCTCTACTTGATGACGACTATTTCTTGTTGATAATTGCTTCCGCTACATTTTTTGGCGCTTCGGAATAATGCTTGAATTCCATGGTGTATGTCGCACGTCCCTGAGTCGCGGAACGTAGTGAAGTCGCGTAGCCGAACATTTCCGCCAATGGAACTTCTGCGCGTATCACCTTGAGCCCGGGCAAGTCATCCATGCCCTGGATCATGCCGCGACGAGAAGACAGATCCCCCACGACATTACCCATAAAGTCCGCCGGCGTTTCCACCTCCACCGCCATCATCGGCTCCAACAGAACCGGATTGGCCTTCCGCATCCCATCCTTGAACGCAATGGAGGCCGCCATCTTGAAGGCATTCTCATTGGAATCTACATCATGATAGGAGCCGTCAAACAGCGTCACCTTGACATCAACAACCGGAAACCCCGCAAGCACCCCGTTGGGGAGAGTCTCAACCAAGCCTTTCTCCACAGCCGGGATATACTCACGCGGCACGGTTCCGCCCTTGATGGCATCGACAAACTCGAAACCTTTGCCCGCCTCGTTCGGTTCCATCTTGAGCCAGACGTGACCATACTGCCCGCGTCCACCCGACTGCTTGATAAACTTGCCCTCGACCTCCGTCAGCTTCTTGATCGCTTCGCGATAGGCCACTTGCGGCGCACCCACATTGGCTTCCACACCAAACTCCCGCTTCATCCGATCGACGATAATCTCAAGATGAAGTTCGCCCATACCAGAAATAATGGTCTGCCCGGACTCCTCGTCTGTACGTACGCGAAAAGAAGGGTCTTCCTGAGCCAGGCGATTGAGCGCGATACCCATTTTTTCCTGATCAACCTTGGTTTTTGGCTCTACCGCAACGTGAATGACAGGTTCGGGAAAAATCATGCGCTCCAGGGTGATTATGTCGCTCGGATCGCACAGCGTATCCCCGGTAACAGCTTCCTTCAGCCCGACTGCAGCCGCGATATCGCCAGCCCGAACTTCCTTGATCTCTTCGCGTTGATTGGCGTGCATCTGCAGCAAGCGGCCAATCCGTTCTTTCCGCCCCTTAATAGGGTTGTAGACTGTGTCGCCTGACGTCACCACGCCGGAGTACACGCGGAAAAAGATCAATTGGCCAACGTAGGGATCCGTGGCAATCTTGAATGCCAATCCCGCGAACGGTTCTTCGTCGTTGGCATGGCGCTCGGCATGCTCTCCATTCTCCTTCTCGCCATTAATCGCCTGAATATCCACGGGAGAGGGCAAGTAGTCGAGCACGGCATCCAGCATTGCCTGGACACCTTTATTCTTGAATGCGGACCCGCAAAGCATCGGCACGACCTCGTTAGCAAGCGTACGAATGCGCAACCCTTTTTTGATATCGGCGACCGACAAATCACTTTCTTCAAGGTATTTGTCCATCAGCTCTTCGTTCGCTTCAGCCGCGGTTTCAACCATTTTCTCCCGCCAGGATTTCGCGTCGTCCACCATATCAGCCGGTACGTCGCGCTCCTCGAATTTCATCCCCTGACTGGTCTCATCCCAATAGATGGCCTTCATTTTGACCAGATCTACCACGCCCTCAAACTTATCTTCTGCACCGATAGGTAATTGCACAGGCACTGGATGCGCTTTCAGGCGAGTTTGAATCTGCTCATAGACCCGCATGAAATTAGCGCCGGCACGGTCCATCTTGTTGACGAAAGCAAGGCGTGGAACCTTGTATTTGTTCGCCTGCCGCCATACCGTTTCTGTCTGGGGCTGGACCCCGCCGACCGCACAGAATACTGTACAGGCCCCGTCGAGAACTCGCAGCGAGCGCTCTACCTCAATGGTAAAGTCAACGTGGCCCGGTGTATCAATAATGTTGATACGATGATCGGGATAGTTATTTTCCATCCCTTTCCAAAAACAGGTCGTTGCAGCAGAAGTAATCGTAATGCCACGCTCCTGCTCCTGTTCCATCCAGTCCATCGTAGCCGCACCGTCGTGGACTTCGCCGAGCTTATGCGAAACCCCGGTATAGAATAGTATTCGTTCCGTGGTCGTGGTTTTTCCGGCGTCTATGTGCGCCATCACGCCGATATTTCGGTAACGTTCGATAGGTGTTTTTCTCGCCACAGTCTCTAAACCTTAAAATTTGTGCCGTCCCAGTTGGAAACCCGGACGAAAACTAGTTACGGCTCTTCAGTCGGGCCGATAGTCGGGAATCCGAGATAACGGACCCGATGATTGCAATCAGAACCGGTAATGTGCAAACGCCTTATTGGCTTCCGCCATACGATGCACTTCCTCGCGCTTTTTGACCGCACCGCCGCGGCCTTCTGCCGCCTCCGCCAGTTCGCCTGCAAGACGCGCCCCCATCGATTTCTCGGATCTTTTGCGTGCGGCATCCCGAAGCCAGCGCATCGCGAGCGCATTCCGACGAATAGATCGCACCTCTACCGGAACCTGATAGTTGGCTCCGCCCACGCGTCGGCTTTTTACTTCCACCATGGGCCGAACATTGGACAGCGCTTGTGTAAACACGTCTACCGGATCCTTACCCGTCTTCTTCTGAATCTGCGTCATGGCACCATAGATGATCCGTTCGGCTACCGACTTTTTGCCACGTGTCATCAGTACATTGACGAATTTCGCCACCTCGGTGTTATGGTACTTCGGGTCGGGCAAAATTTCGCGTTTTGGGACTTCTCTCCGTCTTGGCATTCTCTGACCTTGGCGTAATTATTTAGCTTAAGTAACAAACATTCGGCACATCTTAGGCAGCGCGGAGCGCTTAAACTGCGGTTAGGCCTATTTGGGCCTTTTTGCACCGTACTTGGAACGGGCCTGCTTTCGATCTTTTACCCCCGCAGTATCCAGGCTGCCGCGAACCGTATGGTAGCGGACACCCGGCAAGTCTTTTACCCGACCACCGCGGATGAGCACCACAGAGTGCTCCTGCAGATTATGCCCTTCCCCGCCGATATAACTGGATACCTCGAAACCGTTCGTCAGGCGCACCCGCGCGACTTTGCGCAAAGCCGAATTCGGTTTCTTCGGCGTGGTCGTATAAACACGGGTGCAAACACCCCGCTTCTGCGGACTGTTTCCCAGCGCCGGAACCTTGCTCTTTACTCGTTTTGCCGCGCGCGGCTTACGGACTAACTGACTGATTGTCGGCATCTTATTTCCTAAAAACCAGGTATGCGATTCAGGCATCCCGCTGGCGATGTGAATATCCAGGTATTCGCCGCGCCCCGTTTTATTAATTAGGGACGAGCTGAAAAACAGCGAATTTTATGGGGTTTTATCGGTTGTGTCAAGCCGAGTCCTTGCGCCGGGCCGACCGCCAGAAGCTAATCCAACCAGAAAGCGGCTCGGGCGCGCGGGTGGCACGACCTTACCCATCACGCAGTAACACGTCTTTGCTGTGGAATAAAACCCACTTAGGAGGCGGTTGTGACCCGGCCCTCGCGGCGCTTCGACGTAAGTGCGTGGTTACCCAGCTTCTTTAGTACCTCCCAAGCTGGCCCCGGAAACTTGTGAAGTTTTATCATCACATCCTCAAGCGCTTCCAGGAACCAATCCACATCGGATTCGCTGATATTCAGGGGGGGAAGAATTTTTACGATCGGCATCGCGTGGCCGGCTACCTGCGTGAGGATATGATGATCGTCCAGAAGTGGGAGAACAATAGCCTGCGCGAAAAGATTCTCATCCATCTTGTTGACCATTGCCCAAGCTGCTCTCAGCGACATCGATTCAGGCTGACCAAATTCTATCGCGATCATAAGGCCACGTTGACGAACCCCTTTCAGAAATTCGAAGCGCGGCACCATTGCCTCGATACCATTGCGGAATCGAGCACCGAGTTCAATGGCCCGCTCGGGCAATTTCTCATCGTCAAGAACACTAAGCGAGGCCAATCCCGCTGCCATCGCCATATTGCCCATACCAAAGGTGGAAGCATGAACAATCGCCCGGTGCATACTGTCGTAAACGCTGTCATAAACCGCACGCCGTGTTATGGTTGCGCCGACGGGGATATAGCCCCCCGAAAGCGCTTTCGACAAGCAGATCATGTCGGGGCGAAAGCCTTCTATCCACTGGCTGGCGAGGAAACGTCCCGTCCGTCCCATTCCCGATTGAACTTCATCGCAGATCATTAACGTGCCGTATTTCCGGCAGAGTTCCTGGGCGCCGAGGAGATACTCTTCACTTGCTATATTTACACCTTTACCCTGGATTGGCTCAAAAACGAAGGCTGCGACATCGCCTAGCCTCAGACGCGCCTCCAGACCATCCAGATCACCAAGCTTCACCTCTGAACTGCCTGGCAGCATGGGCTCGAATCCGCGACGGAAACTGGCCTCTCCGTTTAAGGATAGCGCGCCCATCGTGAGACCATGGAAAGCTTTTGCAAGATGAGCAGTGGAGGGCCGACCGGTATATGCCCGGGCGAACTTGATCGCTGCCTCGATAGCTTCGGTACCAGAGTTGCTGAAATAAACAGTATCCAGGCCGGGCGTCATGCGATTTACTAATTCACGAGCCAATGCGGCCGCAAGTGGCGGAGCGTCGAAACCCACCCAACCCGGAAAATCAGAATCCAGCACTTGCTGCAATGCCTGGCGAATAGCGGGATGACGACGGCCAAAATTGAACACACCCCAGTTGGTGAGAAAATCTAGGTAACGCGTACCGGTATCGTCCCAAAGATAAGGGCCTTCGCCCCGAACCCAGGTGCGATTGAAACCGAGCATGCGCAGAACTTTGACGAACACCGGATTAACATGGTCTTCGTAGAGCTCGAAGTTCTTCCCACGACCCTCGGCAATTATGGCGTTGATATCAATTGGCATGATTCAGATAACCCCGATGGGTGCCTCAGATCGCATATCCACTGTTTCGCGTTTCCCCCGCATCTTCCTGGCCGACGACGGGCGTCTCGCCGGCGTTTAATAGCAATCTCTGTTTTTTTCGGGTAGTGTGGAAAGCCAAGCCAGTCCCTGCGGGAATAAGCCGCCCGACAATAACATTTTCCTTGAGGCCGCGCAGGTCGTCCTTCTTGCCCATTATCGCCGCTTCGGTCAGTACACGCGTGGTTTCCTGGAACGAGGCTGCCGAAATGAAAGAGTCCGTCGACAGCGATGCTTTGGTAATACCCAGCAGCATAAACTCGTACGTAGCAGGCGTCTTCTCCTCCGCCAGGACCAGTTCGTTTTCGGCTAACAAGTCAGCGCGTTCAACCTGCTCACCAGGAATGAACCGGGTATCGCCCGGATCCACGATTTGGACGCGGCGCAACATCTGCCGCACGATTACCTCAATGTGCTTGTCGTTAATCTTGACACCTTGCAGGCGGTATACATCCTGAACCTCGTCAGTTATGTAGCGTGCAAGCGCTTCCACTCCCAATAAACGCAGAATATCGTGCGGATCGGCCGGCCCATCGACGATGCTCTCACCCTTATTAACAACCTGACCGTCATGTGCCGTGACGTGCTTGTCCTTGGGAATAAGATACTCATGCGAAACACCATCCAGATCGGTGATCACGAGCCGTTGCTTACCTTTGGTATCCTTGCCGAACGACACGATCCCGGTAACCTCGGCCAGCACACCCGCGTCCTTCGGAGAACGGGCTTCAAACAATTCCGCAACACGAGGTAAGCCACCCGTGATGTCACGTGTTTTCGAACTCTCCTGAGGAATACGCGCCAGTACTTCCCCGACGCTCACCTGCTGCCCGTCCCGAACCGTAATAATCGAACCAATTTGGAACGTAATATTGACGGACAGGTTGCTTCCTGCGAGCCGCACTTCCTTACCCTCGTCATCCAGCAGTTTTACCAAAGGACGCAGGCCCTTCGTTTGCGCCACGCCACGCCTTTTTGGATCGATCACGACAAGCGTGGACAAACCGGTAACCTCATCAATTTGCTTCGCTACGGTCACGCCTTCTTCCACGTTCTCAAAGCGGATCCTGCCGGCATATTCCGTAATGATGGGGCGAGTATGCGGATCCCAGGCAGCCAGTATCTGCCCTGCCTTGACAACCTCACCGTCACGTATCAGTAACGTGGCGCCATAAGGCGCCTTATGACGTTCGCGTTCGCGGCCGTTGTCGTCATGTATTACGACCTCACCGCTGCGGGAAATGGCGACCAATTCGTTACGGGCATTGGTGACATAGCGCATGGTAGGAGAATAATGCACGATACCATTGGACTTGCTCTCGACCTGGCTTGCTACCGCCGTTCTGGAGGCCGCGCCACCAATATGGAACGTACGCATGGTCAACTGGGTTCCCGGTTCACCGATGGACTGAGCCGCTATCACCCCCACGGCTTCGCCCACGTTTACCGGCGTACCGCGTCCCAGGTCACGCCCGTAACACTTGGCGCACAGACCATAACGCGTTTCGCAGGTAAGCGGCGTACGCACCTTCACTTCGTCTATTCCTAGCGCTTCAATGGAATCGACGGCATATTCATCGAGTAGAACTCCAGCTTCATAGATAACTTCCTGGTGCTCCGGATTAACGATATCGCTCGCCACTACGCGTCCAAGTATGCGTTCGCGCAGCGCCTCAATCACCTCTCCGCCTTCAACCAGGGCCTTCATCAGGACGCCATTACTCGTACCGCAATCGTCCTGTGTCACCACCAGATCTTGGGTCACATCGACCAGACGACGCGTCAGGTAGCCTGAGTTGGCAGTTTTCAGTGCCGTATCGGCCAGCCCTTTCCGCGCTCCGTGAGTGGAGATAAAGTACTGCAGCACGTTCAGGCCCTCGCGGAAATTTGCCGTGATGGGGGTTTCGATGATAGACCCGTCGGGTTTTGCCATGAGACCGCGCATCCCGGCCAATTGACGAATTTGTGCGGCCGAGCCGCGGGCGCCCGAGTCTGCCATCATGTAAATCGAGTTAAACGATTCCTGTGTCAATGCTTTGCCTTTCTTGTCCTTCGCAACTTCTCCAGTTACGGGGTCAAGTATCGGCTCGACGCCCAGTTGATCCATCATGGCCTTCGCTACCTGGTCGCCCGCGCGGCCCCAGATATCCACAACTTTGTTGTAACGCTCACCTTGAGTAACCAGGCCGGAAGTGTATTGCATCTCGATTTCCTGCACTTCCTTCTCAGATGCTCCAATAATCTCGTTCTTCTGTACCGGCGTGAGCATATCGTCCAGGCAGATGGAAATGCCTGCACGAGTCGCATAGGTGAAGCCGGCGTACATCAGCTTGTCAGCAAAAATCACGGTCTCGCGTAATCCGCAACGTCGGAAACTGGCATTAATGAGTCTGGAAATTTCCTTTTTCTTAAGCACCTTATTTATTAGCGGAAAAGGTAATCCGGCGGGAAGAATCTCGGATAGCAGCGCGCGCCCTACCGTCGTTTCGTATCGCGTGATTTTTTCACTGCGTTCGCCCTCGGCGTCCACGTCATATTCCTTGATTCTTACCGTAATTTTCGCATTCAGCTCGATTACGCGGCTTTCATAAGCCCGGGAAACCTCGCTAATGTTGGCAAACATCAGCCCCTCGCCGCGAGCGTTGATCTTTTCGCGCGTTGTGTAATAAAGCCCCAGAACAATGTCCTGCGAAGGAACAATAATCGGCTCTCCGTTCGCGGGCGACAACACATTATTGGTGGACATCATGAGCGTCCGGCACTCCATTTGCGCCTCGAGCGACAACGGCACATGCACTGCCATCTGATCACCGTCGAAGTCGGCATTGAATGCCGCGCATACCAGCGGATGCAGCTGAATCGCCTTGCCTTCGATCAGAACCGGTTCAAATGCCTGAATGCCCAGCCGGTGCAGTGTCGGAGCCCGGTTCAGCATCACCGGATGTTCGCGAATGACATCCTCAAGGATGTCCCAAACCACGGGGGTTTCATTTTCGACTTCGCGCTTGGCTGCCTTGATGGTGCTGGCGATACCCATTATTTCGAGTTTGTTGAAAATAAACGGCTTGAATAACTCCAGCGCCATTTTCTTTGGCAAGCCGCACTGATGCAGTTTAAGCTGCGGGCCCACCACAATCACCGACCGTCCGGAATAGTCGACCCGTTTCCCCAATAGATTTTGGCGAAACCGCCCGCCTTTGCCTTTGATCATGTCGGCAAGCGACTTGAGGGGCCGTTTGTTTGCACCCGTCATGGCTTTTCCACGACGGCCATTGTCCAGCAAGGAATCCACTGCTTCCTGCAGCATGCGCTTCTCGTTGCGCACGATGATTTCAGGGGCTTTCAGCTCAAGCAACCGCTTCAGCCGGTTGTTCCGGTTGATGACGCGGCGATATAAATCATTCAAATCAGAAGTGGCGAAGCGTCCGCCATCGAGCGGAACCAGGGGTCGCAACTCGGGTGGAAGTACCGGTAGTACGGCCAATACCATCCACTCCGGCTTGATCCCCGACTTATTAAACGCCTCCAGCACCTTAAGGCGCTTGGCGATCTTTTTCATTTTTGTTTCGGAACCCGTGGTGCCCATCTCACGCCGTAGATTGTCGATTTCGACCCGGATGTTCAGGTTGCTCAACAAGTCGCGGATACCTTCGGCTCCCATGCTGGCACGGAAATCATCGCCGTATTCTTCCGTTTTAGCGCGATAGTCATCATCCGTCAGCAACTGGCATCGAAGGAGCGGCGTCATGCCGGGATCCGTTACGACGTAAGCTTCAAAATAAAGGACACGTTCAATATCACGCAAGGTCATATCCAGCACCATGCCCAGGCGTGACGGCAACGATTTCAAAAACCAGATGTGGGCGACCGGTGAGGCGAGCTCAATGTGCCCCATGCGCTCGCGCCGAACCTTCGACAGCGTGACTTCAACGCCGCATTTTTCACAAATCACGCCACGATGCTTCAGCCGTTTATATTTTCCGCACAGGCATTCATAATCCTTAACCGGGCCGAAGATTTTTGCGCAGAACAAGCCGTCCCGTTCAGGTTTGAAGGTACGGTAATTGATCGTTTCCGGCTTCTTCACTTCGCCATAAGACCAGGAACGTATTTTTTCAGGAGAGGCCAGACCGATCTTGATCGAATCGAACTCTTCTTTCTGTGTAACCTGTTTGAATAAATCAAGCAGTGCTTTCATTTGTCACTCCTGTTGATCAGGGGTCGATACAAAAAGTTTTCCGGCAAAAACCACGGAAACAAATAGATTCCCATTCTCCGCACGCCTGCAAAAGGTTGCCACGCCTAATGCCGGTCCAGGTCAATATCCATCGCCAGCGAGCGGATTTCCTTCACCAGCACATTGAATGATTCCGGCATGCCGGCATCGATCTTGTGATCACCCTTGACAATGCTTTCGTACACTTTCGTGCGCCCGTTCACGTCATCGGACTTGACTGTCAACATTTCCTGCAACGTATAGGCTGCGCCGTAAGCCTCGAGGGCCCAAACTTCCATTTCGCCGAAGCGCTGGCCGCCGAACTGCGCCTTGCCTCCGAGAGGCTGCTGGGTTACCAGGCTATAGGGACCGGTTGACCGGGCGTGCATCTTATCGTCCACGAGATGATGCAACTTCAGCACATGCATGTAGCCGACTGTCACAGCACGGTCGAACGCCTCGCCAGTTCGTCCGTCATAAAGCGTCACCTGGCCGGAACGAGGAAGACCTGCAAGCTCCAGCATATCCTTGATCTCGTGCTCGGTGGCTCCATCGAACACGGGAGTTGCGAAAGGCACGCCGTCCTTTAGATTTGCGGCTAGATCGAGAACTTCCTTATCGCTGAGCGAAGCAATATCCTCGTGTTTACCACTGGTGTTGTAAATATTTTCCAGCAACTGCCGAATTTCCACTAACTGCTGGCCGGCACGAAGCAGTTCGCCAATCTTTTTTCCCAACCCCTTTGCAGCCCACCCTAGATGGGTTTCCAGAATCTGGCCCACGTTCATGCGCGAAGGCACGCCCAAGGGATTCAACACGACGTCAACCGGCGTCCCATCTGCCATATAAGGCATGTCCTCCACAGGCACAATCTTGGAGATCACCCCCTTATTGCCATGCCGCCCCGCCATTTTATCTCCGGGCTGAAGGCGCCGTTTCACCGCCACATAAACCTTGACCATTTTCTGAACCCCGGGGGGCAGCTCATCGCCCTGGGTCAGTTTCTTTTTCTTTTCCTCGTAAGCGTCGTCGAATGCCTTGCGCTTCTGCGACAAACCTTCCTCGATTTGCTCGAGTTGCACGCTCGTTTCCTCGTCGGAAAGGCGGATATCGAACCAGTGGTGCGGATCAATACTATCCAGGTATTCCTTCGTGATTTCGACGCCTTTGGCAAGCTTCTTGGGTCCGCCCGTCGCCACTTTACCCTTGAGCAAGCGCTCGATACGCTCAAACGCATCGGACTCTACGATCCGCATTTGATCAGTCAGGTCTTTTTTGTAGCGCTTCAGCTCATCGTCAATGATCTGCTGGGCGCGCTTGTCGCGCTCGATACCTTCTCGCGTAAAGACCTGCACGTCAATCACAGTTCCCGAGATACCGGACGGTACGCGTAGCGAGGTATCCTTCACGTCGGAGGCCTTCTCGCCGAAAATGGCCCGCAAAAGCTTTTCTTCAGGCGTTAACTGAGTCTCCCCTTTAGGGGTGACTTTTCCGACCAGCACATCCCCCGCTTCCACCTCGGCGCCAATGTGAACGATGCCGGAGGCATCAAGCCGCGCCAGCTGCACTTCCGACAGATTGGAGATATCGCCGGTTATTTCTTCTGTTCCCAGTTTAGTATCGCGACTTACTACCGATAGCTCTTCAATGTGGATAGAGGTGAAACGGTCTTCCGCAACAATACGCTCGGAAATAAGGATTGAATCTTCGAAGTTGTATCCGTTCCAGGGCATGAATGCCACAAGCATGTTTTGCCCCAGCGCCAGCTCGCCCTTGTCAGTGGATGCCCCATCCGCCACTACATCTCCACGCGCGATAACATCGCCCACCTCTAGCAGAGGACGCTGATTGATATTGGTGTTCTGGTTGGAACGCGTATATTTCGTCAGATTGTAAATATCCACACCCACTTCACCGGCACGCGTTTCCGCATCGTGCACGCGGACAACGATGCGGCTTGAATCCACGTAATCGACGACACCGCCTCGAACAGCCTGCACAGCGGTACCCGAGTCAACGGCCACAACGCGTTCGATGCCTGTACCAACCAAAGGCTTCTCCGCGCGAAGACATGGCACCGCCTGACGTTGCATGTTAGAACCCATCAGTGCGCGATTGGCGTCATCGTGCTCCAGGAAGGGAATCAGCGACGCAGCTACCGACACAATTTGTGCGGGAGCCACATCCATATACTCGATGCGATCGGGGGTCGCGAGCGTAAACTCGTTTTTATGCCGACACGACACGATCTCGTTAGTAAACTTGCCGCTGCCATCCAGCGCCGCATTCGCCTGGGCAATGACATACTGCCCTTCCTCGATAGCCGACAGATAATCAATTTCATCGGTTACCTGGCCGTTTTTTACCTTACTGTACGGCGTTTCCATAAAACCGTATTCATTGGTACGAGCGTACAGGGCCAACGAATTGATCAAGCCGATATTGGGGCCTTCCGGCGTTTCGATCGGACAGACCCGACCATAGTGCGTCGGATGCACATCACGCACCTCGAACCCTGCGCGTTCACGGGTCAACCCGCCGGGGCCGAGCGCAGATACGCGGCGCTTGTGCGTAATCTCCGACAGTGGGTTGGTTTGATCCATGAATTGGGACAATTGGCTCGAACCAAAAAATTCCCGCACCGCAGCCGATACCGGTTTCGCATTGATCAAGTCATGGGGCATCAGATTCTCGGACTCAGCCTGGCTGAGCCGTTCCTTCACAGCTCTCTCAACCCGTACCAGGCCCGAACGAAACTGGTTTTCCGCCAATTCACCAACCGAACGAACGCGGCGGTTGCCCAGGTGATCAATATCGTCAATCTCGCCACGGCCATTGCGCAACTCGACGAGAATCCTTATTACCGCGATGATATCGTCGTTCGAAAGAGTCGTTTCGCCGCCCAATTCGCTCTTACCCACGCGGCGATTGAATTTCATTCGTCCTACTACTGAAAGATCATAGCGTTCGGGCGCGTAGAACAACCCGTTGAACAATGCTTTGACTGCCTCTTCGGTTGGGGGTTCGCCGGGCCGCATCATGCGATAGATCGCAATTTGCGCGGCCATCTGGTCGGCTGTTTCGTCTATTCGCAGCGTTTGGGATATATATGCGCCCTGATCAAGATCGTTGGTATATATCGTCTGGATCTGTTCGATATTGGCTTCGCGCAATTTGGCGAGCACCACTTCTGTAATCTCATCGTTCGCCAGCGCCAGCACTTCTCCGGTTTCCTTATCAACGACGTTGTGGCCCAATACCCGTCCCAACAGAAAGTCTTCCGGCACCTCGAGTTTATCTATTCCCGCCTGTTGCATTTCCCGAACATGCTTGACGGTGATCCGTTTATCTTTCTGAACAATAACCTTGCCACTTTTATTGACAATATCGAAGCGGGCGATGTCACCGCGCAAACGTTCCGGTATCAGTTCGAACAAGATGCCGCTGTTGGTCAGGTGAAACGTATCAAACGAAAAGAATTGCTTTAGAATCTGTTCCGGCGTGTACCCGATTGCTTTTAGCAATACCGTGATTGGCATCTTCCTGCGGCGGTCAACGCGAAAATAAAGGTAATCCTTCGGGTCGAACTCGAAGTCGAGCCAGGAACCACGATAAGGAATGATACGAGCGGAAAAAAGCAGCTTTCCGGAGGAATGTGTTTTGCCTCGATCATGCTCGAAAAACACCCCGGGCGAGCGATGCAACTGGGACACGATCACACGTTCGGTGCCGTTAATGACGAACGAGCCGGTGTTGGTCATCAGGGGAATCTCTCCCATGTACACTTCCTGCTCCTTCACCTCTCTTATCGTCGGTTTGGATGCTTCTTTGTCCATGATGGTCAGCCGCACCTTTGCGCGCAACGGAGAGGCATAAGTCAGCCCGCGCTGCTGGCATTCCTTCACATCGAAGGGGGGGGAACCCAGCACATAATTAACAAAGTCGAGGCGAGCGTTTTTGGAATGGCTCTCGATTGGAAAAATCGACGTAAACGCCGCTTGCAAACCCTCGTTGGCACGTCGATCAGGCTCAACTTGAGCCTGAAGGAAGGCAGCGTAAGATTCAATCTGAGTAGCGAGAAGAAATGGAATCGGCAGCACGCTGGCGCGCTTTGCGAAACTTTTACGAATACGTTTTTTCTCGGTAAACGAATAGCTCATGGAATCTCTCCGGAAGGTCAGAGGACAGATGGACAGAAAATAGGAGCAGAGTACCTGATTTTAGCTACCGTGCTGAGTGTTCTGCCGCACAAAAAAAGTGCGGGAATCCGACGTTAAAAAAGCCGGAAACTGACGGCGTCTTGCACGCCGTCAGCCGGTCTTGCTGCATTGCTGTTATTTGATCTCGGCGGTCGCACCGGCTTCCGCAAGCTGCTTCTGGATCGCTTCGGCGTCGGCTTTCGGAATCCCTTCCTTCACCGCTTTCGGAGCCCCGTCCACCAAATCTTTAGCCTCTTTCAGGCCCAGCCCGGTAATCGCCCGCACAACCTTGATGACGTTCACCTTGCTATCGCCTACAGTGGTCAGCATAACGGTAAATTCCGTCTGCTCCTCGGCCGGGGCAGCAGCGGCGCCAGCTGCGGGCGCAGGTGCCGCAACGGCGGCAGCAGCAGCGGAAACACCGAATTTTTCTTCCATTTCCTTGATCAATTGCGAAAGCTCCAACACAGTCATGTTGGCAATCGCGTCTAGAATTTCTGCTTTGGCTAAAGCCATGATTTTCTCCTGATAATTAACTTGTATTTATGGATTCAAATAGCTTCTTGAATTCGATTAGGCGGCTTTCTGATCGTGAACGGCAGCGAGACCACGGACAAAACGGGTCGGCACTTCATTGAGCGTGCGCACAAAACTTGCAATCGGCCCCTGCATCGTACCCAACAACCTCGAAAGCAGCTCGTCGCGGCTCGGAAGCGCGGCAAGACTTGCAATCTCCTTGCTCGACATTACCAGATTAGGCATCGCCCCCGCTTTGATCACGAATTTGTCATTGCTCCTCGAAAATTCGTAAAGCACTTTCGCCGCGGCAACCGGATCCTTTCCAATCCCGTAAGCCAGCGGCCCGACCATATGATCGGAGAGACCCGTGAACGGCGTATCCGTGATCGCGCGCCGCGCAAGCGTATTTTTGAGTACTCGGAAATATATCCCCGATTGACGCGCCTTCGCCCGCAATTGCGTCATATGTCCGACCTCAAGCCCGCGGTACTCCGCGATGATAATGGCCTGAGCCGTCGCCAACTCGGCGCTGACTTCGGCAACTACCGTTTTTTTCTCTTCCAAATTTAGACTCAAGGTGCATTCTCCATCAGTTAAAATACGGTACCGGCGCGGCGGGTAGCGAAGAATGAAACTCCACGCCACCACAACGAGCCGAAGTACCGCGAACCGGCGACCTTAAATCAGGAGTTAAATCATTCCTGTTTTGGGCACGCCATCTGCGCTGGGTAAGACGAAGGAAAATAAAAGCAAGGGCGACATGACTACTTCACCCAATCCTTTCCCTCCACATTCGTTTTGCAATTAAGTTCTTCGGCGCTACCCGTTCAGCAAACACCACCGTGCAACCATCTTTTACTGTCCGGCATTACCGAGAACCCCAGCGGTCTTTGATAACCCGCCGGATCGACATTGCGTGTCTTTCCAGCGGCCCAAAGTCTTACAAATCCATTAAAGTTTTACCGCACGCTTGTCTGATCAACTCGAACCCCAATTCCCATCGTGCTGGAGACTGAGATCTTCCTAAGATAAATTCCTTTAGAAGTGACCGGCTTCGACTTATTAAGCGCATCTATCAATGCCCGCAAATTTTGCGTCAGTGCATCCACGCTAAACGATGCACGGCCGATCGTGCACTGAACAATACCGCCCTTATCGGCCCGATATTGCACCTGGCCCGCTTTTGCATTCCTTACCGCGCCCGCAACATCCGGCGTCACCGTGCCAACCTTGGGGTTAGGCATCAGGCCGCGCGGACCGAGTATTTGGCCCAACTGGCCAACAATCCGCATGGCATCCGGACTGGCGATAGCCACATCAAAATCTATATTGCCCGCCTTGATCTGTTCAGCGAGATCCTCGAATCCAACGATATCCGCGCCGGCCGAAAGAGCCTCTTTGGCCTTGTCCCCCTGCGCAAATACCGCGACCCGCACCGACTTCCCGGTGCCAGCGGGCAGAACGACAGAACCGCGCACCGCCTGGTCAGATTTTTTTGCATCAATTCCGAGATTGACAGCCACGTCAACCGACTCGTCGAATTTTGCGGTGGCTGTTTCCTTGATGATCTGTAGGGCGTCGGGAAGCGGATAGAATTTGCTGCGGTCTGCCTTACCCGCAATCGCCTTAAAACGCTTTGAAATATGCGCCATTTACACCCCCTCCACTTCCACGCCCATGCTCCGGGCGCTGCCCGCAACAGTCCGAACTGCGGCATCCATATCGGCCGCGGTCAAATCGGGCATTTTTATCTGGGCAATTTCTTCCGCCTGTTTCCGGGTCAATTTACCTACTTTGTCCGTATGCGGTCTGGGACTGCCCTTGCCTACACCCGCGGCTTTCTTTATCAACACCGTCGCCGGCGTTGTCTTCATGGTGAAAGTGAAGCTCTTGTCGGCGTAAGCGGTAATGACGACCGGCACGGGCAACCCAACCTCCATTTTCTGGGTGGCGGCATTGAACGCCTTGCAGAACTCCATGATGTTGAGCCCGCGCTGTCCCAGCGCCGGGCCGATGGGCGGACTGGGATTCGCCTTGCCCGCGGGCACCTGCAGCTTGATATAACCAACTATTTTTTTTGCCACGATAACTCTCCTCTCGGGTACATGCGAACGCCATGGCGCTCTCCCCAGTTGACAACATGCGGGACCCGCTATACCTAGCGCGTGCCGCCTCTATCCTTCAAGCTTTTTCGACTTGACTGAAATCCAGCTCCACAGGGGTGGGACGCCCAAAGATGGAAACCGACACCCGAATTTTGCTTTTGTCATAATTGACATCTTCCACATTGCCGTGAAAATCCGTAAACGGGCCTTCCTTGACCCGCACGGCCTCGCCCGCCTCAAAAAGTACCTTAGGCTTGGGCTTCTCCACCCCCTCCTGTATCTGATGGAGAATGTTCTGCACTTCCTTCTCGCTGATCGGCGTCGGTTTCGTGGCCGAGCCACCAATAAAGCCGGTGACCTTGGCAGTGTTTTTTACCAGATGCCACGTTTCATCAGTCATCTCCATCTCGACCAATACATAGCCAGGAAAAAATTTGCGCTCGCTGAGATTTTTCTGGCCACCTTTCATTTCAATGACTTCTTCTACCGGGACCAATATCTGCCCAAATTTGTCCTGCATCCCGGCGCGATTAATCCGATCCTTCAATGCGCGCTGCACGCTCTTTTCAAACCCGGAGTAGGCGTGAACCACAAACCATTTCTTCTCCATCACCCCTCCTGTCCCATCAGATATCTCACCGCGAGCAAGAGCCCCGCATCCACCATCCATAAAAATATGGCCATCACTAGAACAAATGCAAACACGATCCCAGTGGTCTGTAGCGTCTCCTTGCGGCTCGGCCATACCACTTTTCGTGTTTCTTCAGCTGATTCTCTGGAGAATGCATAAAACTGCTTGCCGGGAGCGGTAAACCACACCACTACGCCCGCCAGAACAACGCCCGAGAGTACAGAGATGACGCGAATGACCATCGCGCCATCCCGGAGGTAATAAAAACCTGCAATACCCGCAATCAACAGCAGTAGCGCAAATCCCAACTTGATCTTATCCACTACTTTATCCCACTCTGCCTTTAATGCTTTTCAGTAAATGAAGCGGTGCAGGAGCCGATTATGCAAGCACAACCCTCAGCCCGTGATTCAACGCAACGTGTTGGTAGTTAGATTGATGAAGCCTAGCTTCCGTTGGATAATAACAGGTGTTTCGTTTGACATTTCCTATCTTGGCAGGCCAGGAGGGCATCGAACCCCCAACCTTCGGTTTTGGAGACCGACGCTCTGCCAATTGAGCTACTGGCCTGTATTTCCTTTAAGACAATAGATAGAAAATCAGGAGATTCACCGAATATTAAGAATAAACAATTACTCAATTCCGGGGACATCCGCCTTTATTCAATAACCTTTGCCACCACGCCTGCGCCAACTGTTCTGCCGCCCTCGCGAATGGCAAAACGCAGGCCTTCTTCCATCGCAATCGGGGCAATCAGGTTCACCGTCACCGATACGTTGTCGCCAGGCATGACCATCTCGGTCCCCGCAGGCAGTTCAATCGCACCCGTCACATCAGTGGTGCGAAAGTAGAATTGCGGCCGGTAGCCCTGGAAAAACGGGGTATGACGCCCACCTTCTTCTTTGCTCAGTACGTATATCTCGGCGCTAAACTTCGTGTGTGGCGTGATGCTGCCCGGCTTGGCCAGAACCTGGCCGCGCTCGACTTCCTCGCGCTTGGTGCCACGCAGCAATACGCCAACGTTGTCACCCGCCTGCCCCTGGTCGAGCAGCTTCCTAAACATTTCAACTCCGGTGCATACGGTCTTGATCGTGGGCCTCAGGCCTACGATCTCGATTTCTTCCCCCACCTTGATTACGCCGCGCTCAATCCGCCCCGTCACAACCGTGCCACGCCCGGATATCGAGAATACGTCTTCCACCGGCATCAGAAAGGCACCATCCACCGCACGTACCGGCTCAGGTATGTAGCTGTCCAGCGCATCCGCCAACTTGAATATCGACGGCTCGCCTATGTCGCTCTGATCGCCTTCCAGCGCCTTCAGCGCAGACCCAATCACGATCGGTGTGTCATCCCCGGGAAAATTGTATTTGGACAGCAGTTCGCGAACTTCCATCTCCACCAGTTCCAGAAGCTCGGCATCGTCCACCATGTCCGCTTTGTTCATGTACACCACGATGTAGGGAACTCCAACCTGGCGCGCAAGCAGTATGTGCTCCCGCGTCTGCGGCATCGGCCCATCCGCAGCAGAAACCACCAGGATCGCCCCGTCCATCTGCGCTGCCCCGGTGATCATGTTCTTCACGTAGTCCGCGTGACCCGGACAATCAACGTGCGCGTAATGCCGGGCCGTGGTCTCATACTCAACGTGTGCCGTGTTGATCGTGATCCCCCGTGCCTTCTCCTCCGGCGCCGAGTCAATCTGCGCGTAACTCTTCGCCTCGCCTCCAAACTTCTTCGCCAATACCATCGTGATCGCCGCCGTCAATGTGGTCTTCCCATGATCCACATGACCAATCGTCCCAACGTTCACGTGCGGCTTCGTCCGCTCAAATTTGCTCTTTGCCATGATGGGTCCCCTTTTTAAAGCACTTTTTATATCCAGGTTTTTAATCGACGCCTATGGAGCCCATGGCCAGGATTGAACTGGCGACCTCTCCCTTACCAAGGGAGTGCTCTGCCACTGAGCTACATGGGCAAGCACCATTCTGCCTAAACAACACGTTGCAATAACTTTGACCTTGCCAAAACTTCAACTCCAGTTTTTCTTCAACTGCGAACTGGAGCGGGTGAAGGGAATCGAACCCTCGTCGTAAGCTTGGAAGGCTTCTGCTCTACCATTGAGCTACACCCGCATCATCTGGCGATTTGGATCGAAGCAATCCATCAACTCATCACAGAAAAGCCATCAAGCGCTCCGGCGCTACACTTATTACACCCCAAACCCATTCACGGTCACAACAGGCTATCGAACCTGCTGCCGAAATGTTTACATAGCCGTCTGATTTGGTGGAGGGGGAAGGATTCGAACCTTCGAAGGCAGAGCCGTCAGATTTACAGTCTGATCCCTTTGACCGCTCGGGAACCCCTCCAAACGAAACTGCTAATTGTGAATGCTTTAGGATGATAAGTCAACGTGCATTTCGGGCTTTCAGAATTATCCGATGGCGCGATCAGAGTCGGCGCTATTGCCGAAGTCCGGGGGGCTGCTTCAGTGCGTCGATCCCTGACGCAAGCCCAGGAGTTCCACGTCGAAAATCAATGTGGCATTGGGTGGAATGACCTTACCTGCGCCGTTGGCGCCATAGGCCATATCGGGCGGAATGATTAAGGTACGCTGGCCACCGACTTTCATGCCGGCAACACCACGGTCCCACCCTTTAATCACGCGCCCGGCCCCCAAAAGAAATGAGAAGGGGGCGCCGCGATCGCGGGAACTGTCGAATTTTGCTCCCTTTTTATCAGATGCGCCGGGATCATAAAGCCAGCCGGTGTAATGTACCTCCACTGCCTTACCGACAGTTGCTTCCTCGCCGGTCCCCACTTTCGTATCTTTCTTTATTAGTTCATTCACGCCGGATGGTCCCTGCCCGGTTTGGGAAAATGCAACCTGGGGTAATAGAATAACGCCCAATATCAAAGCACTAAACAGTGATTTTACGTGAGACATCGCTTACCTCAAAATTAAATTAATTATTCAATTCTAAATATCCGTTTCTCGCCTGCAGTGGCTGCGGTGGGTAGGGCAGGTATATGAACACTGCTTGGGGCCGTGCAAACTTCGCGCGGCAGATCTTGATCTTAGTTTAAGCGCACTCGCTGCATGCACATGCAGAGTCTACATATCACCGGGATTTTGTAACCCCAGCGGCTTTCCGTATTATACGCATAGAACCCATGACTTAGTTTCCCATTGCGGTAATTGCTGCCAAAATTCGGATTCGGGTTCTCTGCGTACTCCACCGCAAGCGGACTGACCCCGGGAACTCGTTCGCATTAGTTTGTGTAGAACTGGAATTAGGCCGATGCAGAAACACCTGAACGAAAAAGTAGGTGAGGAGCAACCACCGACGCCTTCGGTACAGCTGCACGATTCCCGGGTCGTCCGGTGGGTGTATCTGGCAACCGGGTTCGCCGCCCTGATACTGGCTGTGGCCGGCGTGCTGCTGCCTATTCTGCCGACCACACCTTTCGTGCTGCTGGCGGCAGCTTGCTTTGCGCGCAGTTCAAGACACTTTCACGAGAAGCTTCTTGCCCACCGTATCGCGGGTCCTATTATTCGCGAATGGACTCAATACCGCAGCATTCGGCCCAAGGTGAAGCGCTGGGTATATTTCCTGCTCGCGCTGTCATTTAGCAGTTCGATCCTTATGATGCCATTGGCATGGCAAAAGGTAATGCTGGCCGTACTGGGCCTCATTCTCGCCGCATTTATCTGGCGCATCCCTGTAAGGGAAAAGGAGACGGGCACCTAAGCGGATGTTCAGCTGATTTACCGAGGAACTGCAGCATCCTGTGGCTCTGCCACGAAGATTCCACGCGACGGTTTCTTGACATATTTTCGGGACGGTCGTTTGCTATGACAGGCTTAAGTGCCGCGAAGGCTACCCATCACCCTCTCGGATGATGCACAGCATGAATCCGTTTCAGTCGTTCGCGCGCCACATGAGTATAAATTTGGGTAGTAGAAATATCGGCGTGCCCGAGCAACAATTGCACGACCCGCAAATCTGCGCCATGGTTGAGCAGATGGGTTGCGAAGGCATGGCGTAAAGTATGTGGCGACAATGGTTTGGTTATACCTGCGTGGCGCGCGTAGCGCTTGATCAGATACCAGAACGCCTGGCGCGTCATGGCTGAGCCACGGGAGGTGACGAACAGCACGTTGCTCGGGCTGCCGCCCAGTAGTCGCAAGCGCACTTCCTTTGTGTAGCGCGAAACCCACTCCAATGCCTCCTCGCCCAAAGGCACCAGGCGCTCCTTGCCGCCTTTTCCCATCACTTTGACGATTCCCATATTCAGACTGATTTGCGCGCTGTCCAAACTGATCAGCTCGGACACCCTTAAACCACTTGCATAAAGAACTTCGAGCATGGTGCGGTCGCGTAACCCCAACGGAACGTTTACATCGGGGGCGTTAAGCAGCGCCTCGACGTCCGCTTCGGTAAGGCTTGCAGGCAGGCTGCGGGGAAGTTTCGGGGGGTCAATGTTAAGGCTTGGATCTAACTGTATTTTTCCCTCGCGCAACAAAAAACGGTAAAACCGCTTCAAACTCGAAAGTTCGCGGCAAGTCGTGCTAGCCTTGACCCTGGCGGAAAACTTATAGGCAATAAAGGCGAGCAGATCTGAATGGGTTGCTGTTATAAGGGCGTTGTCGTGGTGCCGGCGCTTGGCTAGCCAAGCGCCGAATTGCTCGAGATCGCTGCGATAGCTGTCCAGGGTGTTACGAGACAGACCATCCTCCAGCCACAAAGCGTCAGAAAAAGTGTCCAGCAAACCTGAGTTGAGCTCAGCCACGCTCATGGTGGAGCAACCAGCGCTTTATACCAAGCGGGATTCCATCGCTTGCATTCATAAAACCGCCGAGTCCTCCGCTTTTAGCAATAACGCGATGGCAAGGAATGACTATCGGAAGCCGGTTCGCCCCGCATGCCTGCCCCACGGCACGCGGCGCCGAATGCAGCTGAGTGGCGATGTCGGCATAACTGCGCGTTTTACCGCTGGGGATGTCCTGAATCGCGCGCCATACGCGTTTCTGATGAATAGTGCCGCCAATATGCAGCGACAAATCAAATATGAAATCCGGTTCAGCCAGATACGCTTGCAACTGATCGCTCACTTCTCTTGCAAGGGAAGTTTGGGGCGCAAGCGTGGGGGTATCGAGGGGCAAATACTCGATATCGGTCAGCCAGTCTTCCTCAATGCATATACCAAGAACAGCAAAGGGCGTGGCAAGTTTCGCCTGATATTCAACTACTGCTTCCAGTTTTCGACCAACCTTTGGTTTGCCCATGGGGTATTTTGAACGTTAGCCGGCAGGACTTGCAGACATCCGGCACGTATCCAATCCCGATCATCACTGGATTCTATTAAATGGTAAAGCATAGCGCGGGGCGCTTTGACTTTATGCGTGGAGTCCGGCGATAATCCCCGCATTATCCGGCCTCCGCAATCCGCCGACAAGTCCCCCGCACAAAGGAGCGAGCAGTGAAATTCAGTATAAAAAGCGGAAATCCCGAGAAACAGCGCGGCGCCTGCCTGGTCCTGGGCGTATTTGAGCCGCGCAAGTTGACAGATGCTGCAAAAGCGATGGACAAACTTGCCGACGGGTATATCAGCAGCATATTGCGCGGTGGCGACATGGAGGGAAAGACGGGCACGACGTTGATCCTTCACAACGTGCCCAACACACAGTGCGAGCGAATATTGCTTGTAGGACTCGGCAAGGAAAAGGAACTCGGCGACAAGGCGTACCGCGAAGCCATACGGTCAGCCTTCAAGGTTCTCAAGGGGACGGGAGCTGCCGACGCAACACTGTTCTTGACTGACTCGCCGGTTACTAGCCGTGACATCGCATGGAAAATCAGCCAAACGGCCATCCTGGCGATGGAAAGTATCTACCGCTTCGATCAGCTTAAAAGCAAGACTGAGGAGAAAAAACCTCGTCTGCGCAAAGTTACGCTTGGCGTGGGCAACATGGAAAGGCCCGGGTTAGCTACGTGCGAGGAAGCACTGCAACAGGGTCTTGCCATCGCCGAGGGTATGAAACTCGCCAAGGATTTGGGCAACCTCGCACCCAACTTCTGCACCCCGAGCTACCTGGCCGAACAGTCGGTAGATCTTGCCAAGGCGCTTAAGCTCAAGGCCACCGTCCTGGAGCAGAAGGACATGGAAAAACTCGGTATGGGCGCGCTGCTGGCAGTCGCGCGCGGCAGTCGGCAGCCCGCCAAGCTGATCGCTTTGGAATACTGGGGGCGCACAGAGAAAGAAAAGCCCATTGTGCTGGTGGGCAAGGGCATCACGTTCGATACTGGGGGTATTTCGTTAAAGCCCGCGGCAGAAATGGATGAAATGAAGTACGACATGTGCGGCGCAGCCAGTGTGCTGGGCACGTTAACGGCAGTCGCGAAGTTAGGGCTTCCGGTAAACCTGGTCGGCATCATTCCCACCACTGAGAATATGCCGGGCGGAAATGCTACCAAGCCGGGCGACGTGGTTACCAGCATGTCGGGACAGACCATTGAAATTCTCAACACGGATGCTGAGGGCCGCCTAATCCTTTGTGATGCGTTGACTTATGCCGAGCGCTACCAGCCCGAGACAATCGTTGATATCGCCACCCTGACTGGCGCATGTGTCATCGCGCTCGGGCACGTCGCATCAGGCTTGCTCAGCAACGACGATGATCTGGCTGAAGAATTGCTGGGTGCGGCCGGACGAGCGGGGGATCCTGCCTGGCGGCTGCCATTATGGGATGAATATCAGGAACAGTTGAAGAGCAATTTTGCGGATATGGCAAACATTGGTGGACGTGCGGCAGGAACCATCACTGCGGCTTGCTTCCTGTCGCGTTTTACAAAAAAATATCGATGGGCTCATCTCGACATAGCAGGTACCGCCTGGAAGTCGGGCAAGGAAAAAGGCGCGACCGGCCGGCCGGTGCAATTGCTGACTCAGTTTATTATCGGACGCGCGTTAAAAACATCTACCGGCTGACCTGAAGGGGAAATGACGGAAATAGACTTCTACTCCGGCGGCGATAAGCTTCATACCGCCTGCCGTCTGGTTGCGAAAGCAGTCCGCAAGGATCTGAAAGTGATGATTTACGCGTCGGATGTGGCAACGCTCGAGGGAATCGACAAACTCCTTTGGACATTTTCTCCAATGGATTTTATTCCCCACTGCCGGGCTGACCATAAACTGGCGGATGTAACGCCTGTCATACTGGGTCATGACGCCAAAAAAATTCCACACGATGAGGTGTTGCTGAACCTGGACTCTGATAACCCGTCTTTCTTCAGCCGTTTCCACCGTTTGATCGAAATTACCGGAACAACACCAGAAGATACGCACGCTGCCCGCAAGCGCTACCGCTTTTACCAGGACCGAGGGTACGAAATCCGTCATCATAAATTAGCAGCGGTATAGGAAAGATCGGAAATGACCCGCTCTTCTTTGCAAACCCGTCCGCCTTCCCATCTCGCTTATACCCAAATCCCGAGACCATCATGACAAACGCCCGTGCCAAAACATCGTCAGAAGCCGAATATGACGAAATATTGCGTAAGCTGGATACCTTGTTACTTCGCCATCAGGGCAAGCCGTCTGTTTCGGCTCGCGCTGATGCAAATGCTGCTGCGGATTTTCGGCCAACCTCGATCGCGAGTGGAAGTCCAACTCAGGTACCCCTCACCGCGGCTGACACCATACCGACCCTCACTGAAATGGTGTACCTCCCGCCTTCAATGCTCTCAGCCCCCGGCGATATCACGTCTCTCATTGCCCAAATAGTAGACTCCGCGCTCAAAGACACGGGAGAGGATCTTGGGGCTGGCGCTCGCGCGGCCCTGGTTCAAGCGCTGGAGTCACGATTATTCGGTCTTTGATCGCTACCTTCAGCCCGCATTCCTTTATTCTTTTATTTAAAACGAATAAATAGTCACGTCGGTTATTTCCGCGCGCCCCTCATCCCCGCGAGGCGTCCACAGGGCA
The DNA here is from genome assembly GCF_033095785.1 of Nitrosospira sp. Is2. Lineage (GTDB taxonomy): Bacteria > Pseudomonadota > Gammaproteobacteria > Burkholderiales > Nitrosomonadaceae > Nitrosospira. The sequence goes on along the minus strand of NZ_CP137134.1, from coordinate 2,550,605 downwards.
TGACCGCGCGTGACTCCGGAACAAGCTCTTCCTCTTTTGAGGCGCCGCTGTGTCTGCGCCTTCCGTTATAATTGCCGATTTTCCGCCATCACGGCTTCTGTTCATGGAACTCGAAAAAAGCTTTAACCCGCACGCAATCGAAAGCCGATGGTATTCGTACTGGGAATCGTCCGGTTTTTTCAGACCCGCACCTGACGGCACAACTGCAACAGCACCTGCCTACTGCATTATGCTGCCGCCGCCAAACGTCACGGGCACGCTGCATATGGGACACGCTTTTCAGCACACGTTAATGGACGCACTCACCCGTTATCATCGCATGCGAGGCGATAATACGCTCTGGCAGCCAGGCACGGACCATGCCGGAATCGCTACCCAGATCGTGGTCGAGAGACAACTGGATCAGCAAAATATCGACCGCCGGGATCTCGGCCGTGAAGTATTCGTGGAGCGAGTATGGCAATGGAAGGAAGAATCCGGCTCTACCATAAGCCGCCAGATGAGACGAATGGGCGCTTCGTGCGACTGGTCGCGCGAACGTTTTACCATGGATCCAGGATTATCCCGTGCGGTTACGGAAGTTTTCGTGCGCCTTTATCGAGAAGGCCTTATATACCGCGGCAAACGGCTGGTGAACTGGGACCCGGTATTGCAAACCGCTGTTTCCGACCTGGAGGTCGTCTCTGTAGAGGAAGAAGGATTCCTCTGGCACGTTCTTTATCCCTTCGAAAAAGAAGAAGAGCGGAATTTGGAAGGCACGGCTCCGCAGGGACTCATTGTCGCCACCACGCGGCCTGAAACCATGCTCGGCGACGTCGCCGTGGCCGTGCATCCCGACGATGAGCGGTACCGCCATCTGATCGGGCGGCACGTGCGCCTTCCCATATGCGAGCGGAGTATTCAGATAATTGCCGATGCCTATGTCGATCCGCAGTTTGGTACCGGATGCGTCAAAATTACTCCCGCACACGATTTCAATGACTATCAGATAGGACAGCGGCACAAGCTCGTCCCGCTCAGTATTCTCACACTTGACGGAAAGATAAACGAGTTTGGTCCTACCGAGTATCAGGGTCTGGACCGTTACGAAGCCAGAAAAAAAATCATCTCGGAACTGAATGAACAGGGACTCCTGGTGGACACCAAGTCGCACAAACTGATGGTGCCCAGAGGCGACCGTACGCACGCAGTAATCGAGCCCATGCTCACGGATCAATGGTATGTCGCCATGGAGGGCTTGGCCAAGCGCGGGCTTCAGGTGGTAGCGGACGGCGATATAAGATTCACGCCGGACAACTGGCGTCACGTCTATAATCAATGGCTCGAAAATATACAGGACTGGTGCATTTCGCGCCAATTGTGGTGGGGTCACCGCGTTCCCGCCTGGTATGATGAAGATAATAATATCTTTGTCGCCCATAGCCTTGAGGAAGCACAGCGACTGGCGGGCGAGCGCGACCTCACACAGGACGAAGATGTTCTCGATACCTGGTTCTCGTCCGCCTTGTGGCCGTTTTCCACCTTGGGCTGGCCGGACGAAACACCGGAACTCAAGACCTTCCTGCCGACCTCGGTTTTGATTACGGGTTTCGATATTATCTTTTTCTGGGTGGCGCGCATGGTGATGATGTCAGTGCATTTCACCGGCAAAATTCCATTCCGGGAAGTCTATATCACCGGGCTCATACGCGACGCGGAAGGGCAGAAGATGAGCAAATCAAAGGGGAACGTACTGGACCCCCTGGACCTCATCGATGGGATCGAACTGCCTGAATTGATCTCGAAACGGACTAGCGGCCTGATGAATCCCAGGCAGGCGGAATCCATCGCAAGACAGACGCGCAAGCATTTTCCCGCTGGGATTCCCGCTTTCGGGGCCGATGCGTTGCGATTTACGTTCGCCAGTCTCGCCTCACACGGCCGCGACATAAAATTCGATATGCAGCGCTGTGAAGGATATCGGAATTTCTGCAACAAGCTGTGGAATGCTACCCGCTATGTCCTGATGAACTGCCAGGGAAACGACACTGGTTTGAACGACTCGATGCCGTTTGATTATTCCGATGCTGACCGATGGATTATCAGCCGCCTGCAAGGCGCAGAAAGTGCTGTAGAACAGGCTTTACACGACTACCGCTTTGACATGGCCGCGCGTGAAATCTATGAATTTGTCTGGGATGAGTACTGCGACTGGTACCTAGAGTTCGCGAAAGTACAGTTAAGCAACGGGGACGACGCGGTACAGCGCGCAACTCGCCGTACTCTGACCCGGGTGCTGGAATCAGCCCTGCGGCTCGCCCATCCCATTATCCCTTTCATTACCGAAGAACTTTGGCAGAAAGTCGCGCCGCTCGCCGGGGCGGAAGGGGCCAGCATTATGCTGCAGCCATACCCCCGCGCTGATCCTGCAAAAATCAGCGAAAGCACAACCAGCCGCATTCATTCGCTCAAGGAGATTGTCAATGCCTGCCGCACGCTGCGAGGGGAAATGAATTTATCGCCGGCATCGAAGGTTCCGCTGCTTGCGGCGGGAAACGCGAAAACACTCGCGGATTTTTCTCCATATCTCATGGCGCTGGCCAAGCTTTCAAGTGTCGAGATTATGCGAGATGGATTGCCTCATGCTGAAGCCCCGGTCGCGATTGTGGGGGAATTCAGGCTGATGCTGAAAATTGAAGTAGACATTGCCGCCGAGCGCGGGCGGCTCACCAAAGAAATTGCCCGAATCGAAGCAGAGATCGCTAAAGCGGAGACCAAACTTTCAAATGACGATTTCCTCAAGCGCGCCCCGGGCAAAATAGTCGAGCAGGAAAAATGCCGACTTGTCAATTTTGGCGCAACGTTGGACAAACTAAAAGAGCAGTTGCAAAAACTCGCATCCTGAGTTGGAGTAAAAAGTTCAAGGCTCGGTCTGGCTGCGCTATAATCATCGCCCAAAAGTTCGAGTGACATCCTCTCCTTCGCGGCGCCCATCGAGTTTAGATAAAAAGGGGGAACAATCATCATTATATTGTTAGGGGGCCCAGGTGCGGGAAAGGGCACGCAGGCCAATTACATCAAAGAACGGTTCGGCATTCCACAGATTTCCACTGGCGACATGCTGCGCTCGGCGGTCCAGGCTGGCACCGAGTTGGGAATCATGGCAAAGAAAATCATGGATGCGGGAGGGCTCGTTCCCGACGACATCATTATCAATCTGGTCAAGGCGCGCATCTCGCAACCGGACTGCAATAAAGGCTTCCTGTTTGACGGTTTTCCCCGCACCATTCCTCAAGCGGATGCAATGAAGGCTGCCGGAGTCCCAATAAACTTCGTCGTGGAAATTGACGTGTCCGATGAAGAGATCATCCGACGTTTGTCCGGCCGGCGCGTGCACCCGGCTTCGGGCCGCGTTTACCATCTCGTGTTCAACCCGCCCAAAATCGATAACAGGGATGACGTGACCGGCGAACCGCTGGTACAGCGCGATGATGATAAAGAGGAAACCGTGAAAAAACGGCTCGAAATCTATCACGCCCAGACTAAACCATTGGTAGAATACTACGCGAAATGGTCAGCTTATGGTGGAAGGGGAGCTCCCAGGTATGTAAAAATTGCGGGAGCTGGATCGGTGGAAAAAATCCGGGACGCCATTTTCGCGTCGCTGAAATAACTTCAGTCAAGATCCCTGGCGGCTTTCGCGTTACGGTATCGCCGCAGCTTTAATCCGAGAACAGAGCAATACCGCAGGGGCAGGAATTGTCAACTGCCGGGCGTACTATGGCGCCATAAACTGTAGTGCCAGGTCGTTAATGCATCACCGGCGCCAACTGCACCGCGGATGACGTGACATAAGATTTGAAAAAAATCAGGGGAGACACATGGCAGCAAAAAATGCTTTTTATGCTCAGTCGGGCGGGGTTACCGCCGTCATTAATGCGTCAGCCGCGGGTGTGATTGAAACGGCGCGTCAGCAAAAGGGAACGATCGGCAAAATTTATGCGGGCCGCAACGGCATCATTGGCGCGTTGACGGAGGATCTGATTGATACCGGCAAGGATTCCATTACAGCCATCAGGGCGCTGCGCTACACTCCGTCGGGCGCATTTGGTTCGTGCCGCTATAAACTGAAAAGTCTCGAACAGAACCGCCGTGAATACGAACGTCTGATCGAGGTATTCAAGGCTCATAACATCGGCTATTTCTTTTACAACGGCGGAGGCGATTCCGCGGACACCTGCCTAAAGGTATCGCAACTCGCCGACACTCTGGGTTACCCCATCCAGGCCATTCACGTGCCGAAAACGGTTGATAACGACCTTCCTATCACCGACTGCTGTCCGGGATATGGCTCAGTTGCAAAATACATCGCAGTCTCGACGCTCGAAGCCAGCTTTGATGTCGCCAGCATGTCGAAAACCTCCACCAAAGTATTCGTTCTGGAAGTGATGGGACGCCACGCGGGGTGGATCGCGGCGGCGGGCGGTCTCGCGTCGACCACTGACCGTGAAATTCCGATTGTCATCCTCTTTCCCGAGATTCCTTTTGATAAAGCGAAGTTTCTCGCCAAAGTGGACAGTAATGTTCAGAAATTCGGCTATTGCTCGGTGGTGGTATCGGAAGGCGTAAAAGGGGAAGACGGCAAGTTTCTCTCCGATCAGGGCGTGCGTGACGCATTTGGTCACGCTCAGCTGGGCGGCGTCGCTCCCGTTGTCGCAAATATCGTCAGGGAGGGCCTGGGCCTTAAATACCATTGGGGAGTTGCCGACTATCTTCAACGCGCAGCGCGTCATATCGCTTCGAAAACCGACGTTGAACAGGCTTACGCAATGGGCAAGGCCGCGGTTGAGTTTGCCGTTAAAGGGCATAATTCCGTGATGCCCACGATAGAGCGCCTTTCCGATAAGCCCTATAAATGGAAAGTCGGCATGGCGCAGCTTTCCAAAGTGGCAAACGTGGAAAAAATGATGCCCAAAAATTTCATCACCAAGGATGGATTTGGGATAACCGATAAATGTCGGGAGTATCTCGCGCCCCTCATCAAGGGCGAGGACTATCCTCCTTATAAGGATGGTCTACCGACCTACGTACGGTTGAAAAATGTGGCGGTTGCAAAAAAACTGAACGACTTCACCATCTAAGTTCCTTTGAACTGCACACATCCCGATGTCGTATTGCATATTTAGCGTCCGGGTTCACCAATGTATATTCGAAACTATTTCTGTGTTATCGGATGAATCCGGCTTTACCTGGAGATCTAAATGGCTACTGGTCTAATCGTCGCAATTGGCTGCGCAATGGCGGCGCTCCTCTACGGAGCACTTTCGATAAAATGGATTGTGGCTTTGCCCACGGGCAACGAGCGCATGCGCGAGATTGCCGCTGCAATTCAGCAAGGCGCTTCAGCATATCTGAATCGTCAATACACCACGATCAGCATCGTCGGAGTCATCCTGCTGGTAGCCATCTTCATGGCTTTAGGCTGGCAAACCGCTGTCGGTTTCGCTCTTGGCGCATTTCTCTCGGGCCTCACCGGTTATATTGGCATGAACGTATCGGTGCGCGCTAACGTTCGTACGGCGGAAGCTGCGAGACATGGCCTTAACGCGGCGCTGGATGTGGCCTTCAAAGGCGGCGCGATCACGGGCATGCTGGTGGTGGGACTGGGCCTGTTGGGTGTTGCCGGTTACTTTGCTGTTCTTACCGGCATGGGGGCCTCGGAATCCGAAGCGACGCACGCTCTGGTCGGCGTAGCCTTTGGCAGCTCGCTAATTTCCATATTTGCCCGGCTCGGCGGCGGCATATTCACCAAGGGCGCGGATGTCGGTGCCGACCTGGTGGGGAAAGTCGAAGCGGGCATTCCCGAAGATGATCCCCGGAACCCGGCAGTCATCGCGGACAACGTGGGCGATAACGTCGGCGATTGTGCCGGCATGGCTGCTGACCTGTTTGAAACTTACGCGGTAACCATCATTGCCACGATGTTACTCGGCGGCTTGCTCATCACCGATGCGGGTCCTGATGCCGTGCTCTATCCGCTGGTACTCGGCGGGATATCCATTATTGCCTCAATTATCGGTTGCTACTTCGTAAAGGCGCGCGATGGCGGCAAGATCATGAATGCCCTTTATCGCGGCTTGGCGGTTGCCGGGGGACTGGCTGCGATTTCCTTCTATCCCATCACTACCATTATGCTGGGCGACGGTGTAATGATTGAAGGCAAACTGGTGACATCGATGAATCTGTACCTCGCCGGTTTGGTCGGTCTGGTGCTGACCGCCGCCATGGTATGGATTACGGAATACTACACCTCTACCGAATATAAGCCGGTACAGCACATCGCCGAAGCATCGAGTACCGGTCACGGCACCAACGTAATCGCAGGACTTGGCGTTTCCATGAAATCCACTGCTGCGCCCGTGATCGTTGTCTGCCTCTCGATCTGGTGCACGTTCGAACTGGCGGGCTTGTACGGCATTGCTATTGCCGCGACTTCGATGCTGTCAATGGCCGGGATCATCGTAGCGCTTGATGCATATGGCCCGATCACGGACAACGCCGGGGGTATCGCCGAAATGTCGGGCTTGCCGCCTGAGGTGCGCGCTATTACCGATCCGCTGGACGCGGTCGGAAACACCACCAAAGCAGTGACAAAAGGTTATGCCATCGGCTCGGCCGGCTTGGCTGCGCTGGTCCTGTTTGCGGATTACACGCACGCGCTTTCCAGCGGCGGCAAGATCGTGAACTTTGATTTATCTGATCACATGGTAATCATCGGCCTGTTTCTCGGCGGCATGGTGCCCTATCTATTCGGCGCCATGGCGATGGAAGCGGTCGGCCGCGCCGCGGGTTCGGTGGTTGTGGAAGTGCGCCGCCAGTTCAGGGAGATCCCGGGTATCATGGAAGGCACCGCCAAGCCGGACTATTCCAGAGCAGTGGATATGGTAACGAAGGCGGCTATCAAGGAAATGGTTGTTCCCTCGTTGCTGCCCGTAGCCGTGCCAGTGCTCGTTGGCCTCATTCTCGGCCCCGTAGCATTGGGCGGTGTCCTGATCGGTGCCATTATTACCGGCATTTTCGTGGCCATTTCCATGACCGCGGGAGGCGGCGCGTGGGACAACGCTAAAAAGTATATTGAGGATGGTCATTTCGGCGGCAAGGGCTCGGAGGCGCATAAAGCTGCAGTAACCGGCGACACCGTTGGCGATCCTTACAAGGACACTGCCGGCCCAGCGATCAATCCGCTTATCAAGATCATGAATATCGTTGCCCTGCTAATCGTACCGTTGATATAAATCCTGCCTGTATCGAAGCACGCTGGGATACCGGCGTGCTTTGTTTTAGAAAATGAGTTTGTGCATTTAATATCGTAACCAGCTTTCCCGTAGACGTCATGAATAACGCTTATTCGCTCACACTCCAGGACGCCAAAAATATTGCCGCTGCGGCGGAAGAAGAAGCCAGTCGCAATAACTGGGCGGTTGTGATCGCGATCGTTGACGATGGCGGTCACCTCATACATCTTTTGCGGCGCGACAACACTCAGTTCGGCAGCATTGAAGTGGCGATCCAGAAGGCACGTGCCGCTATCGCCTTCCGCCGCCCGACAAAGGTATGGGACGAGCATGTTGGCGAAGGACGGTTGCGCTATCTCTGCCTTCCCGGAACGCTGCCAATCGAGGGCGGATTACCTGTTGTGGTGGAAGGGCAATTCATTGGTGCGGTAGGCGTAAGTGGCGTAAGATCCGATGAGGATGCACGGATCGCGCAAGCCGGAGTGAAGGGATTGCGAGGGACGCGCTGATTTGGCGTCCTACAAGCGCTTTGCCGGGAGTCCTTGCGGTCGTATACTTTAGCAGCTATTAATGTCGCTCCGGCGGTTCCCCTCTTTGATCCCTCCTGGTTCCACCTGCGGTACGAGTAGTTCCAGCCCCACGCGCCAGTCATCCGTTGCCGTTTTTCTGAACATCCTGCTCTCCCACTTCGGGCCGGGTTAAGGTAGGATTGAGCTACACCCTCCTGAATGCCTCCCACTGGAACCCTGGACGACATGAATTCCCCGGAGCTTCAACAAAAAACCTTCCTGTTGCTATTGATCGTCGTTTCGGTGGCGTTTGTGTGGATCTTGTTGCCCTTCTATGGCACGGTGTTCTGGGCTTCCGTTCTAGCCATCATATTTGCTCCTTTTCACCGCCGGTTACTGGGCATCATGGACCAGCGCCGGAACCTGGCGGCGCTCGCTACCCTACTCTTTTGCCTAATCATCGTAATTCTCCCGTTCATTGTACTCGCGGGCTCACTGCTGCAGGAGGGCCTGACTGTGTACGAGAGAATCCGGTCCGGCGAATTGAATTTCGGGACGTACTTCCAGCAAATCATGAACGCGTTACCGCCATGGATCGTCAACTTGCTGGACCGTTTTGGGCTTTCGGACATTTCCGGCATTAAGGATGCACTTTCAACCGGTGCCTTGCAGGGAAGTCAGCTCATCGCAGCTGAAGCCCTGAATATAGGCCAAAACATGTTTGAGTTTATCGTCAGTTTCGGGATCATGCTTTACCTGCTGTTTTTCCTGCTGAGGGATGGGGCCATTCTGACGTCCAAGATAAATCAGGCAATTCCGCTGAGCCTGGAACACAAACGGCATCTGCTCAGCAAATTCACTACTGTTGTGCGCGCCACCGTAAAAGGCAACATTGCTGTGGCCGCGATACAAGGAGCGCTGGGTGGCGCAATGTTTTCGTTCCTGGGCATACAAGGCGCATTGTTATGGGGATCCGTAATGGCCCTGCTTTCTCTATTGCCTGCGATTGGCGCCGGCCTGATCTGGGGTCCGGTAGCCGTCTATTTCCTGCTTACCGGGGCTGTGGGGCAGGGCGTCACCCTGATCCTGTTCGGCGTCTTCGTGATCGGAATGGTGGATAATCTCCTGCGGCCCATTCTCGTCGGCCGGGATACTAAAATTCCCGATTACGTCGTACTCATCTCGACCCTCGGAGGCCTGGTTCTCTTCGGTCTTAACGGATTCGTCATTGGTCCGGTCATCGCGGCATTATTCATCGCTGCCTGGGACCTCTTTTCGTCCTCCAGGAATGAACACGCGTAAACCAAGCTGCTGGTTGATGAAACGCAGGAGCTAGGGTTTCATCTGGCGACGTACCACCCACTCAAACAAACGCGGGCCCAGCAGCCATCGGGCGCCAACCGCCAGCTTGGCATCGAGCGGTAACGCATGGCGCAGCGGTGGAGTCGAACTTGTAATGGCATCGAGCACGGCCCGGGCGATGATCTCGGGGCCCGGCGATCTTGGTTCATGCGATACAATCTTATGGACGCCGGCGATAAGCTTTCCATAAATCTCCGGATGCAAAACGGTTTCCAGTAATCTCAACTGGTTGGGAACGAATTCCGTCTTTATTAAACCTGGCGCAATAGCCACCACGTTGATCCCGAACTCCATCACCTCACCGCGAAGGGTCTCGGACAGCGCCTCTAGGGCATGCTTGGAAGCGGTATACCAGCCGAACCCCGGAATAGTCATCTTACCCAAGGCCGAAGTAACGTTTACGATATGCCCCGACTTCTGCGCCCGCATGTGTGGCAAGACCGCCTGCATGAAGCGGGCGTAACCGAACACGTTCACCTCGAACTGGCGATGCGCCGCTTCCATCGAAACGCACTCGATTGCGCCCAACTGAGCGTAGGCGGCATTATTTACCAGTACATCAATGCGCCCTTTCGTTGACATGGCATGGTCTACTGCCCCGTGAATGGCTTCTTCATCAGCGACATCCAGTGCAACAGGTTCAATGTGATCGGAACGTATCTGTTCCAGCCTGTACATACGCCGTGCCGCGGCAAATACATAATAGCCGTTTTTGGCAAGCAATTCCGCGGTAGCCCTTCCAATACCGCTGGATGCGCCGGTTACCAGCGCTATTCGCTGAGTCATTCTCTGTCCTTTATCGTTTCACTTCGTTTCGCTTTTTATTCATAATGGTGGAGCGCGCAGTCGAAACAATACTTCGGGATAAAGCTGATCTGAGTAATGACTTGTCAGATCCCACGTTATTTCTGCTCGTGCGCGGCAACACCATCTTTCCAATAGGAGAGGGTTATGAAAACTACATTGATCACTGGCGCCAATCGCGGAATCGGACTGGAATTTTCCCGGCAGTATGCCGCAGACGGCTGGCATGTCGTGGCTTGCGCCCGCCAACCTGATAAATCAGATGCCCTTAACGCACTGGCGGCGCAATATCCTGGGCAAATCTCGGTACAACGACTGGATGTCGCTGATCATCCCGGGATCGACCAACTGGCGTCGTCGCTCGCCAGTCAACCAATCGACCTGCTGATCAACAATGCAGGCGTATACACCGATCCTCATGGAGGCGCCTTAAATAATAGCGATGATGAAGCATGGACGCGTGCATTTCTTATCAACACGATGGCCACCTTGAAAATGGTCCGGGCATTTCGGCCACATATCGTTCGAAGCGATAAAAAAACCGTTGTGACGATCAGCAGCAAAATGGGCAGTATCGCGGACAACAACAGCGGCGGCAGCTACATGTACCGGTCCAGCAAGGCGGCGGTGAATATGATTGTCAAGACGCTCGCCATAGATCTGAAGCCAGCTGGAATCATCGCCTTGGTATTACACCCCGGGTGGGTGAAAACCGATATGGGCGGGCCTCATGCATTGATCTCCAGCATGCAGAGCGTATCAGGAATGCGCGAGGTCATCAGCCGCCTTACCATTGATGACTCGGGTAAATTCATCGCTTACGATGGGAAAGCGATACCCTGGTAGAAGAAACGAAATCTGCTTAAACACCGGCCATGTTCAGTCCCGGCAAGAACATCCTGGGCTGACCTTGACAAGCACAGTCAACCGCTTACTCAACGGTTACGGCCGTCCCGCTGGCAGAAACCATCAACATGCCATTCTCCTTGCCCATTATCTCGTAATCGAGATCAATTCCGATCACCGCATTGGCGCCAAGGTCCTGCGCGCGCTGGCGTAATTCCTCAAGAGCAATATCCCGTGCGCGCTGCAACTCCTTCTCATAAGTCGCCGAGCGCCCCCCCACCAGGTCGCGGATCCCCGCAAAAAGGTCCTTGAACAAATTAGCGCCGAGTATAGCCTCTCCCGCAACGATGCCGTGGTACTTCGTCACGCGCCTTCCCTCTATGCCTGGAGTAGTCGTTAGCAGCATATTCCTCCCATTCGCACTATTTTTAAGTTAACAATATAAGTCGGCGGATTCACTGATATTTCCCGTGTGCCCTGTCACAGTTGCCAATTGCAGTGGACGCGGCAGCCCATGCCCAGCCATAAGGGCCACGGCTTAACTCGCCCAGCTCCGGCGCGACATTTCATGATGCGGCACCCGGTTTCGGTCTTTTACGCAACTTCTTCAATGGCCGCTTTCCCTGCACATGCTCCCGCGGCTTGCATTGATCGGGCGAAGCGGGGGCCGGACGCCGAATCATGCGCTCCGATGTTACAACTCGATTGACAGGAGTAAGCGTAATTTCAAGCTCGTTAATTTCGTCCCATTGCGCTTCGGTGCGCTGTCTCTCAGGAATGGCGAGAAGCTCTTTCAGCCGGTCATAAGACGAAATCGGTTCTGGTTTATCCATGATATATTAATGCGGAGCTTTACTGATAATTGTTATCATTTATAATATGGTTCTGACCGAGCATGCTATTTACATACGGAGAGAATAAAATGTTGAACTCCTGCTTTAAGGAACCGATGAACACTGCCCCGGTGGAGCGCTCAGTTAAAAGAAGAGCGGGCAAAATCGGGGTAAACTCAAGCCGCGCGGTGAAGGAACTGGTTTGCCCGTCTCTGTTCAGGACGCTGCATGGGAGTGCAACGCGAGTAGCCGATTTTACAACAAACCGTGTGAGATGGGGCTCTGGGGGCTTGGCGGGCGCCCAACTGTGCCGGACTGCCGCAAAAGCAGATTCGCAATCCGGATCTCTGCTCGGATCTTCGGCTGCCCATCCCATCCTTTCCGCTCCTCACTTCGCCCGGCGTTCCGGAGAGGACATTATTCGCAAAGTCCTCAACCGCTATCTTACCGTAATGTTCTGCTGTGTCACGTTGTTTGGCGCCAGCGCATCACATGCCGATCAGGTCGTCGTCTACTCAGCCCGCATCGAGCAATTGATCAAGCCGATGTTCGACGCTTTCTCTAAAGAAACCGGTACAACCGTCAAATTCATCACCGACAAGGAAGGCGCACTACTCGCGCGCCTGAAGGCGGAAGGAAAAAACACGCCCGCCGATGTGCTTATTACCGCGGATGCGGGCAACTTATGGGAAGCTGCTCGGGAAGGACTATTAAGACCAGTAGAGTCCAAAACGCTGGAGTCGAATGTTCCTGCTTATCTTCGCGATCCCGGCAATCAGTGGTTCGGTCTGTCAGTGCGTGCCCGCACTATCATTTATAACACACAAAAAGTAAAACCTTCCGATCTTTCGACCTACGAAGCCCTCGCCGACCCGAAGTGGAAGGGACGACTTTGTCTTCGTACGTCGAAGAAAGTTTACAATCAGTCACTTGTAGCAATGATGATTGAAGAGCATGGCGAACTCAAGACGGAACAAGTCGTAAAAGGCTGGGTTGCAAATCTCGCCACCGATCCGCTGTCCGATGAGACGAGGGCAATGGAATTTGTAGGGGCGGGAAAATGCGATGTCACCATTGCCAACACATATTATTATGGGCGCCTGATGGAAAAAAACCCCGCGCTGCCGCTCGCAATTTTCTGGCCTAACCAGGATGGCGCCGGGGTCCATGTAAACATCTCGGGAGCGGGTGTTACACGCTACGCAAACAATGTTCCGGGGGCCATCCGGTTACTGGAATTCCTGTCCTCGGAGAAAGCGCAAAATCTGTTTGCAGACGTGAACATGGAATACCCGGTCAACCCAAGGATAAAACCTGACCCCGCTGTCGCCGCCTGGGGCACGTTCAAACAAAACACCATAAACGTTAACAAAGCGGGTGAATTGCAGGCGGAAGCAGTCAAGCTGATGGATCGGGCGGGTTATCGATAGGCATGAAGGGCGTGAATGGGGAGGTACTGAATTCAACAGGCACCAACACAAGTACTGATCCTGTTTACAGCTCGTCACGTCGCGCCGCTCATATCTCGACAGGTTGGCGTCTGATTCCGGTTTTTATCGCTGCGCTTGTACTGATACCCGTCGGCACAGTCCTCTCCTCTCTTTTCGCCCCAGCGAGCGATGTGTGGCAGCATCTGGTTGAAACGACACTTCCCGACCTGTTGGCGAATACCTTTTGGCTCGCATTAGGAGTATCTCTAGGCACCGCATTGTTGGGAGTAAGCCTGGCATGGTTTACCGCGGTGTGCGACTTTCCCGGATGTCGTTTCTTCTCCTGGGCGCTCCTGCTGCCGCTCGCAATACCCGCTTACGTCACCGCATTCGTCGCACTTGGTCTGTTTGATTACATCGGCCCGGTGCAAACGACGCTGCGCGTGTCGCTACAATCGGATCTGCTCTGGTTTCCAAACGTACGGAGTGGGCCGGGTGTTGTCGTTGTCATGGTTCTCGCGTTTTATCCCTATGTCTACCTTCTGGCACGTAATGCGTTCATCACACAGGGTAAACGGTCACTCGAGGCGGCACAATCGTTGGGCTTCAATCGTACCCAGGGATTCTTCAGACTTTCCCTGCCCATGGCCCGACCATGGATTGCCGGCGGTGTAATGCTGGCGTTGATGGAAACGCTCGCGGACTTCGGCACCGTCGCCGTCTTCAATTACGACACCTTCACCACAGCCATATACAAAGCGTGGTTCGGCATGTTTTCCTTGGCCGCAGCCTCCCAGCTCGCCTCAGTGCTGATTGTGATCGTCTTTGCTGTCATCGTGATAGAGCAGCAACTTCGATCCGGCATGCGCTATGCCGAAACCAGGCAAAGTGCAAGAATTGACCGCATTCCGCTCTCGGGCTGGCGTGCATGGTCAATTGCCGCCCTCGCGTCAGGCACCCTGTTCTTTGCATTTGTCTTGCCGGTGAGTCAGCTAAGCATTTGGGCAGCAGGTGTTTTTGCTCGTGATTTTGATCAGCGCTACCTCGAATTTCTCTGGCATTCACTGCTACTTTCGGCAGTTGCGGCGGTGCTCACCTGTGGCGTCGCGCTACTCATGGTTTATGCCGCAAGGCGACATCCCGATCGCGTTACTCGCGCCGCCGTCCGCATCTCCACCATAGGCTATGCCTTGCCTGGCGCAGTTCTGGCAGTGGGTATTTTCATTCCGATAGCATGGCTGGATAACCAGCTCAGCGACGTCGCCTTGCGATTATTCGATATTCAAGCGGGAGTGCTCATGCAGGGCACGCTCGCCACCATGCTGATCGCCTATATGACGCGTTTCCTGGCGGTCAGTCATAGTCCCATAGATAGCGCCATGCACCGTATCACCCCCAACATCGATGAAGCCGCCAGGGGACTCGGCTTGACCGGGTGGGCGGCGCTACGACGTGTGCATTTGCCCATTTTGAAAGGGGGAATTTTTACCGCCGCCTCGCTCGTATTCGTGGACGTAATGAAGGAAATGCCCATTACCCTGATGACCCGGCCCTTTGGCTGGGATACGCTGGCGGTGAGAATTTTCGAAATGACTTCAGAGGGCGAATGGGAACAGGCCGCGTTGCCTGCGGTGACCTTGGTGCTGGCGGGGCTGCTTCCCATTATCTTTCTTATGCGGCAAACTGAGAAATAATTGAACACCGTCCATGAACGCATTGCTTGAGCTCAGGAATATTCGGCATGCCTATGGACGGCAAACGGTGGTGGAGGATCTGTCGCTCACCCTGCAAAAAGGCGCGATCGGCTGCCTGCTGGGTCCAAGCGGATGCGGGAAGACCACGGTCCTGCGAAGCATCGCCGGATTTGAGCCTATTTCAGCCGGTGAAATTTGGCTCAACGGCGCGCTGATAAGCAATGCGAGCATCTGCGTTCCTCCGGAACGGCGCCATATTGGGATGGTATTTCAGGATTACGCCTTGTTTCCTCATCTAACCGTTCGCGCGAACGTGGGCTTCGGCCTGCATCGCATGGGAAACGCCGAGCGTGCGGTGCGCGTCACCGAGGTGCTGCACACAGTAGGTCTCTCGGAAGACGCAGAAAAATATCCCCACCAACTGTCCGGCGGACAGCAACAGCGGGTTGCCCTCGCCCGAGCACTTGCTCCGCGACCTGATCTGCTATTGCTGGATGAGCCTTTTTCAAACCTGGACGTAACCTTGCGCGGTCGCTTAAGTCTCGAAGTACGCGATATTCTTAAGAATCAAAATGCTACGGCTATTTTGGTGACGCATGATCAGGAAGAGGCGTTTGCCATTGCTGATGAGATCGGCGTTATGCATCAGGGACAAATCCAGCAGTGGGACACCGCTTATAACTTGTATCATAAGCCCGCGAACCGGTTTGTTGCCGACTTCATAGGTGAAGGAGTATTTCTCGCGGGTAAGATGCTTGACCCGCGTCATGTGGAGATAGAACTGGGAATTCTGGAGGGCGAGGTCGCACATTGCTGCGGCCCCACGTGCCAGCTGTGCCGCGAGGGATGCGCGGTGGACGTACTCATCCGGCCGGATGATATCGTGCACGATGATGCCAGCCCCGTCAGCGCCATCGTGCTGCACAAGGCTTTCCGGGGAGCGGATATTCTCTACACCTTGCGCCTCCCCGGCGGCAGTACCGCGCTATCGCTCGTGCCCAGCCACCATAATCATGCCATAGGTGAGAAAATCGGCATCAGGCTGGAAGCGGATCACGTGGTAGCGTTCAACCAGGTGGCTCCCTAGCTTGCAGCCAAGGCGAAAAGGGACCTCTGCTTATCACGCCAGCGCGTTACCGAGCGTGATGCTTGCGATAAGTTGATGTTTCGGGCCTACTGAGAATCTGAATTTCTTGCTGCCCGGATTTCATCGGCCAGTTGCAACACCGACATCGCATAATTCACGCTGCGATTGTAACGGGTGATGACGAAGAAATTATTGAAACCCAGCCAGTGTTCGTTTCCGTCGTTATTCTCCAACTCGATCAACGTAGCCGGAAGATCAGCAGGAGATTTCTCGCGGGGAATGACCCCCCGCTCCCTCAGTTCGACTAAGGTATAAAATGGCTTGGTCCCTGTGAACACGGCTTCGCGGTAATCGGCGCCATTCACCAGGGCCGGCACGACTGCAACTTGATCAACTTCCCAGCCATAGCTCTTCAGGTAATTCGCCACACTGCCGATCGCGTCCGCTGGGCTGCCGGATAAATCGATTTTGCCATCACTATCAAAATCAACCGCGTACCGCCTGTAACTGCTGGGCATGAATTGCGGAATGCCGATGGCTCCGGCATAAGACCCCTTGATGCTAAGCACATCCATTCCCTGTTCCCGGCTCAACAAAAGATACTGCTCCAGCTCGGCCCGAAAGAATCCCGCGCGCTTCGGATAATTGAAGGCTAAAGTGGTCAACGCATCCAGAATGCGATGTCTGCCGCTCTGCACGCCATAGTTTGTTTCTACCCCGATCACTGCGGCGACAATCTCTTCGGGGATGCCGAACTCTCTACGCGCCCGCTCCAGCGTCGCAGCATGGTTATTCCAGAACGCAACCCCATCTGTCACGCGCTGCTGGCTGACGAGGAGAGGACGAAATGCATACCACGGCTTCGAAGTAGCCGGTTGGGAAATCGCTTTGATAATCGCCGGCTGAAACTGTGCCATGCGAAGAGTGACCTCAAGCTCGGCCTGAGTAAACCCGTGTCGCTCCACCATCTCACTGATAAAAGCCTCGATCTCCGGCCGCAGTGGCGCCGATGGCGCAGTTGTCGAGGCTGACGCACATCCGGCAAGCGCAAGCAAGCCCAGCATAACTATCAGAAATCGCATAATCCTCCGATCAGAAAAGGGCGCACGCTGACTTTCACACGTCATCGCCCCATTCCCGCCATCCCTTCAGTAACGGAAAGTACAAACCACGCCTTACCGGCTGGCCGTCGAGCAGGCGCATAAGGTTCGCGTAACGATCGAGCTGAAACCGATAGCGCTCTTGCTCGCGATTGAGAAAATCCTCGACGTCGGCCCCTTCGTGACTGCTGGTCTTGTAGTCCACGACCCAGCGTTGTCCATTTATATCGTGAAAAGTACGGTCGATGACATGATCAAAATACTCCTCGCCGGAAATCGCAGTCATACGCAACTCACTGTGGGCACCCTGCTGCGCCCCGAGCAGCCATCGGCCGCGAGGATCAGTCACTGCGTGGGTGAGCGCCATCATCACACGTTCGATAGCCGTATCCATATCGCTTCCATGGTTGACCATGCCGCAGGCGACCAACTGACCTTTGAAAGTATCTCGCAAAACCCGGATGCGCGCCACATCCCATTTTTCAATGCCTTCGGTTGCGATACGTTGTAGCCAGCGGTGCACGACGTTGCCGATAAGGCGCGCAGCTTCTCCCGCCCAGGAATATTCGATGCTGCCCTGCGCCGGCGCGGCTTGCGGCCGGGCCAGCCATAGTACCGGCGGCGGCGGAGGCGGTAATACCCAACCTGACACAAAGCGCCGCAATGATTGATCGACCGCATTTCCCGCGACCGACCCGCCACTGCTCCTAAACAATGAGCTTGAGGACATCGCCTGCGCCGCGGCTTGCGCATAGTCCGACTCTACCAATGCCCAAATCCTGCTTAACAAGGCCCGAGTGGGAGGCGGCTTTAGCTCCAGCCCTCCGTCTTTTCCCGAGGTGGCATTGGTACTGCCAAGCAGATGCAGACGCTGCCTCGCGCGAGTCGCGGCGACGTAGAGCAACCGTTCATCTTCCAGGCGCTCTTTTTCGCGTTCAAGTTTTTCCAGCCACAAATACGTGCGATCTTCGGCCGCTCCCGTTTCCTGGATCGGCGCCAGCAGCAGATCGTTACTGCGATTTGCATTACCCACCGCCGAAATCGACCGTACCGTTTCCATCCACATGAAGAGTTTCTTATCGTTACTGCGCGGTGATCGGCCCAGCCCGGGTACGATTACCCAATCAAACTCAAGTCCCTTCGCCTTATGGATGGTCATGATCTGCAGCCTGTCATCCGCTTTTACGTCCGGCAAGGCAAACAGCCGCTCGAGCCCTTCCTCCAGCGCGGCCAGGCTAAGAATACTGCCGGCCTCCTCTTGTTTTTCGAGATAATCGAGATAAATGGCCGCGTCTTCAAAATCGGTCGGATCTTCAATAGCTGCAGGCCCCCCCAGCGCAAGCCACGCCGCTTCAACAGTCGAACGTAACGATTGGCGGCAGCGATTCTCCATGCATGCTTGGAGCACCTCGCGCGTCCTCAGCAGCCGCTGATACCCATCGGCAGAGATTGAGGCAACCCGAGCGTCATCGGAAAGCCATTCCCATACCGTTCCATTGCCTGCCTCCAGGTTTCTTTCTGGCGCGCTTTCGTCTCCCTCTTGGGGCACATCGTTGCACTCAACAGTCAAGGCGGCATTCCAGGAAACGAGCGCATGAATATCCGCCAGCAGGAGGCCGCACCATGGGGCTCGCAGCAATGCCAGCCAAGCTGCACGGTCCGCTGGATGCGCCAATGCCCGCGTCAGCGCCAGCAGATCCTGAACCACCGGCCTGCGACCCAACCCCTCGATTTCAATTGCGCGAAAACGCAAGCCGGCTTCTTTAAGCAGAAGTATGATGTCGACAAGATGACTGCGGTTGCGCACGAGAATTGCCGTGGTTGTGGCGGAATGATCACGAGCTTGCGCGGCAATCTCCACCACTCTGCTCGCCTCGGCAGCGCGGTCATCATTAATAAAAGGGTGTAAGCTGACCGCAGAACCCGATAGCAGGCGGTTCGTTGCAACGGATTCCGTGTAGGATACCGCCCCGATAGTTATATTCTCTCGCCTTGGCATTACCTGAGAGAAGGTGGCGTTCACCCAATCCACTATCCCTCGTTGGGACCGAAAATTGGCGGAAAGAGTGACCGGCTGCAACGTGACATTTCCAATTCCCGCCGCACGGGCGCGAAGAAACAAACCGACCTCAGCCTCGCGAAAACGATAGATGGATTGCATGGGGTCTCCTACCGCCAGCATGCTGCGGCCATCATCTGGCTCCCATCCGGAAGTGAGCTTTTCGAGCAACTCATATTGGCTGATCGAGGTATCCTGGAACTCATCTATCAGTAAGTGTCGAATGCGATAATCGAGCGCAAGCGCAAGATCGGTCGGCATGTGTAGATCGCCGAGCGCTCGTAGCGCGCCTTGCGCCACTTCGGTAAAGTCCACCTGGTTAAGAGATTGAAACACGAGCTTGAGCTGCGCAACTGCCCGTGGCAAGAGCCGCGTGATCGATTGGAGGATGTCCCACTGCGCGTCCGTGTAAGTGGACGGAGGCAGCTGGAGAATGTCCTTTAGCGCCTCGCACAGCGAACCACTATCATTTTCCGCCAACAGCGAACCCAGCGCCCGCGCCCGCTCCTTCCAGGACGTAGCCATAATTTTCCTGGCCTTGGGCTCTGGGGGAAAGCCCTCCCTCTCGGTAAACTGCTTGCGCCAGCCCCCATCTTTTGTAAGCAACAGGGTGGCAATGGCCTCCCAGCAGCGAACATCCTGCTCGTCATTGCCGGGAAATCCCGTCGGGTCGCCGCATTGCTCATACGCAACGATGGCCGAATCGCTGCCGATGGCGCTGAGGTTACTCGCCGCATACCGTATCAGCGCGATCAGTTCATCCCGGGCCGCGGCAGGATATAGCCCGCACAAGCGCTTGAGCGCTTCGTATCGCGTATTCCTCAACGCCGCTTCCAACTCATCCCGATCCTTGCTATGAATATGGCGCAGCCAGTGGTCGCGTTGGGCCAGCATTCCGATGAGGAGTGTTTCGAGACGCTCGACGTCGTTATCGAGATGCTCGAGCAAGCGTTCGACATCCCGCGCCACGTCGTCCCCGCCCTCGACAAGACGTATAGTCGAACGTGCAGCCTCGCGGTAAAGGTCGGACGCGTCCTCCACGGTTTCTGGTTGCGAGCCGAATCCGGACAGTATGGGCATTTGACGTGTCAGCGAGGCGCACAATGAATCGAACGTCTGAATACGCAGTCGAGCAGGGTTATCGAGAATATGCCAGCCAGCCAGAATGTCGCGATGAAGAGCCGCGCTTGCCAATTCCCGCGTGGTTCCTTCATGTCGGGTTTCAGCAATTTTGCCCGGGTGGGGGGCGCCGGCCGCCTGAATAAGCGCCCTCATCAGGCGCTCGCGCATCTCCGCAGCAGCCTTGCGCGTGAATGTAATCGCAACAATTTCCTCAGGTTCATTGACGCATGCAAGCAGGCTGAGATAGCGCTGAATCAAAAGCCCGGTCTTTCCCGAACCGGCGGGCGCCTGAACAATAAAAGACTGGGCAGTATCGAGGACACGGAGACGTTCGTCCAGGTCCGGCGGATCGAGGTTTGGCGCGTTTGCATCTGCATTTCCGGACATGGGCAATTCGCGACTCACTTTTTGTCCCCCTCGTCGGCAATACCGCTCTCCATACGCTCGTAGACCCGGCATACGGGTCTTGCATCACAATTGCGACAGGTATCGGGATATTTTCGAGGCTCGATTTCCGCGCGCCCGCTGACGAAACCCGCCGCGATACGATCAAGATTGGTACGCCAGGCAGCAACAAGGTCTTCCCATGAGCTGTACCGTTCGCGGTAGCGGGACTCGCCCAAAGCCTTTCCCCTCGGCAGCAGATCGCTATCGCGGGCAACTGCCGTGAAGCACATATCGCCGGCCTTCACCTGTGCAAACGCCACGGCTACGGCCTCGGGTTCGGCCGTGACGAGATATAACGGCAGTTGCGGTTCCTCTGGCCGTTCGCCAAGCATCGTGGCTACGGAAGGTGCGTTCGTTTTGTAATCGATAATAATGCGCCGCCCATCATCGAGTTCGTCGACTCGATCCAGGCGCGTGGTCAACGAAAGCTCGCCGATTTGGACCCGGCGCTTCTCCTCGATTGCTATTACCGCGAAGCCACTGCGCTTTTTATCCTCCTCCAGCCATCCCAGCGCCAAGCGTAGAAGCCGCCTTTGCTCTATCTCTGCGAATCGGCCGGACAAAAGCCCGGGGCGCTGCCGTTGGATACGGGCCACCGCCTCTGTCGCGGCATGCATGAGTATCGATTCAAGATCTTTCTCACTGATGGAATCGAGACCGCTTTTAGTCTTGAGTTGCCCCCATACCTGGGCGAGTATGTGATGGACCAATGTGCCGCGCTCCATCGCGTTGAGTCCTGCACAAGGCGCACGAATTCGTTCAACGCCGAAACGATGCAAGGCCAATGCACGGAACGGGCAGGTGGCGTAATCTTTTATTACCGCCATGCCTCCAGCCACGCCAATTCCGCTTTGCGACTGGTCGAGTGCTGGCGCGGTGTGGTCTTCTATACATTCCAGCCGCCGCGCGTGGTGAATAAGCCGGCCGTAATCGGGATAATCAGGTAACACAAGCTCGCCAATCGCGATATCGGCCACCAACGGGCTGGGTGGAGTGTCCCGGGCATCTGATCCCCCGACGTGTCGCGGGTGACTCAGAACAACCTCGTTCGCGGACAAGAACCATGCATTGGTAAGCCGGCTCGCTAGCGCGAGCGATGCAACCGCAGAACCTTGCGGTAACTCGGCAGCACGTTGTAATTCGACGGGGAGAAACGGGTTCGGACGTGGTTGTGGCGGCCAGAATTCAGCCGATAAACCCATGACCCAGAGATGGTCGAAGGCCATCCCGGCAGCTTCCAGAACGCCAAGTACCTGGATAGGGACATCGGGCGTCTCGGGCTGGAACATTGTCTCGCTTGTCATGCGACGCAGGCGAGATATCCCTGCCCTGTAGCTGGTGCGAGACAATACCAGGTCGAGGCTGGCGAAGTTTGCCAGCACTTCCTGCCATTTTTTCAACGTCTGATATTCAGCGGAATCGAGTTCGCGTTCGCCGGGAAATCCCGCCATCCGTAGCGCTTCCGAAATCGCCCTGGCGAGTTGGGAAGGTGCCTGGGAGCCTGAAAGATATGCTTTACGGAACTGTGCATAGGCTGATAAATTCTGCCCCAGTATCGGGCAATGTTTATGCGCATCCTCCAGTTCAAGCAGGGTGAGCAGTGCTTCAAGCGTAAGGGAGGGCTCGGAACGTTTGCGCAGGCGCGTATCGAGTCGGGCGCGAGAACCCATTTCAGTCTCCCCGCCACCCAGGAACGGCGATCTGAGCAGCAGACTTGCCCGTTCGAATTCAATTTCGCCTCCGCCAAGTTCGAGTATCAGGAATGCAGCACTGACGAGCGGATAGGAGAGAAGGGTTTGACCGAGCGATGCGTTGAACGGTAACGTTGGCCTCGAGACCCCAGGCAGGGATCGGCGTACATCGGGGTCCATTACGGACCTGAAGACGCGCATGATGATGCTTCTATATTCAGAGAAAGCGGGGACCACAATTGCGACGCGGGCAGAGCCATTGGCCTCGACGCGTGCGCGCGCCCATACCGCTGCGTGATAAACCTCGTCGTTGCGATCTGCACTTTCCATGCGTCGCAAATCGGGGTTTTGCAACTGTAGCTGAGGTTCAGGTCGTGACAGCACCACTTCACAACCGGCCTCGGCCAGACCGGCCAACAGCCGCGCCTGTTGTGGCGCAACGATATCAAATCCATAGCAGATCAAACGTTTGGGCTTGCTGACATCTGTGTTCGCACACAAGCCTGTGACTAGATCGCCAAGCTGCGCATGGTCTATTTGTCGCCTACCACCGGTAACCTTTACATAGCGCTCGGACCACTTCTGAAAGGCCTTGCCGTCTTCGTTGTGCGGGAAGTTCCGAAGCCTGGAAATAAGCTGCCACTCATGCGCAGCGTCCCATGCCTCGCAAGCAAGTCGCGCGGTTTCTGCGACCGACAGCAACGCCGCGCCCTCATCCGAATTTGAGATGACGTTCTCCCATAGCACTTGCTGCTGGGCAGGTGTCAGGAGCGTCGGGACGAAATTTCCTTGATCGGAGTAAAGCGCATCCTCATAGATGCGGAGCATGAAGGCGGAGATCGGGAGGATGTCAGCGGAATCCCAGACGGATATCCCTTTTGCAGCCTGGAACCCGTCAAACTCGCGCTTAAGCGCTATCGCGAGTCGTCGATTGGGGGTAATGACCGTAACGCCGGCTTTCAAGCCGGCGGCAAGGTGCGCAAAAACGTCGGTAGGGGGGACTTTTGGAAAATTCAGAATGGAACACACGCGGCGACAAGCCACCGCTGTCCGGTCAGCGCTCCAGCTGTTCGAGCTTGCCTGATACTTTAGCCCAATCATCAGCTTCGGGCAGAGCGTCCTTTTTCTCGATAATGGGCTTCCACGCTTTCGATAGCTCCGCGTTCAGAGCGGTAAAATGCTGCTGGTCTGCCGGCACATCATCTTCGGAGAAAATAGCCTCCACTGGACACTCAGCCACGCACAGGGTGCAATCTATGCATTCATCAGGATCAATCACCAGAAAATTGGGCCCTTCGCGGAAACAATCCACCGGGCACACATCCACACAATCAGTGTATTTGCATTTGATACAACTTTCAGTTACTACGTAAGTCATGACAGATCCTTGCTGAGCTCTTTTGAGAATTTGCGATTTTACCAGAAATTTTATAGGCGCCGCTATAACTCTACGACCACCACAGGCTGCCGTGGATGCCATGCGCTCATCCGCTTTAGGCTGTAGTAAAGCCGGTGGTTCCCAACATGAAGTCGATAATATCCTGCTTCAGAATCAGGCAGCGATTGTGATGCCCTGCCCCCCGCTGATTTCGAGCGAAACCACCACTTCATCCATCCTCAACGCCCACTCCAGCGTGAGAGTAACCGCCTGCATGATTTTTTCAAACCCGCCTTCAGACTGTGACACCGAATAGCATGGTTGTGCGATTAACGCCACTGGGGATGAAATCTTCAGCTTTACGCTGCCCCCGAGCACATTATCATCCAGGGTCAGGTCGGTCATGGCCGAGAGTTCAAGCAGTTGTCCAAAACCGCAAAGAATCGCGCCATCGTGGATATAGCGTCCGCCCCATCCGTCGCAACTGGGCATCGCTATATTGATTTCGGTGCTGAATACACCACTGGCCCGGGGGAGAAAACGATACGATACGTATACCCCGTTACCGGCAAGCTCGATGTTTTTCAGCACGGACTCCGATAATAGTCCGACGCTCCAACCTGGGCCTTCAGCAGGACCTGCAGGATGCTGGTAAGTTATAAATCCGCCGTTCAGCCGGTCAACGAATAAACTTCGCATATGATCGTCAGCTTCCAGGTCTGCGGCATCAATTTTATGCTTGAAACTTACTCTCTCGTGTGCCGACGCAATGCCTGCCCCATTATGTTGGAAGCCGCTTCCGCTTCTATGAAGGTGCTCATAATAATGCTCGACCTGCCGCCTCAACGTATCGCCAAAATTATGCTTGAGCGCGTAGGAATCCAGTTCGCAGATACTGCCGGTACCGTCCAGTTTCAGCACCGCCTGGATACGGCCGTTCTGGAGATACAACTCCTCGATGCCGTCCAGATCGGTATCTTCCACGAATCGTGCAGCGCGCATCTCGCACGCGTCGAGCATGGCCTCCAATTCAATCAGCGCCCTGAATACCGCGCGTCGCAGATGGGGTAGATACAGTCCGCCAAACAACCCGTGCCAATACGCATCATTTGCCTGTGCCTCATAGAGCTTGCGCTTCATGATTTCGTCATGCGTTGGCTCCCGCAGCAGGGCAAGGCGTGATGAAAGGCTCAGCATGCGTTTATGCATCCAATTGGATTCAGGATAACGGGAAAAGAAATTTTTCCAGATGCCGCCGCGAAGAAATGCCTTCTGGCCTTCATACCATCCGGCCGTCTTGGCCTGACGCACCAGGCTGGCATATATATTGGCGGGCTCGGCAGGAAGCGTCCACTCGTTCATTTCGATATAGGATGTGGTCGGCAGATACACAATGCCTCTTGTTTTTTCGGCGATATGATAATCCCTATAGTGCTGAGTCCGGATCACGGAAGAGGCGAGGATTCCCTGAATAAAATTATCCAGCCAGCCTTTTTCGTACACCCAGTGATAGGTCTCCGGCCAGATGCCAAATTTCTCAATATCATCAAAATAAATAGCGGCTATACCCCGCCCACCCACATTCGCGTGAGCCTGGGACTCGATGTAGGCCACCACTTCGTGCGCCGGAGAAAATGGCAACCTGTAACGCAAAGCTTCCGAAATAGGAAACAGATCGAGTACGCGCCCGTCCTCCTCTGTGGTGAAATAGCCATTCAGCTCGGCCGCGGTTTTGCCCGCGCAGAGAAAATGATAATCGTCCACGATCACGTAGCGGATTCCGCAATCTGCCAACGCCGGAACCACCGTTGCTTCCCACACGCGCTCGGTTAACCACGCGCCAACCGGTCGCTTGCCCAGCTTCGTTTCCAGTTTGTCCGAAAACATCTCGATTTGGCCAATGCGATCGCGATTTGGAATCGCAGCAAGGACCGGCTCTGTATCACCCGCGCCGAATAACTCGACTTGGTCCCGTATTACCATCTCGCGCAGCAGCGCGATGTCTTCAGGATAGTGGTCGATCAGATAATCCAGAAGCCAGCCGGAAATGTGCAACGCAAAACGGAATTGCGGGTAGCGGTAAAGTACTTCGAGAAACGGCTTATAACAACGCTGGTGTGCATCTGCAAGCACTTCGGGAAAATTGCCGACCGGCTGATGAGCGTGAACGCCGAAAAGCAGAGAAACGGGTTGGGTCATCAAGTTCCTCGAATAGAAAAACGTTTAACGACGAAAATAGAAAAACGTTTAACGGCGAAGAATTCGCGCTAAAAGACAGGCCGCCGCTGCCAGCTAACCAACACGTAGATATCCACGGCACACAGCAGGCAGCCATTTCGCGAAACTGATCAGAAGTGCTTGTTTAAATCGAATTGTGCTGGACTTGTCAGCCATAATCACAGCAAAAATTAGCGCAAGGCAGACAGGAGCGCATAATCTCGTTACGGCGGCGTTTACGAAGCACGTCCTCAGGAAGCCCGTCTCATGGCGCCTCCCAACTCTGACGTCTCCCCACCGCCCTGGCTGATCGGTTCATATACGGATTCGGGCACCGGAAGTCGAAGCAGCCCGTACAGATTGGCAAGGTTATCGCGGAACAAACGGTCGAAGCTCGCCACCACATAGGGAGAGTTATAATCGCCCAGCCACCAGAACCAGTCAGAACTTTCGCAGGAGGCGAGTTGTCGTTCCGCCTTCTGCTTCTCCTCGTCAGTCAGGCGTCCGCTTTGCATCACCAGGTCATAGCTATGCTTGGCGGCACAGAGCAAATCCCACGCGCGATTTTTGTCCGGGTCGCCGATCCAGGTGGAGAATGTGCCGTAAACCCAGCTGCCCGCGGCCAGCACCGGGAGAGTCGTAACTTCTGCGGGATGCAATGACGAAATATAGTCTCGGTAAGTAGTGACCCGGATCGATTCATGGTTCTCCAGAATCTCATAGAGATCATTGAGAAAGTAATATCCGTTGTAGGGATAATATTCCCACGCATTTTCGCCATCAAGAATGATGCTGACCACTGGGCACTCCCCAGGGGGCGCATTACGGGCGATATCTTCGAGCGAATGGACCAGATGCTCAGCCGCGTCGCGCCCGAACCATTTTGAATACTCGAAGCCGATCATGTCTGAAAGTCTCTCGTCGCGGAAAAAACAGGTAACGCTATCGGCGCGGCCATTAACCTTATATGGGCGGTATAGGTAGCGACTCCTTTCAGGCAAGGGCGCGGCGGGAAATGATTTTCGCAGACTGTTGGCGAGCACGCCTTCGCCGCTTGCAGTCCAGTGGCAGTGTTGCTCAGCCAGAATTTCCAATAGTGGCCCTGATACCGCACCCTCAGCCGGCCATACACCGCTGGGCTTTATACCAAAACGCCGCGTGTGAGCTTCGGTGGCAGACGACAAGTGCCATGCAACACGGCTGCGACCACCCGGGTAATTGCTTTCCGCCGGTAAATTGGCATTGGGCATGCTGTCAAGCGCGGAAGAAAAGTCGATTAGTAATGGGGCTAGCGGATGGTAATGCGGAGTAGTGGACAATTCGATCTGCCCCGACTCGGCGAGCTTGCGATAGCGAGGGATCAATCCCTGAATCAGCTCTCCGATCACCTCGAGTAACTGAAGCCGGTCCGCATAACTGAAACACCTGCCTTGCGTCATTAACCGTACCACCGTCTCATTGCCTCGGCGCACGCTCTCACCCGTCCATGCCAGGTGATACCAAACGAGCAAGTCCGCAAGATACTGCCCGGAGAGATAGCCCAACTCTGCCTCGCCACGTTGCCGCAGCGTTTCATGCATCTCATGCAACCGCTTGTATGCGGGATACGGTTGCATCATGGTTGAGTGATTGCTGCGAAAGCAACTATCAAACGTCCGCAGACGATCCTCAGTAGAAATCTTGTCAAGATCCGGGGCAGCGAGTACACGCAGGAGCGGATCCCGCAACTTCCCGGAGGCGAACTGCGCGGCGTAATCCTCCAATTGATCCAGGAGCACGGGCACGAAATTAACTACCGCCTTAATCGACGGGTGGGCTTCCAGATGGGCCGCCATATCGCTGTAATCCTTGATGGCGTGCAAGTAAACCCAAGGCAACATGAATTCGCCGGTCTCGTAATTACGGTAATCCGGCTGGTGCATGTGCCAAAGCAAGACAAAATGTAATTGTTGCATGTCGATTCAAACCCGATTAAAGGAGCCTTATATACCCTACACAAACACGGCGTTCACTACCGTCATCCCTCGCAGTGATTCGTTCTCATCTGACATAATGTATCTTTTGCCCGAGCATTTCAGGCGTTATGAGCGTAATGCCGTTTTCCGTGACATAAAACCGCTTTTGGTCTTCCAGCGGATCAAAGCCTGCCGTTAGTCCAGGAGGAATGATACAGTTCTTGTCCACTACGACGCGTCTCAGGCGCACGTGTCGGCCGATATCCACGTTAGGCAATATCACCGAGTCTTCGATACTGCTGTAGCTGCGCACTTGCACATTGGAAAATAACAATGACCGGCGAACCGTCGCCCCGCTGATAATGCAACCACCGGAAACCATTGAGTCAAGCGCCTGCCCCCGCCGGTCATCGTCGTCGAAAACGAATTTGGCCGGAGGCAATTGTTCCTGGTGAGTCCAGATTGGCCAGTCCTTGTCATATAGATTGAGGTCCGGCGTGACATGGGTGAGGTCAAGATTTGCCTCCCAGTACGCATCCACGGTCCCGACGTCGCGCCAGTATGGCACACCCGATACCATGTTGACGCAACTATCAGCAAAACGGTGAGCATATACCCGGTGCCGTGGAACCAGGTACGGAATCAGATCCTTACCAAAATCACGGGAAGAGTGTGGGTCATCATGATCACGAATTAGCTGCTCGAATAGGAATTGCGCATTGAACACATAGACGCCCATGTTGGCAAGCGCGTACCCAGGCTGACCGGGCATAGAGGGCGGATGGGCTGGTTTCTCGTCAAAGCCTATGACCCGCCAATCCTCGTTTACGTTCATGACCCCGAACCCGCTTGCCTCCGCTACCGGGACCCCGACACATGCCACAGTCATATCTGCGGACTTTTCCACGTGCCAGGCAAGGAGTTTGCTGTAGTCCATCTTATAAACATGATCCCCACCCAGGATGAGCACATGATCAGGATTATAAACCCGAAGTATATCGATATTCTGATACACGGCATCGGCGGTGCCTTGATACCAGGTTTCCTCGATACGCTGCTGCGCCGGCAGCAATTCCACGAATTCCTGAAAGCGCCCATCAAGAAATCCCCATCCATGCTGAATATGGCTGATCAGGCTTTGTGACTTGTACTGCGTCGCAACGCCGATACGGCGGATACCGGAATTAACACAATTTGAAAGCGGAAAATCAATTATCCGGAATTTGCCCCCAAACGGTACCGCTGGCTTTGCGCGCCAGTCAGTCAGTTGACGTAGCCGGCTACCGCGCCCCCCAGCCAGTATTATCGCCATCGAATTTCTCGTTAGGTGGCTATAAAAACGTGCGTCGGCGTCCTGCTTCATGTGAAATTCTTCTGCATGGGTTGGATCTCCATTTTGTTACACCCTCCAGTAGCTCCA
Source organism: Nitrosospira sp. Is2 (assembly GCF_033095785.1). Classification (GTDB taxonomy): domain Bacteria; phylum Pseudomonadota; class Gammaproteobacteria; order Burkholderiales; family Nitrosomonadaceae; genus Nitrosospira. Next base: position 2,521,377 of record NZ_CP137134.1, on the reverse strand, counting down.
ACTGAGCGCTGTAGAGTGAGCGGGGCTCGCGCGCGCACGGTATGCGGCAATGAGCTTGGATACGTGCGATACAAAGGTTGATAAACTTGAGCCCGACGGCTTTACAGAACCTCACATGGGACGAGGCTTTCTCGGCACACTTCGTCCAACCACGTTAGGTGCCATACATATTACGCAGCAGGGGTTGGCATAAAGGCAGTACGCAGGTAGCCGATAATGCTTTCTCAGGATACATTATTGCAGTTGTTAAGTTTTTCCGCAGCAATCTTTGTTCAAGTCATGTTCGCTGCCCAGCGTATCTCCCGCAAGCTATAATCCCTCCATGCAATCAAACCTGCAAGTCGACACGTCCGTTAGATCCCATCCGCTGACTGAAGCATTATTGACAGCGCGGCTTCACGATCCTTTCAGCTACCTGGGCGCGCGGGCAGAATCTGATTATAGTCTGGTACGGGTATTCTATCCTTACGCGAGCAAGGTATGGATTAATACAGGGAGCGCTTTCGCTGCAATGACGCGGACCCATCCCGTCGGGGTTTTCGAGTGGCGCGGAGCGGCCATGCCGCCCATGCCCTATCTTTTGCGTGTCGAGGACAACAACGCAGCGCTGCCGGCGCCCCAGATCTATGAAACGTATGATTCATATGGTTTTGCGCCCCAAATTCCCGAGTACGACCTCTACCTGTTTAATGAAGGGAAACTGACGCAGGCTTATCGCACTTTAGGTTCTCATATTTTCGAGATTGATGGAGTCGCGGGAGTGCTTTTCTCCGTATGGGCTCCCAATGCGGGGCGGGTCAGCGTTGTCGGCGAATTTAACCGGTGGGATGGACGAGTAAATCAGATGGCGGTGGATGGGCTCAGCGGGGTATGGAAATTGTTTATCCCCGGACTGCGGTCGAATTCGCTTTATAAGTACGAAATTCGCAACCGTGACAGCGGCGAAATCCTGCTTAAGACCGATCCTTATGCCACTCAGCATGAATTGCGCCCGCATACCGCGGCGCTCACTCCCCATGCCGGCGAGGCCGTATGGCAGGATGCGGAATGGATGGCAAGCCGAGCGATATGGGATTGGTTGCACGCTCCGCTCAACATTTACGAGATCCATGCCGGATCATGGAAACGGCATCCCGACGGCCGATTTTATTCCTATCGTGAACTTGCCAGCCATCTGATCCCGTATGTACAAGAGATGGGGTACACCCATGTTGAATTGCTCCCCATTTCAGAACACCCGCTCGACGAGTCCTGGGGGTATCAAACCACCGGATATTTTTCCCCTACGAGTCGCTACGGTTCACCGGACGACCTTAAATTTTTCATTAATGCCTGCCATAGCCAAGGAATCGGGGTCATTCTCGACTGGGTACCCGCGCACTTTCCACAGGATGCGTTTGCGCTGGCGCGATTCGACGGTAGCGCATTGTATGAACACGAAGATCCCCGTTTGGGTCTACATCAGGATTGGGGTACCTGCATTTTCAATTATGGCCGCAATGAGGTGAAATCGTTTCTCCTGTCGAGCGCCCATTACTGGCTGGCCGAATTCCACCTTGATGGGCTGCGAGTTGATGCCGTCGCATCCATGCTCTATCTCGATTACTCCCGTAACCCAGGCGAATGGGTGCCGAACAAATTCGGAGGCAGGGAAAACCTGGCAGCGATCGATTTTTTGCGCGAATTGAATATCATGGTACACCAGGAGTTTCCCGGTGCGCTGACGCTGGCTGAAGAGTCCACCGCGTGGCCGGCGGTATCCCATCCCACTTATGTCGGCGGGTTGGGATTTTCCATCAAATGGAACATGGGCTGGATGAACGACACGCTTTCATATATGCACACTAATCCGGTATTCCGCCGCTTTCATCACGACCAACTCACGTTCGGCCAGTTGTATGCCTACACCGAGAATTTTGTGCTGCCCTTGTCGCACGATGAGGTGGTCCATGGCAAGGGATCCCTATTAGGTAAAATGCCGGGGGATGCGTGGCAGCAATTCGCTAACCTGCGCCTCTTGGTTACCTATCAAATAACCTATCCCGGCAAGAAACTCAATTTCATGGGTAATGAATTTGCACAGGGACGCGAGTGGAACTCAGGACGGGAATTGAATTGGGAGCAGTTAAGATATGAACAGCACAGAGGCATGCAAACCGCCGTGCGCGATCTCAACCATCTCTACCGCACGCTACCCGCGTTACATCAGCTTGATTTCTCAGCAGGAGGCTTCGACTGGGTGGACTGCCATGACGCGGATAACTCAGTCATCAGCTATCTACGTTTTGCAAGCGACGGCTCATTTGTGCTTGTTGTCCTGAACTTTACGCCGGTGCCACGCACCCATTACCGCATCGGCGTACCTGCAGGCGGTATTTATCGCGAGATATTCAATAGCGATTCCCACCATTACGGCGGCAGCAATCTGGGAAACATGGGAGCTATCGATGCTACTGACCAACCCTGGATGGGGCTGCGCCATTCGATCGTCATCACGTTGCCGCCCCTGGCGGGAATTATTTTTTCTCCGCAGCCCGCCTGACATCGTGGGTGCCTATGCACGTGTCGCACTCTACGACCGATTGGGGCAGCCTCACGTTAGAAGCTGAGTCCCTCTACGGCTGTTCCATCAGCCCGACAGTACGAAAACCGAACGATACAAATAATTAACCGGTTTATTCATGGCGCCCGTTTCATCACATTCCATCCCTCGCGTGTTATTCCTCACGCCGGAGCTTCACCCTCTCATTAAAACCGGCGGACTCGGGGACGTCAGCGCGGCATTGCCCCAGGCGTTACGCGAATTGGGTGTGGATGTGCGCGTGCTTATACCGGGGTACCCTGCTGTATTAGCCGGACTACCAAACAAACAAAAAATCGCGGAATTTGGCGCTCAATCTCCCTTCCCCGCGGCGACGCTGCTATCTGCAAGCTCACCTGGATCGGTTCCCATCTTCATCGTCGAGTGCCCTGCGCTTTACCAGCGCGACGGTGGCCCCTATGTGGATGCTGACGGGCGCGACTGGACGGATAATGCATTACGTTTCGGTTTCCTCTCAAAAACAGGCGCATTGCTTGCGAGTGATGACAGCCCCCTTTCCTGGCGGCCTGAAATTGTCCATTGCAATGACTGGCAAAGTGGCCTTGTACCGGCGTACCTGCACTTCCATTCGGGGAAGAAGGCGGCGTCCCTGATGACGATCCATAATCTGGCTTTCCAGGGCATCTATCCCCCGGACACCGTACCTCAACTTGGTCTGCCCCAGGAATGCTTTGGAATAAACGGCGTCGAATATTTCGGTGACATGTCGTTTCTAAAGGCAGGGCTATATTATTCCGACCATGTCACCACCGTAAGCCCCACCTACGCCAGGGAAATCCAGACTGCACCGCTGGGCTTCGGCATGGAAGGCTTGTTGGCCTCGCGCCGCGAACATGTTAGCGGCATTGTCAACGGCATAGACACTGCTGAATGGAACCCCGCCACCGATCGGGCGCTCGTGCGCAATTATACTGCCGCCAGCCTCTCGGTTAAAACCGCCAATAAAATGCCATTGCAGCGGCGGTTGGGTCTGACCGTGGCTCCTCACATTCCGTTATTCGGCGCGGTCAGCCGATTTGCTTATCAGAAAGGTTACGACCTGTTGCTTCAAATCGCGAGCAGGTTAACTGAGCTACCAGCTCAACTGATCGTGCTCGGAAGCGGGGACCATGCGCTGGAACAGGAGTTGACTAATCTGGCCAGAAAGCATCCCGGCAAAATCGCCGTTCGCGTTGGCTTCGATGAAAAACTTGCCCACTTGATCGAGGCCGGCGTGGATAGCCTTTTAATGCCTTCCCGCTTCGAGCCCTGTGGCCTTAATCAGATGTATAGCCAGCGCTATGGTACGCCTCCACTGGTCCATGCCACCGGAGGTCTGCTGGACACGGTAGTGGATTGCACGCCCGCGACTCTGGCTGACGGAAGTGCGAGTGGATTCCTGTTCTCGGACATGACCACCAGCAGTTTTCTCGACGCTATCATCCGCGCCACTTCGGCATATCATAATAAACCGGTATGGCGCAGCCTGATGCACAACGGCATGATGAAGGATTTCAGCTGGCGCGCCAGCGCTGCACGCTATCGGAGCGTATACCTTTCGCTGTTATCCTGATCCAAAAAGAACTACGCTCATGACCGCATTGAATGCGAATGGATACTCAGCCAATAGAATCAGAAGAAACTTAAAGCCATATCATCATGCCCATTTCGAAGGGATGCGTCAGCAACGGCTGATACGGATACATACGAATATAATAGTCGAGCTTGCCACATAAATCGGGGGTGAGATCCAACTCAAACAGGTGCTCATCCGATTGCTGCACATCCGTATATTTGAACCGAAAATGCTTGTACTCGCAAAGCGTCGCGGTTTTTAGCTTACGACAAATCAACAGTTCCACTACCACGTCCTCAGGCTGCAGCCCGTTCAGCCTGACCGCGACTTGAAAATGCAGTCCTTCGCCGAAACTGATGCGTTTGAGTGGCGTGTCCAGCCGGCGCATCGTCACGCCTCCCCAGACCTTTTTTACGTGTGCCTTCCACGCCGCGACCCGTTTTGCCCCGTCAAAGTTGTTATCAGCATACCGCGCCCCCTGTCTGCTGGCTGACACATAAAATTTTGCTGCGTATTCGCTCACCATGCGCGCGCCGTTGTATCGCGGCAACAGAGACATCATGGAATTTTTGGCCATTTTCACCCACCCGGGTGAATAACCCAGCTTATCCCGAGCATAATATAGAGGCACCACGTGGTCCTGCAGCGTTTCGTAAAACTCTTTGCTTTCTTCCTTGTCGCGGAGCGCGGAAGCCATATTCTCGAGCCCCGGCTTGATTGCCCAGCCATTTTTGCCGTTATAGCCCTCTCCCCACCAGCCATCGAGCACGCTCAGGTTGAGCGTCCCGTTGATCCCGGCTTTCATGCCTGAGGTACCACTCGCTTCCAGGGGATAAACCGGGCTGTTAAGCCAGACATCCACGCCGGCTACCAGCCGCCGGGCGAGCCGCAGGTCGTAATCCTCAACCAGCAGAAGTTGTCCTTCGAATTCCGGCAGGCCCGCAACCTCGCTGATGCGCCGGATCAGATCCTGGCCCGGCACGTCGGCGGGATGGGCCTTACCGGCAAAAACGATCATCACCGGATGTTCGTGATGAAGCACAATCCTACGCAACCAATCGAGATCTTCGAAGAGCAGCGTGGCGCGTTTGTAGGTAGCAAAGCGACGGGCAAATCCGAGCGTTAGTATATTGGGATTAAGGGGGTCGGAAAATTTGAGCAAACGGTCCAGATGCGCTTCCGAACCGCGATTGCGCGCATTTTGCTTGGCCAGGCGCTCACGTATGCCATAAATCATCTGCGATTTGAGTGACTGCCGCACGCTCCAGAATAAATGATCGGGTATGGCATCGATGCGCAACCAGAACTCCGGGTCACTCATATTGCTGCGCCATTCGTAACCGAGATAGCGGTCGAACAGATCGGACCATTCTTGCGCCAGAAAGGTGGGAACATGCACACCGTTGGTGATGTAGGTTATAGGATTTTCTTCCGGCTCTATCTGAGGCCATAAATCCCTGCAGATGTGTGCGGACACATTGCCGTGTATTTTGCTCACCCCGTTTTGAAAGCGCGAAACGCGAACCGCCAGATCTGTCATGTTGAAATCGTGAGTATCGGGATCCCAACCGAGCGCCATGAACTCGTCCCGGGTCGTTCCGAGCTCATGAAAAAAATTGCCGAAATATGTGGAAATCATCTCTCCGCTGAAGTGATCGTGCCCTGCGGGTACAGCCGTATGAGTGGTGAAGACGGTGTTCGCCGCCACCCCCTCCAGTGCGCTGGGAAAATCGAGTCCTTGCTGAACCAGGCCACGCATCCGCTCCAGCATCATGAACGCCGCATGGCCTTCATTGATATGCCATATGGTCGGCTTGATTCCCAGCTCCCGCAATGCGCGGACGCCGCCAATGCCGAGTATGATTTCCTGCTCAATCCGATTTGTCCCGTCTCCGCCGTAAAGCTGATGGGTTATATCGCGATCATCCGCAGAATTTTCCTGCAAATCGGTATCCAGCAGATAAAGCGTGACGTGACCTATTTTTGCCCGCCAAACCTTCACCATCACTTTGCGTTGCGGCAGGTTTACCACGATGCGGACTTCTGAACCCTTCTCGTCGAGTACCTGCGTCACGGGCAGGTCTTCGAAATCCGAACTGGTATATGTGACCTGCTGGTTTCCGTGATTGTCGATGGTTTGAAAGAAATATCCCTGCCTGTAAAGCAAGCCGACCCCGACCAGCGGCAAACGCAGATCGCTGGCCGCCTTGCAATGGTCGCCTGCCAGAATGCCTAGTCCACCGGAATAAATTGGAAAACTTTCATGGAAACCGAACTCGAAACAAAAATACGCCACCTGGTCCTTCGGATGTAGCCCTCCAGGCGTAGCGGTCCGCACGGGTTCGGAATGATAGGAATCGTAAGCGGAGAGAATGCTGTTGTAATTAGAAAGGAATACCTGATCCTCTGCGGCCTTTAACAACAACGATTCGTCCACACGTTTGAGAAAAGCCTTCGGATTATGGCCAACCGCACCCCAAAGACCGGGGTGCAGACGCGAAAAAAGTGAACGCGTAGAGCGATCCCAGCTGTACCAGAGATCGTTAGCCAGTTCCTCAAGACGCTCCAGTCTTTTTGGTATCTTGGGGTTGACTGCGATGGTGAAGGGGGTTGCGTGCGGCATAGGTGTTTTCCTTGAATGGGGATAGGATTGAAGCTACCTCAACCGGAAATTATTTCTAGTCTCGTCGCGCTATTCAATTGCCTATGCGTTGATAAACGTCCGACGGTAGTACTTCATTTCGGCAATTGAGTCGTAGATATCCGCGAGCGCCTCGTGCTTGCCCAATTTCTCGAGGCCTGCAAGAATGTCTGGCTTCCAGCGTTTTGCCAGCTCCTTCAGGGTGCTAACGTCCAGATTTCGGTAGTGGAAATATTCTTCCAGCTGTGGCATGCACCGGGCCAAAAAGCGGCGATCCTGACAGATCGAGTTGCCGCACATGGGTGAGATTCCGGGAGGAACATGGTCTTGCAGAAACGCGATCATGCGTTCTTCCGCGGCCTCCTCCGTGAGGATGGATGATCTCACCTTGTCAATCAGGCCGGATTTTGAATGCGTTGACTTATTCCAGCTGTCCATATCATTGAGTACCGTATCCGGCTGGGATATGACCAGCACCGGCGCCTCGGCGATGACACCCAACTGCGAATCGGTTACCACCAGAGCGACTTCGAGGATACGGTCAGTCTGCGGGCAAAGACCGCTCATTTCCATATCTATCCAGATGAGGTTGTTGATATCTTGTGCCATAATGGAAACCACTTACGGAATTTTCAATATGTAATTGTGTCATATCGGTACTGAGCCGTCACCGTGACTTTTTAATGTTGGAAGCAGAGGACCATAGCCATCCTGTCGATCATGCAAACTTTCTCAGCCGTCTTTCTTGCCGCCCTGATCTTAACCCTGATTACGAGGATGTGGCTGGCAACGCGCCATATCCGCCATGTTCGGGCGAACCGCGGCCACGTACCTGCGAATTTTTCTTCCCAAATTACGCTCGAAGCGCATCAGAAGGCCGCGGACTATACATGCGCCAAGACCCGACTGGGATATCTGAGCATGTCCCTGGAAGCGATGGTTTTGCTGATACTTACTTTAGGGGGCGGATTGAGTGCGCTAACTGCTTTTTGGTCGGGTTGGTTAGACGATCCAATCATGCACGGCACGGCGCTTATAATCAGCACCATATTGCTGATGAGTGCACTTGGAATTCCTATAGGTTACTACCGAGCATTCGTCATCGAAGAGCAGTTTGGTTTTAACAAAATGACACCCCGCATGTTTTTTCTCGACCTCGCTAAACAGAGCTTTTTGGCGATCCTGCTTGGCGTGCCGCTGATCCTGGGCGTGTTGTGGCTGATGGAGAAAATGGGTCCGAACTGGTGGTTTTATGCATGGCTTGCATGGATGGCCTTCAATATCGTTTTGCTTGCCATATTTCCCACCTGGATCGCGCCAATTTTCAACAAATTCACCCCTCTCGCTGATACGTCCCTCAAAACACGCGTCGAACAGCTGATGCGGAAATGTGGCTTCAAATCCAGCGGCCTTTTTGTGATGGATGGCTCACGCCGCAGCAACCATGGTAACGCTTATTTCACTGGTTTCGGTAAAACCAAACGAATTGTTTTTTTCGATACGTTGCTTTCCCGTCTCGATATTTCTGAAATTGAGGCGGTGCTCGCGCATGAGCTAGGCCACTTCAAGCGTCATCACGTTATCAAACGCATCGCGTTAAGTTTTTCGATGAGCCTTGTATTCTTGTGGGTACTGGGCTACTTGATGCAGCAAAGCTGGTTTTACGAGGGGCTGGGGGTTTCGGTTTCATCAATACCCTCCCCGGCAATGGCGCTGTTATTATTTTTTATCGTCATGCCCGTATTCACGTTCCTGTTTCAGCCGTTGGCCAGCGTATATTCACGGCGGCATGAATTCGAGGCCGACGAGTACGCCGCGCACAATGCTTCGGCTACTGATCTCACCCGGGCATTGGTGAAACTTTACCAGGATAATGCGTCGACGCTTACGCCCGATCCCTTGCATTCGGCGTTTTATGATTCACATCCGCCGGCCGCGCTCAGGATATCGCGTCTTCAGAGCTTGGCGCAAAATACGGTTTGATCGCGTACCCGGGATCTTATTAATTACTAAGAGGAGTTAAAATGAGCGATACAGGTGACCTTGCGCATAAGAAGTGCAAACCTTGCGAGGGTGTTATGCCGCCACTCTCTGCCAGCGAAGTCGCCATACTGATGGAGCAACTTGACGGATGGGAGTTCCTAGAGAAAACGATCCGGAAAGACTTTCATTTCAAGAATTATTATCAGACGACTGCCTTTGTCAACGCGGTTGCCTGGATCTCTCATCGAGAAGACCATCACCCCGATCTGATAGTGGGCTACAATAAATGCAGAGTGGAATACACCACGCACGCAATTGGTGGGCTATCAGAGAACGATTTTATTTGCGCCGCCAAGGTTGATACGCTGTTCACGATTTGAGACCGGTTCACTCTACCTCAGCGGCGGCGCTCATTACCGGACAAATAGTCGCCGCGTTTGGTAGAAATTTTCTCATTAGCGCCACTAACGGCACAGTTTTGTCTTGCGTCATGCGCGGCAAAAAGGGAGGCGCAGCATGCGGCGACAGGGTGAAAGTCCGACCATCGGCGTCCGGGCAGGGGGTAATAGAGGAGATACTGCCCCGCACGTCAGTGCTGTACCGCAGCGACGCGGCCCGTCAGAAACTCATCGCCGCGAACGTCACCCAATTGGTTATCGTCGTCGCCGCTGTTCCGAGTTTTAGCGAGGAGATGGTTAACCACTGTATTGCGGCTGCTGAGCAGCAGAAGTTAAAGGTACTGCTCGTATGCAATAAGGCTGACCTGATTGAACCATCCCGCCACGCCTTTTCTACCCTCGCCCTCTACCGCGAACTGGGTTACCCCGTGCTACAGCTTAGTGCAAAAAACGATAGCGTCCCGTTATTACCCCACCTGCATGGTCATCTAAGTATTCTCATAGGCCAGTCCGGCATGGGCAAATCGACTCTAGTCAACGCGCTCGTACCCGCGGCCGAACGGGCGACTGCTGATATTTCCGTTGCGCTCGATACCGGGCGGCATACCACGACGCACGCCAAACTCTATTATCTCGACGACGATAGCGGACTCATTGATTCCCCGGGCATGCAGGAATTTGGTCTATATCATTTGAATGTCGAGGAACTGGCGTGGGGATTTATTGAATTTCGTCCCTACATCGGACAATGCAGGTTCAATAATTGCCGTCATGGATGTGAACCTGGATGTGCGCTTACGCAGGCAATGCGGGAGGGGAAGATCAGTGGGCGACGCGTTACTTTTTATCAAAAACTGCTGCAGGCAGGCACCGCGGGGAGCCCACCATGAGCTTTTAGAACAGATCGGTTTTAGCCGGTTTTACAGCGAGCGGAACTTAATAAATTCCGCTCGCCGAGTTTTGAGGCCGAAATAAAGAATTTTTCCTACTTAAGCTTCGTTGACTGCGGCCTGACGCACACCCATGTCGAACTGGAACCGATGGAGTGGCAAATCACCGAAAATCAAGGCTTCCCGCTCGGTGCGACGCTTCGCGTTCGCGTCAGGTTGTGCTTCAAAAGTCCGCAGCCATTCAATATATTCATACGGAAGGCCATGCTCAACGGCACCCGATAGCACGGATGCTTTGTACCATTGGTAAGGCAGAAGCGGATCTTCCCTATAGCTGGCGACATAGGTTAGTGCGGTATAGACACCTGTTGCCGTAACTACTTGGATCTTCGCCTCGCTATATCCAATGCCAAGCCCTTCCGCTACATCAAGATTGGGCTTGTCTTTTACATTTACCTTGAAGAGAACGCCATATGCTCTGTCGTGAGGGTTACCCGTTGCCTCGAGATCGCATTTGCCGGACTTGTCGCGACTCACTTTACCGAAGGAGAATCGGCGTCCCTCGACAAAGCCAAGGTCTATAGCAACAGCCGATGGCGCTCTGTCCGGGGCTGTGAGCCTACGGGATAACATATTGGCGCCGTATGCAAAATACAGAAAGGTGCTGGTGGAATTAGATGTTTTTAACATGATTAGGTAATTGATAGAAAGAGGTTAAAAAAATATAAGTTGTTAACGCCCGGACGTAAATTAAGTCAGTATCCAAATTAGAATAAGGTTTAAGCCTTCCACCGTCTGGCCCCAATCAACTGCTCAACGCCCAATCCGTTGAAGACGTCCTTCAGGCGACCTTTCCTAACATTTTTTCCCTACTTTTAATTGTTGAACTTCAATGCAAATTATTGCTTGGGCAATACTCCCGCTCGTGGGCGGATTGATCGATTTGATTGTTACTCGCTACTTAAATATTTTTATCGACTGTACTGCCGGTCACCATCTCGGGGGAATAAACCTCACATTGCTGGCGATCGTTATCGAATTTCTTCCATGCCTGAACCCGTTCCTTGGTTTTCGTCTTATTTGCCGCACGAAGGACCTTGTCATAATCGCCCCAAGCCTTTCTCTGAGCGACGCGCCGCCCCTTGTAGTCGGCAACTTCCCAACTTGCTTTTTCCGCGTCACGTCGTGCCTCCAGCGCTTCCTTAACGGACGATGACCAACCAGCAGCCATATTTGCCAAGGACGTGTCCCGCTCATCAATCACATTTTGTATGCAGGAGATGGCAGCTTCTGGGGGCGCCTTGCCGGCTTGCTGCGCCGCAAAAACGGGAAAAACGGCGAGTAGCAAGCTCGTGGGGAGAAGTACTTTAAGTAGTCTATTTCTCATTTCAATTTCACTGAACACGAAGGGATTTACCAGGAATTTACGAAACAGCATTCTTCAACCACTGAACTCATTCACGTAACTCTATTTCAAGCATGGGCGGACAAGAATCATCTTTCCGCCCTATACTCGGTCATACGCGCTTACGCCAAGGCGCGGGTCGCAAGCGTTCTGTGCCGGCGGGCTATACCGCGAAACAGATGGGGGTGAGCCAGCGCCAGATAAGTTGCCATGACAAGCAAGAAATCCACGGCGAACCAACCCAGACTGAATTGCCCAGACGTAAAAATCGGAAAAGCCCAAAGCAAGACGAGACTTACAGGCAAGATCAAAGCGAAAATCGTTTTCACGGGAGATCTCCAAAAAGGTTGTTTAAAAACCACCCTGTTTGTAGGGTGAGACATACTTCACAATTACTTAACATGAAGTATACACATTTTTCACAAGTTCACAAGTATTTAATGCTTTGTCCACATTTTCTTCACAATTAGGACAAAAATTTTTTACGTGAGTTCTGGGTTAACGCGAGCGAGCCAATAAAATGGAGGTGCCTACCGCGCTGACAAGCTGCTCCGCTACGGAACCAATCACCAGGCGCTCCAAACCCCGCCGACCTTTGGTACCCACGACCAGCAAGTCCGCATCCCACTCAGTTGCGGCAGTGGCTATGGCTTCTGAAATGCCCTTCAGGCCAAATTCTCCCTCCGCTTCCAATAAACGAGTCTCGACCTCTAGTTTTTCACCCGCGGCTAACTTTGCTCGCTGCAGCAAATCTGCCCCCATCTGCTTGCTATTGCGGTTTTTCTCATCATCGTCCGCGGTGGATGACGCATGAACGACGCATAGTTCGGCGTCATTGGCGGTTGCGATCTGGATGGCCTCTTGGAGCGCGTTCCAGGAAATATCATCATCAGCGATAGCAGCCATGATCTTTCTATACATTTGTGAACTCCTGTATTTATCTGATGATTCATAAAAAATGGCGGGCGCATTAACGCCCGCCATGCAATATTAACGTTTTACTCAGTCAGCTCCGCCACCGGTCGAGAATTTCTCGAAATACTTCTTGATAATGACCTTTCCGGGAATCTTTCCGGCTTGCTTGAACACGATGTAGTTGATGAGGCCATGCACCGTCAGTGCCACAATCATGCCCTCGAAGATACCGATTTTGAAAACCAGCAAACCGGTAACGGTGGCGAGGATTAAAGCGTATTGCCCATAGTGTGCAACATGCCACAGTCCCATGATCATTTTCCAGCCGGAGAAAATCATTATTGCCGCGAGCGAAAATTTCGGTAAAAACTCAAGGTAATGAGTGTTCATCACGAAGAAGGCAATGACTAGACCGACTACGAGATTGGAAAACTTTGTATATGCGCCGGCCAGCTTGTTGGTGGTGCTTTTAGCTAGGCCGTCAAGGTTGGTCATGCCACCGAAGAAGCTGGAACCCATATTGGAGAGCCAGATAGAGAACAAGCTGTTGTTGGTATTGCACTTGCGACCCAGGGGATCGATTTTTTCGATCGCCGCATTGCTCATCACCTGTTCTATCACGTCGATCGTTGCCAGCATTGCGCAGAATCCGATCATATAAACCCACATCATCGCGTTTTCAACATGGGGTATTGGAAGGGCAAGCTTCAATTCGACGTCATCCACATGCAGCATGGGAACCGCCATGAACTGCGCCACGACTACGCTTGCAGCTATTAAAAGGAAGTACGGGATTGCTGGCTTGGTATCCTTGAATTTCGAGAACAGATACACAAAACCGGCGAAGCCAGCCAGGGATACAAGAACCATCTGTATCCGGGCGCCATTCCAGAATACCTCCGCCTCCTCCTGCCCAGCCGGGAGCTCATAAGTAAATGTCACGAACTTGAGCGCGATTTTCAAGCCTATCCCGGCGAGTAACCCTTCCACCAGGTATACCGGCACCGCAAGCATAATGTACCGTTGCCAGTTATACTTCCACACCACTGCCTGCATGGCCGCGGTGAGGAAAATACAGAACGCCATATTTTCAATGCCGAACGAGTGCACGCCCAAGGCCAACGCGGGTGCAAGACCCGCCGCGACCCCAGGCACACCGATATAGTTGCCCGGTTTGAAAAATGAGTTGATCCAACCGAGAAAGCACGCAAACACCACCGTGGCGAGCGCGACCTTGATGGGGTACTCTGACATCATGGCTATGCCTGTGCTCAGCGGGATTGCCATCGCCCCGCAGATAATTCCGGCCTGTATGTCCCTGGCCACATACTTAGCCTGAAAACCGGCCGATCCCGGCGCGGCTACCGCGTCTGGCGTGGCGCTGGGTGAATGGTCATCGGGCGGTGAAATAGGCTTATCTGAAGTATATGAACTCATGATACTTGTCCTTCCCTGTTAAGAATTTGATATAAAAGATATTCCCGGCAAAAAAATGAACGGGAGGACTGTTGGGTATTCCGTCGCTCATATCTAAGGTGGGAAAATCGGCTATATAGAGTCACTTCAAGTTCCTTTAAAAGCTCATCCACGGCCCCGTCAACAACACCCCACGCCGCAGCGCGAGACACCATGTCGTCACGGTTTGTGACACGAAAATATCCCTAATTTCTTCAAGCTTTAAAGACGGCGCTAACATACCATCGGGAATGTGAAGGGAATGTATGGTAAATGTGAAGAATTTGTGAAGTCGTATGAATAATACTTCACATATTTTTTGTGGAGGAATATCAGGTTTGCCGATTGATTTTATATTTGTTATTTTAATCAATGTATTATTTACATATTTAGAAGATTGCTTCGAAGTTTTGCCGTGAATGTTTTTCAGGGAATACTCACGTATGTCAATTTTTTGTGTTTATGACTGAAGCCGAGATATAGTGATAACCGCTGCATGCTTCTTGTTTGCCATCAGGTCGTGATCGCCTGACATGATGGCACGTCAATGCAGACGAAGGACAAGAGGGATGGGAGGTAGCGATCTCCTCGTCCGGACGCGCGATGCAGCCCGCACCCTCCCTGCGGACGCAGCGGCCAACCTCCCTGAGAAACCCGCGAGTCAGTGAAATTACGCTATGGGGCATCGCGGTGTAGGTGTAATCCGGTGTTACGTGCAATGCTGTCATATAGCCCACAATCCTGACCGGATTATGTGACAGCTTTTCGGCCTCCTACCTCAGTCCCACCCAGATTATTTCCCCATCGTTGCCGGCGATAAATCCTGAAACTCTACTTGACGGGTGGGCACGGCGAAAGGCACAATCATTGCTGAATCACTACGTTGGGTTTACATGACATATAACCAAAAAGGGCAAATCTATGCATACCTGTAGCCATGCCGTTGTCGGATGTATGGACTTTCGGATACAAAAGACGGTTGAAAACTTACTGGAGCACCTGAATATTCATCAGGGAACATATGACCGGGTGACATGCGCCGGTGGCGCGGCAAATGTGGATCAGCTTAAAACCCATCTAGGGCTTTCAAAAAAACTTCATGATAGCCACACGGCGGTTCTATCTGTGCATGAGGATTGCGGTGCCGGCGCAAAGAAGGAAGATCTTCTCAAGGCCGCGGAAACGGCGCGTTCGCTTGGATTTGACCCAAAGCTGTTTTATATCAAGCTCGATGGCACGTGGGAGGAGGTTAAAGCAGATTGAGCATTTCCCGGTGTAATCCGCGCGGAATGGCGGCTTACACCGAACATGTATGACGTGGCGTGAAGTGACGATGCTGCATCCGCTTCCAGCAACTACCAAAACCCATTTCCGGGACTATGGTACGCAGTGCGTACTCATTGGAGTAGCAATGGAAAGATGGAACCTTCGATCTACCCTATTCTCAGTTCTCACCGTCGCGCGCTTAAGTAAGCGCTGTCATATCGCCCTAATGGCCCCGCCGCGATCATTCCTTTTTTTGCCCTGACTGTCCCCGGGATTTTACCGCTGCCGCACTCGTTCGATGTTGCTGTGCAAACTTCGACCAACCGTGGCGGCGAAGCAACTGGTAAACAGCCGAGGTGGAAACCTTCCTTCCAGTGCGTCGTTCAAGTTCAGCTTTGAGTTCAGGTATCGGCAACACATCGGTATCTTGAGCCTTTGTAATAAAGGGCGCGAGAAATTTTACCTCTTCATCCAGACTCATCCTGGCGTGATTGCGCAACCCCTTCTTAGTTTTAATCTGTTCGATACCGCATTCGATCCGCTGAAACCGGGTCCTGAGTTTTCCCGTCCGGCTCTTCGATAGCCCAATCACGGTCGCCGTCTGCTCCAGCGATAACCCGAACTCCAGCGGAAGAAGCAACGCCTGGGCAGCCCGTAACGCATCTACGGTTTTAGCCGACGCGATTCTTGCTTTTGCCGTTTCCACAAATTCCCGTCCCGTCGCAGGTCTTGCCATGGCACTCTCAAATTGGGTTGATTATTAAGAACATATAGTGAACCGTCAACGCGCCAAGTTAGCTCTCTCTCGTCTTTATTTTGCAAGCCCTTCTTCGTAACTAGCGATCTGATCTGAGAAACATGATGTGCTGCGGATGGAGGCGATAACCTGGCCCTGTAGTCTTTTTGCTCCGTTATCATCCGAAAAAAACCTCCTAGCGAAATAGAGAAGCAAGGATCCATGGAAGGCGGGCTAAGTCATCCGGAGTGGCGGAATCAACTGGTTCATGCGTACGGCGATGATTTAGATTCCCCCCACGCTCGAAAGGCTTTTTGGCTTCGGCTCTCCTTTGCCGTAACGCAACACGGGATAATGTTGCGTGAAGACCATAACTTCTTCTGCATTCGCTTTTTTACCGCTACTGCGCAGGCGGCTTGCCGCTGCGCAGTAGCGTCCGGTCACCCTCGACGATGAAATAACCCCGGTTATTACAAATGAAACGGTTTTTTTCGCAACAATTAGAACTGTGTTTCCCTCTGGATGCTCCGGGAAAAATACATATTTTTAATATGAGATCGCGGCCCCCTCAAGCCAGTAACAGTCCGAGATCAGGCACATGCCCCCAAATTCCTTCAGCCTGGGACGGAGCGCGGCCGTCACCTTCAGCGCTTGAGCCTCTTGGCATGCGAGAATCACCATGGCATTGTTTTGCTCGAAAAAGATATCGTCCGGACGCCGTGTGCCCCTCGAGCCAAGCCCGCCGGCTGACTTTATGAAGGTGTAGCCACGTATGCCGACGCTATTTAATAAGGTAATGAGATCCTCGAGTTTTTCCTCATCAATTACGATTTCTAACCTCTTCATTGCGATTGCGGAGTCCATTGTTTCCCCCTAGAAAGTGAAAGGTGTCGTATAACTGAGCCACACGGTAGTAATGTAACTTAGCGAAACGTACTATCACCGTGGTAAAGATGCTTTACTAATCTAATACCACTATCCCCATTGATAGTACGTCCATCGTTATTTCGATTTTATGCCAACAATCCTTTGAAGAATTTCGCCATCTCATAGTAGATGGGGACCCCGATGAAGATGTTAAACGGGAAGGTTACCCCTAAGGAAGCTCCAATGGACACCGCCGGATCCGCTTCGGGCACCGCGATGCGCATGGCTGCCGGCGCCGCGATGTATGAACAACTGGCATACAGCACAGAGAGCATCGTCGCACCGCCAAGGGATAAACCGAATGAAGCGCCGAGGAATGCGCCAAAAAACCCGGCGGTCAATGGAAACAGTATGCCAAACCCGATGAGGAATGGGCCTTTTGCCTTGATTACCTGCAACCGCGCTGATGCGAGCAAACCCATTTCCAGCAGGAATAAGGCCAGCACGCCCATGAACAGGTCCATGAACATCTTATCCAGGGGCGAGACAAGTTTTACCATTCCGGCGTAGTAACCGACGATGACTCCGCCAACCATCAGAAAGATACTCGTACCAGTGAGAATCTCATGCAGCAGCTTCCTCCACTCAGTTTTACCCCCCGCTCCTGCCCTTGCAAGGATTGTACCGGTCACCAGAGCGGGTATCTCCATCAACGCCATGATCAGGACCATGTAGCCTTCGGACGTTTCCTTGATACCCTCCAGGAAGGCGATACCCACGGCAAAGGTCACCGCGCTCACCGAACCGTAGTGGGCGGAAATAGCCCCGGAATCCGCTTGACTGAATTTCCCGAGCTTTCTCAATATCGGGTAGGCGGTGAGTGGAATCAGCGCCGCGAGCACAACCATCGACAGCGCGATTGGCAGGACTTCCATGATCTCGTACTTCGCCATCGACACCCCACCCTTGAAACCGATGGCAATCAACAGGAAGATGCTCAGGCTCTTGTATAAGGCCTCGGGGATCTTGAGGTCGGATTTCATCACTCCGGCCAAAACTCCGAGAACGAAGAACAGCACTACAGGTTGTATCGTAGCCATTACGTCATCCTCCTATTGTGATTATTGGTTTTCCTAACGACTTGCATGTTATTTTTCGCTCTGTTGCCGCATCCGCTACCTGACACCACCCTTTTGCGTCGACTCATCCCTCACCCCCCCTCAGAAAGTACTTTTACCCGACCTACCGGAAAAACCCGCGTTTATCATCGTGGTTAACATTTCTCACGGCGCGCTACGTTCATCCCAGCGGCCACGAGGCAAATCCCAATCGCTCTATTCCAAACGCGGCCATCTCGGGAGAACGAGCGGAAAACCATCGCATTAATAGGCTTTTCAATCCCAGTTAACAGTTCGTCATATTTTTTTTGAAACTGAGATAAATAATCGGATTGAAATTAAATCCATAAATGTTTTTAAAAACTTTAACCCCGTTCACACACATCATATTTCGGATCGGTGTTTTCGACAGCGATTTTGCTTGACACACCGCCAATTTTGTGAAAATTAGTTTTCCATTAAATCCCTGCAGCACGTATACATTAAAATATCGTTTTATAGCCTATTGATTTTTAAGGTTATTTTTAGGAATTCCTCGGTTTCGTGTGTTATAAGTGGTCCGAATTACGTGTTAACCAAAAATTAGCATAATGCGTGTGAAGAAAAGATTTCGTATCTGTGATTAATTTGTGAATCGGGCAAACTAAATTAAAATATTTTAAAAAAGTCTTAATTCCTCCCGAAACAAACGTGCGCTTATTGCTTTTGGGTAAATAGTTTAGATGAAGAACCCACGTATTTTTACGCCGCGCCCGGCATGAATGATGCACCGTTGAGGCGTCTTTCACGGCTAAGCACGTTGAAGCGATGTCGAACCTCAACATGGGAAGATGAAAACGAACGCCGGGACCTCAAGTAGATCGCCATGATGAAGAAGCAGGTTGTTGAAATTGGGAAGGAGCATGGCACCGGTGCTGCGGCAAAATCTGAATGGCTAAGGTGTCTTGAGGCGAACGGCGGCCGAGCCACGACCTACAGAGCTACTCGGTTGAGGGGAACACGTTTGAGAGCGCGCGCAAGCGGCGGGATACTTAGGAAGGAACCACCCTCCCCCAGCGCATCATAGGGAATCTGGAGCTAAACTAGGGAAACCAGTGGGTTTTGGAAGGGGCGCGGGGCTAGGGTTGGCAGCAAACGTTGTCTGCTTATGTCGCCACGCCTGCCGGTGATGGCAACGCCCGTCGGCCTGCTCACCTGTTGAGCAGGAAACAGACAGGCTTGGTTCTGGAAAAGGAAGAGACTGGCTCGGTATGACTAACCGGGAAATGTAATGTGAAAGGTTGTTCCTTTTCCCGGAGTGCTGTCAACATCAATGGTCCAGCCGTAGTGATCGCAAATACGTTTGACGATGGCGAGCCCGATGCCCAAACCTTCCCCTTGGGACGTTCCGCGGAAAAAGCGCTCGTAGAGCAGCGGGAGGTAAAAAGGTTCAATGCCAATGCCCGAATCCGAGATCGACAAACGGTTCCGGTTAAAACTGACACGTATGAAACCCCGCTCGGTATACTGCACCGCGTTTCGGAGCAGATTCACGAGAGCCGTGTGCAGCGCCTGCGGATTCAGCGTAAGAACGGCCTTTGGTTCGATTGCCACCTCGAAATTAAGGCGTTTGCGATATATTTCCGTACAGACAGGTTCCACGGCATCATAAACACACTCCGCAAGAGCAACCGGCTCCATGATTCCCAGCGCCTGCTCGCGGGCTAAAAATAGCAAGGCCTGTAATTGCTCTCCCATGCGGGTGGCCGCACTCTCGATCATTCCGATTCGCCCCCGTGCCCTTTCCGGCAGGCTTGGCTCAGTCGCCAGAAGCTCGCAACTTGTCAAAATGGTGGTGATGGGTGTGCGTAACTCATGGCTGACATTGGCGGTAAACTCCTGCTCGCGCCGCAACATACGTGTTATGCGGTTCTGGTAGTCGTCCAGCGCATGCGCGAGCTGCGCCACCTCCTCGTCCTGTCCGGGCTGTATCATGGTTGCGCCTTGCACGTCACCCGGCGCGAGATGCCGGACGCGCTCGGCGAGATCGGTGACTTGTCTGACAAGTACCCCCGCGAGCAGATATCCGACCACCAGGGCAACGCCAACCACCGATAAAAGCGATAAAACGATGAGGAGCCGGAGTTCCTGCTGCCGCAAATCGTGGAGTCCGATTTCATAGGCAACGAGAAACTTAATGCCGTCAACATGCCTTACCGCGACCCGGATCTCCTCGGGGCCGCGAAACACTTTATGGCGCCTGTAATTCAATCCTTGCAGATAGGTGGGCAGATGCGATTCGTCCGCGGCGTCGCGGACGATATACTTTTCGAGATTGGAGCCCACCTGCGGAACAAAGTCGCTACTGTCGCGATAACGCTGCACGAGATAGTCCATCTCGGCTTCGAGTATCTGCTCGATATGCGCCTGTTCGATATCATCCGAAGCGATATAGAGGCTGATACCAACGGTTCCAACAACAACGATGCAGAATATTGCAAAAGCCAGTGCGACACGCAGGCGTAAACCGCGCTTAACTCCGGCCACGAGAAATCAGGCGGTAACCAAGGCCATGAACTGTTTCGATTGGATCATATCCTCCGGCCCGGCTTAGCGCACGGCGTAGTTCGTGCATATGACTACGCAAGGTATCACTGGTACCCTGCTCATCGCCCCAAACTTCCGATTCCAATTCTCTTCGGCTGAACACCCGGCCGGGTTCACCCATCATAATGGCAAGCAGCCTAATACATTTTGGTGGCAGCTTGACGCTCGCACCGGCAAATTGTATAGATAGTGTCTTGGGGTCGAACGAGAGATCCCCCGTTTCGAGCATGCGACTGGTGACTTTCCCGCCATGACGCTTATGCATGGCGACGAGGCGGGCCTCAACTTCCTTCAGCGCAAACGGCTTAACCAGATAATCATCCGCGCCGCAATCGAACCCTTTAAGTTTATCGTCCAGCGTATCTCGGGCGGTAAGCATCAGTACCGGCGTGTCGATATCCGCTTCCTTGCGGAGTTTCCGGCACAACGTAATGCCATCCATACCCGGCAATCCAAGATCAAGCAGAATTCCGTCGAATTTTTGCGTTACAGCAAGATGCAGGCCGGTAATTCCATCTGCGGCAGCATCCACGCTGTGACCACGCGCCTCGAGAAAATCGTAAAGGTTGGTGGCGATCGCGGGGTCGTCTTCAATAATAAGTATATGCACTGGCGATTTTGTTAAGCTTGTTCTAGCCGAACCACTTGAATTTACCCGTTTTTCACCTATTTGCACCGAAAAATTGACCATGTTTGGGTTGGGTCAGTATCTGTTTCCATAACTGGCCTGTTCGCTTAAAACCCGAATTTAGCACATCTTCGTATTGGTTGTCGCCATTAACATGTTCTATAAAATATATCTAGTGCTGTCGATATTTCCTGCTGATACTGTGAACCGCTTCCACAAGTGTCAAAGCGCTTTCTGGAGGCGTGTACTGGGAAATGCCATGTCCTAGATTGAAGACGTGGCCGCTGCCATTACCATAACCCGACAGGATTTTTTCAACTTCAGCGGCAATTACTTCCGGCGAAGCGAACAGTACGGCCGGGTCGAGATTTCCCTGCAGAGCAACCTTGTGACCCACACGCCGCCGGGCTTCGGCAATATCCACAGTCCAGTCCAGTCCAACCGCGTCACAACCGCTGTCAGCAATGCTCTCGAGCCACAGCCCGCCGCCCTTGGTAAAAACAATATTTGGAATGCGCTCTCCGTTATGCTCATGTTTTAGTCCAGCCAGGATCTGGCCAATA
Source organism: Nitrosospira sp. Is2 (assembly GCF_033095785.1). GTDB lineage: Bacteria > Pseudomonadota > Gammaproteobacteria > Burkholderiales > Nitrosomonadaceae > Nitrosospira. The sequence continues at coordinate 2,499,769 of NZ_CP137134.1, read as the reverse complement.
TAACGCAGGGAGAATTCCCGATAGGCAGCATGAGATAGAGCTCCGCCCCAAGTATCGAAAATCATTACCGCCTGGGCCCCGCATTCGATCTGGGCATTCAGATAGGCCGTAACAGCCTGAGCATTAATGTTAAGGATGTGATGCAACAGATCGGGCCGCTGATACAGCATGGTTTTGATCTGGCGAAAATCGGTCCCGCCGCAACCTTCAACCATGTAGCAGGCTAACGTAAACGGGCTACCTGAAAATCCGATCAGGGGAATCCTGTTATCCAGCGTCTTCCGAATTTGGGTCACCGCATCCAGCACATAGCGAAGATGTGCATCCGGATCGGGTACCGCAAGTGCGCGAATCTCCCATTCCTCGCGCAAAGGGCGCTCAAACTTGGGCCCTTCCCCTTCGGAAAAATAAAGACCCAACCCCATTGCATCGGGTATCGTTAGAATGTCCGAGAACAGTATCGCCGCATCGAGCGGGAATCGCGCGAGCGGCTGCATGGTGACTTCAGTCGCGTAATCCGGATTCTTGCATAAAGCGAGAAAACTGCCGGCGCGGGAACGGGTCTGGTTATACTCAGGCAAATAGCGGCCGGCCTGGCGCATCAGCCACACCGGCGTGTAGTCCGTGGGCTGGCGCAGGAGAGCCCGCAACAACGTATCATTTTTTAATTTTGTCATTCGCGTCCATTCAACCGCACAGTTCAGAAAAGAGACTCGGCATTTTCCTCTTGCCACCTGGCCCGGATTCGGACGAGGGAAGGGACGCCGACCATGACGGACGGGCCGAACCCACGATATTACCAGCGATTGACTTTCAGGTATATGCTCATCGGCTGGCAGTTGCCATGGCTGATCCATTGCCATACCTATGCCAACCAAAGCGGCATAGGCCGTTTAGGACGTTCGGTTCTCCTGAATCAGAGGGTCTCATTGGAAGGTCCTGCGAACCGCAGACGCTGCATCAGGCGTTCAGCGCTCTTCGATTGTAAACAGCTTCCGATATTCACGTATGGCGTAGCGGTCAGTCATGCCTGCAATATAGTCTGCAATCGCCTGATACCCATCCTGAGTATATTTCGATTGAAATGCCGGCGGGAGCAACCGTATATCCGAATGAAACGCCTTAAAAAGCATTTCGACGGTGTGACGCGCCTTGGCGCTCATGCGCGCCACCTGATAGTGCCGATAAAGATGGTCGCGCAGGAATTTTTTCAATTCCTGCTGCTCCTGCCGGATTTTATTGCTGAAACCAATCAGGGCAGGCGCTTCCCGCACCATTGATAAACCTTCCGGCGCGGCCTCTGCAATATTTCTTGCGCTTTGCTCGGTCAAATCCGATACCAGCGTATTGATCATGCGTCGCACCGTCTCGTGAATGAGACGCCGGCCAGAGATTCCGGGATACGCGGTTCTGGCGGCGGCTAAATGGCGGGAGAAGATTTTCACTTCTCCAAGCTGTTCCTCGGTAATCAGCCCGGAGCGCAAGCCGTCATCGACATCATGGTTGTTATACGCTATTTCATCGGCAAGATTGGCGAGCTGCGCCTCCAACGAGGGGCGCCTGTCGGTGAGAAAACGTTCGCCCACGTCACCCAGCTGGGCGGCTTTTTTTCTTGCGCAATGTTTAAGAATGCCTTCACGGGTTTCGAAGCACAGATTCAAGCCGTCGAATCCACCGTAATGCTCTTCAAGTACATCTACCACCCGCAGGGACTGAAGATTGTGTTCAAAGCCACCATACTCTTTCATGCAATCATTCAGAGCGTCCTGCCCCGCATGCCCGAATGGCGTATGCCCCAGGTCATGCGCCAGCGCGATTGCCTCGACCAGGTCTTCGTTAAGACGCAAGTTGCGGGCTACGGACCGACCGATTTGCGCCACTTCCAGACTATGCGTCAGGCGCGTGCGGAATAGGTCTCCCTCGTGATTGACGAAAACTTGAGTCTTGTATTCGAGCCGGCGGAAGGCGGTGGAATGGATGATACGATCGCGATCACGTTGAAAAAATGTCCGTCCGGGAGACAACTCTTCGGCAATTTGGCGTCCGCGCGAGTTTGCCTGCGATACCGCATAAGGGGCTAATTCAAGCATTGGCTGTGCATTCAGCAAGAGTTTTAATCAGCAGGCTGCTGGGTACGTCCCCCCGAACCTCAGCCTCGCCAATGCGTTTGAGTAATACAAAACGCAGTTTCCCCGCCTCGACTTTCTTATCCAGTCCCATCAGGCGCAAATATGTTTCCGCGCCCAGATTCGGCGCAATCACGGGAAGCTTGGCCTGTACGAAAAGATCCCTGATTCGCTTCACGTCAGTGCGACTGATCATGCCCATTCGATGCGACAGGTTCGCTGCCAGCATCGTGCCCGCCGCCACCGCTTCGCCATGCAGCCAGACACCATACCCCATCGCATTCTCGATCGCGTGCCCGAATGTATGCCCCAGGTTCAGCAGCGCGCGCATACCGCTTTCACGCTCATCCGCCGCCACGACCTCGGCCTTATTTGCGCAGCTGCGCTCGATGGCTTCCACCAGAATCACCGCATCCCGCGCTAACAGCCCTTGCATATTGGCCTCAATCCACTCCAGGAAGACGGGGTCGCGGATGAGGCCGTATTTGATAATCTCGGCAATGCCCGCGTGCAACTCCCGATCCGGCAAGGTATTCAGCGTTTCGATGTCTGCCAGGACTGCACGCGGCTGATAAAAAGCGCCGATCATATTCTTGCCAAGGGGATGATTGATGCCGGTCTTGCCGCCGACCGACGAGTCAACCTGCGCCAGAAGCGTCGTGGGAATCTGGATAAAAGGAACACCGCGCAGATATGACGCCGCGGCAAATCCGGTCAAATCACCAACAACGCCGCCTCCTAAAGCCAGGACAGCAGTGCTGCGTTCGCACCGGTTCGTCAGGAGAGCATCGAATATGCAGTTTAGTGTTTGCCAATTTTTATATTCTTCCCCGTCGGGGAGAATAATAGGGACCGATGTAACCCCTTGAGCACCAAGGCTGGCACGCAACCGTCCCATATAAAGGGGGGCCACCGTGGCATTGGACACGATTGCGACGCGCTGCTGCGTCAGATGGCGCGAGATAAATTGAGGCTGACTCAAGATACCGCTACCGATATGTATCGGGTAGCTGCGCTCGCTCGGCGCGGGAGTAAGGTTAACCGTAATCGTCTTCATGGCGCGAACCGGAATGGCTCCGCAGTGTGGCTCTTAATGAGTTATGCTTGGCGAAGCCAGGATAAGGTGAAATAAATTTTTACGGCTTTACCACTACCAGTATGACCACCGCGATCAGAATCAGGACTGGGATTTCGTTAAACCAGCGGTAATAAACGTGCCCGTGGCGGTTGCGATCATGCTTGAAATCGGCAAGAAGTCTTCCACAGTACAGGTGATATGCGACTAGTATTAACACGAGTACCAGTTTGGCATGAAGCCAACCGCCCGTTATGCCGTAACCCAGCCACAGCCACAGCCCCAACGCCACTGCCAACACAGCACTCGGCGTCATTATGCCATAGTAGAGTTTGCGCTCCATCACCTTGAAACGCTCGAGACCGAGCGAATCGCTGGTTGTAGCATGGTAAACAAACAGCCGCGGTAGATAAAACAGGCCCGCAAACCAGGCCACGACGAAAATAATATGGAAGGATTTGACCCAGAGCATCTGGTTAATTTAGACAGGAAAGACTGACTAGTTCATCCGGCTGCGCGTCAGAGGCGACCACAAGACGTATCCAAGCGCACTTTCCAGCCAGCCCGCAAATGCTGCTCGCTGGAGGACTGCCGATACAGGCATTATCCCGCTTGCAGCTGAGCTGAACAGAGCGCCGCAAAGCTTTTGAACAATTATGCGACGCTCTGCAGGTTCCGCCAACTCATCCAATCATTGGAGCCGAAAAGTACGGGGAATATTTATATAGCGTGTGAGCACGAATCGAAGCGCTATATTACATCGCAACAACCTCGATTTCTGGTTCGATCGCCCTTAGCATATTCTGAATACCCCTGAGCGTGCCTGAGATCGAACTGGGACAGGTGCCACACGCCCCTTGGTAATGAACGCTGAGCTTGTTGCCATCCAGAGCAAGGACATGGAGATCGCCGCCGTCGTTTTGCAGGTAGGGGCGTATCTCCTCGTCGAGCATTTCGTTGATCGCATCAAGGCGTTTCTGGTCCTCGGGACTTAATCCAGCGATCGCAGTCCCGGCGGCCGCGACTGTAGCGGCTGAGTGCGCATCTGCCGCAGGCGCAGCGCGGATCGGATCGGCCACTTCACGCGCCAGATCCTGCCAGTCTGCCCCGCCATCCTGGGTGATCGTGATCCAGCGATCGACATAAAATACGTTGGTCACGTGGTCTATATCGAATAGCGCCTCAGCAAGCGGATCGCCCAGCGCCTGCTCGGCATTATCGTATGAGCGCGTCACCCCCCAGGTCAGCGGTTCCTTCAGAATGAACTTTAACGCGTTCCGGTTCGGGGTACCCTCGATTTCAGCTATTTTAGGCATTTCCAGTTCCTTCAGGGGAGCTCTGAACAAGTCCTGTGGAGCTCGTCAGAAATCTTTAAGCATCTCCTATCGCGGCGTGCATGGGATCATCTTCCGCCTCGGTCGAGGTAGTCGTAACCGAGTTCAGCGCCGCCTGCAGCGTGTGCCAAGGCAAAATAGCGCATTTTACGCGAGTTGGCAGATCGCGCACACCGGCGAATACCGTAAGCCGTCCCAAGTGATGGCCGTCATTTAAGTTGAGCGTGCCCGTAGCCATCTCGCGGAATTCCTTTATCAACGTCTCCGCGTCGGAACGGGTCTTGCCTTTAACAACCGTCGTCATCATCGAGGCAGACGCCTTGCAGATGGCGCATGACTCACCATGGAACGCAATGTTGTCGATCCGCTCCCCATCTAGATTAAGCTCGATGTCGAGATGATCGCCACAAAGCGGATTATGGCCAACCGCGTGATGGGTCGCCTTATCCAGCGTGCCGTAATTTCGAGGCTTTTTATTGTGGTCGAGAATAACCTCTTGATAAAGGGACTTGGAGTTCATCACGTAAAAACCTTTTGCACAGTTCGAATGCCCGAGATAAACGCGTCCACCTCGGCCATGGTGTTATAAAACGCAAACGAAGCGCGCGTTGTCGCTGGGACTTTGAGGCGCAGCATCACCGGTTGTACGCAATGATGACCAGTGCGGACGGCAACGCCTTCTTGATTCAATAGCGTGCCGATGTCATGCGGATGCACCCCCTCCATCACAAATGAAAGTACCGCTGTTTTCCTTGCGGCGGTCCCAACAACGCGGATGCCCGGTATATGGGATATTTGCTCCGTTGCGTAGTTCAGCAGCTTAAGTTCATATGCCGCAATGGTGTCCAGGCCGATGGCGGACAGATAATCAACCGCCGCACCGAGGCCGATGGCGGCCGCAATCGGCGGCGTGCCGGCCTCGAACTTGTGCGGGATGGAATTATATGTCGTCTTTTCAAACGTCACCGCCAGAATCATATCCCCGCCACCTTTGTAAGGCTGCATTCGCTCAAGTAACTCAGCCTTTCCATAAAGTACCCCAATGCCGGTCGGTCCGCACAGCTTGTGGCCAGAAAAAGCATAGAAGTCGCAATCCAGATCCTGAACGTCCACCAGCATATGGGGCGCGGCCTGCGCGCCATCGACCAGTACCGGGACGCCCCGCTCGTGGGCAAATTTAATCATTTGCTTGACAGGATTAATGGTGCCGAGGGCATTTGACACGTGCATTACACCAACGAATCTTGTACGCGCGGTAAAAAGCTTCTCGTATTCGTCGACAAGAAGTTCGCCAGCATCGTTGATGGGCACCACGCGAATCCTCGCGCCTTTCTCTTCGGCGAGCATTTGCCACGGCACGATGTTCGAATGATGCTCGAGCGTGGTCAGAATGATCTCGTCGCCTGCGCGGATATATTTGCGGCCATAGCCGTGCATGACCAGGTTGATCGAATCGGTTGTGCCGCTGGTAAAAATAACCTCCCGATCCTCACGCGCATTGATGAAATGCTGCAGCTTGCGGCGCGAGGCCTCGTATTCCGCTGTTGCCGTTTCCGATAAATAATGTACTCCGCGGTTGATATTCGCATGTTCGCTGGTCTGGTAGCGCACCAGGCGATCGATGACTGGTTTCGGCATCTGGCTTGATGCGGCGTTATCAAGATAAACCAATGGATTTCCTTCAACCTGGAGCTTCAGGATCGGAAAATCAGCACGGATGTGTTCAACGTCGAACATTGAAGTGAATTCCGGTTGCAAAGCAGAATCAATGAGCTTCATGGTCAGGTTTTTTTAGTCTGTTCGAGCACAGTCTGCTCGAGCCGATGTTTAAGCGAAGCAATGGGGATACGGTCGATTATTTCCGCGCCGAAGGCATAAGTCAGCAGATTGCGTGCCGCAGTTTCCGTAAGGCCGCGGCTCTTGAGATAAAAAAGTTCCTCGTTATCCAGTTGCCCAACCGTCGCACCATGCGCGCATTTCACGTCATCCGCAAAGATTTCAAGCTGTGGCTTTGTGTCGACGCGCGCCCTGGCACTCAGGAGCAAGTTGCGGCTTGATTGTGCAGAATCAGTACGCAGGGCTCCCGCGCGCACGAGAATCTTGCCATTGAATACCGCGTGCGCAGCGCCGTCCACAATACATTTATGTGACTGACGGCTCGTACCATACGGTTTCGCGTGATCGATACAGGTATGAGTATCGGCGAGCTGGCGGCCTTTTATCAAAGCCAAGCCGTCGATGACGCACTCCGCTCCCTCCGCCGCAAGCGTCGCATTCAGGTCATAGCGGGAAATACGCCCGCCAAGCGCGATACTTACAGACCGATAGCAGCCGCCTTGCGCCACCGATACCGCGCAGTTTGCGATGTGAAATGACTCCAGGCTATCGCGCTGCACTCTCACGTGGGTAACCGTTGCATTATTCTCAAGAGCAACCTCGGTCACCGCGTTGGTTACATATGCGTCGTCCTGCAAGGAAACGTAATCCTCGACCATTGTTACCGCGCTACCCGCCTGAGCAATCAATAGGCACCGGGGGTGGATTGCCGCTCCCGCCTGCGTGGCGATGAATAACACGTGCACCGGCTTCCGTACCTTGGCGTCGCGAGGCGCAATGATCAGCGCTCCATGGTGCAGGTAGGCAGTATTGACCGCAGCGAATAAATTGTTTTCGAAACCCGCGAGGCGGCCGAGATGTGGCTCGATTACCGAGGCGTGCGTCGCTACTGCCGTCGACAGATCAGTGACAACCAGACCACTGTCTTCCATCAAATCCGGCTGACTGGACAACTCCGGCATGAACGCCCCGTCCACAAACACCAGCCTGATCGCTGCCTCATCCAGATGAAAATGCCGTGCATCTATCGCATGCGCTGGTGCGTGCGATGGGCGCAACGACAGCCGGGTGAGCGGAGATATGTCGGTAAAGCGCCACTCCTCATCGCGCGTAGTCGGAACCTGCAGCGTCCCAGCGCGCTCGACAGCACTGGCGCGCAGTTGGTTAAACCAGGCCAGGGGACTGGGCGGCAGTTGAGGCCGCCCCTGAAGGATACTATTAAGATAGCCGTTGCTGACCACCGCACTCATGCTCATGCGCCAGCGGTGGCAGGCTGCCCGGCGCCAACCCAGTCGTAGCCGCGCGTCTCGAGTTCGAGCGCAAGCTCCTTGCCACCCGTCTTGACGATCCGGCCCGCCCGCATCACGTGCACAAAATCCGGCACGATGTAGTTGAGCATACGCTGATAATGCGTTACCAATACAATGGCGTTGTCGGCAGTGGACAGCTTGTTCACTCCATTGGTCACGATCCTGAGCGCGTCAATGTCCAGACCGGAGTCGGTTTCGTCCAGAATCGCCAGCCGTGGCTCCAACAGCGCCATCTGCAAGATCTCGTTGCGCTTCTTCTCACCGCCGGAGAAACCTTCATTCACGCCGCGATCAAGAAAATCTGGATTCATTTCCAGCAGTTTCATTTTGTCACGTACAAAATCCTCAAACTCAAGCGGATCAAGCTCGTCCTTTCCGCGTTGTGCCTGCACGGTGTTATACGCGAGACGTAAAAAATGACTATTGGCGACGCCGGGTATCTCGATCGGATATTGAAAGGCCAGAAACACGCCCGCACGGGCACGCTCCTCCGGTTTGAGATCGAACAGGTCTCGGCCTTCGAATATTACCGAGCCCCCGGTCACCTGATACGCGCTGTGTCCGGCAAGCACCTTGGCGAAAGTGCTTTTGCCCGAACCATTGGTGCCCATGATGGCATGTACTTCACCGCTTTTAACGGTGAGATCGATGCCCTTGAGGATCTCAATGCCATCAACGGTAGCCCGTAGTCCCCGTACTTCCAGCAAAGTCTTGCTGCCGTCGAGTATCATCCAACACTCCCTTCAAGTTTGAATCCGAGCAGCTTGGTCGCCTCGACCGCGAACTCCATTGGCAACTGTTGAAATACATCCTTGCAGAAACCATTTATGATCATCGATACCGCTTCCTCGTTGCCGATCCCGCGCTGTGCAAAGTAGAACAACTGGTCCTCGCCGATCTTGGACGTGGATGCCTCATGCTCGACCTTCGCCTCCTGGTTACGGACCTGAATGTAAGGAAACGTGTGCGCTCCGCATTGGTCACCAATCAGCATTGAGTCGCATTGCGAATAATTTCGCGCGCCAGCCGCGGTCGGAGCAATCCTGACGAGCCCCCGGTAGCTGTTATTCGAATGCCCAGCCGAGATACCTTTGCTCACAATCGTGCTGCGAGTATTTTTTCCGATATGGATCATTTTGGTACCGGTATCCGCCTGCTGATAATTGTTGGTGACCGCCACTGAATAGAACTCTCCGACAGAATTGTCTCCCTGCAAAATACAGGAAGGGTACTTCCAGGTAATTGCCGAACCGGTTTCAACCTGGGTCCACGAAATACGGGAGTTGACGCCTTTGGCGAGCCCGCGCTTGGTAACAAAATTGTAAATTCCACCCAAGCCGTTTTCGTCGCCTGCGTACCAGTTCTGTACCGTCGAGTATTTGATATCGGCATTATCCAGCGCGATCAGCTCGACCACCGCGGCGTGGAGCTGGTTAGTGTCGAATTTGGGCGCGGTGCATCCTTCCAGATACGACACTGACGCTCCTTCCTCGGCAACTATCAAGGTACGCTCGAACTGTCCTGATTCTTCGGTATTGATGCGAAAATAGGTAGACAAATCCATCGGACACTGGACACCTTTGGGAATGAAGCAAAACGTCCCGTCCGTGAAAACCGCCGAGTTGAGCGCAGCGTAATAATTGTCTCCCACCGGCACGACTGTGCCGAGGTACTGCCTCACCAGTTTCGGGTGCATCTGAACGGCTTCCGAAATCGAGCAGAAGATAATCCCAACCTCTGCCAGCTTCTGCTTGTAAGTCGTCGCAACTGAAACGCTATCAAAAATTACATCGACCGCGACCCCGGCAAGCGCGGCGCGCTCGTGCATTGGGACGCCAAGTTTCTCGAACGTGCGCAGCAACTCGGGATCGACTTCATCCATGCTGCTCAGTTTCTTTTTCGGCTTTGGGGCTGCGTAATAACTGATCGCCTGAAAATCAATCCTGGGATATTTTACATTTGGCCATTTCGGCTCGTCCATCTTGAGCCACTGGTGATAGGCCTTGAGACGGAAATCCAGCATCCACGCCGGTTCGCCTTTTTTTGACGAAATGAGTTTGATGATATCTTCGTTTAGCCCTTTCGGGGCAATATCCGACTCGATGTCGGTGACGAAACCGTGCTTGTACGGCTGATTGACCAGATTTTGTAATACTGCACTCATGAGATTGCTCCAATATCGTTCGCGTCGAAGATGATCACGGTAACCGTCCTTTATCGAAAGCTTCTCGACCTCCGTCTTCGTTACTCGCAAACAAGGCTAAACCTTGGCGGGCTCCTTCAGGCTGAAGCTTTCCCCACAGCCACACATGTGGTCAATGTTGGGGTTATCGAGGCGGAACGAATCGTTAAGACCTTCCCGTATAAAATCGACACGTGAGCCATCAAGAAACGCCAGAGTACCGGCATCGACCACCAGGCTGGCATCATGAGACGCAAAAATCTCATCACCTTGACGAAGCTCGTCAGCGTAGTCGAATGTGTAAGCAAACCCGGAGCACCCTACTTTCTTCACACCGATGCGCAATGCCAATCCTTTGCCCCGCTTGGCAAGTTGTTTACGGATTTGCTTTGCCGCGTTTTCGGTTAATGTTATCGCCATCATTGTCTCCAGTTTCTATCCCCGTAGGACGATCAAAATGACGTAAAGTTTTGCGCCGGGTGCTTTATCAGGCGGAAATTACCGCACGTTCACGTTCGGGCATTACCTTTTCGGGCATGGTCTTGTCAGATATCACCGTGCGCATATCCAGCATCTGGACTACGCCCTTCTCTCTCAATTTACGTTCATCATGTCTTGCTTTCTGGTCATCGACCAGTTGTTTCAAACTGACCGCGCCAAGATGATCGAAAATAAGATCATTGAGCTTGACCCACAGATCGTGCGTCATGCATTTCTTGTCGTTGTGGCAATTCTCCTTGCCACTGCACTGGGTGGAGTCTATCGGTTCGTCAACCGCCAGGATAATCTCGGCGATCGAGACTTGCGCGAGATCCTTGGCGATGTAATACCCGCCGCCCGGGCCTCGAACACTGTCGACAAGCCCGCGCTGCCGCAATTTCGCGAACAATTGCTCAAGATAAGATAACGAGATTTGCTGACGCTGGCTGATTTCGGCCAGTGTCACCGGACGGGTGCTCCGCTGCATGGCCAGGTCCAACAGCGCCGTTACTGCAAACCGTCCTTTCGTTGTTAGCCTCATAATAAACTCCTTCCTCTTACTATCGTGATTCCGTTGAAATAGAGAACATCGTCCTAAACCAGCTCGGTCAATACACGACTGATTTAGTCAACTATAAGATACTTGATAGATTTAGTCAACTATAACGCCCGTTCAGGAGAGCAGAGTCGCTAAAAAACAGATTTCGGCCGAAGGGAGTTTATGACGTTAAGTGCGGCGACGCAGCCCCATATGGGCTTTCACCAATTCGATAGCCTGATAACGAAACAGGTCTCCGCGGGTGTCTTTCACCCACATATGCAATAGACCAATAAAGAAGAGATGGGTGTCTACAGCCAGCTGGGAGGAATCGTGAGACGGGTGTAACTGATTTTGAACGTTGGCGCGTTCGTAAACCAACCGCAGTTTTTGAAAGATACCGGAGCAATTCGACAGGATCTGCTGCAAAACCGTTGCGAACTCATCCACATATTCGCACTTGATCATCATGATTTCGTAAATTTCGCGCGTTTCGATGCTGTCCGACAGAACTTGAATAGTCCCGCACAAAAAATTTTCGATGCAGGTAAGGGGATCTTCAGAGCCCTCAACGAGGAGCGTATCATCCATGCGATCGATCAGTGGCAACAATACCTGCTCGCGCATGGCCTGAAACAAATCAAGTTTATTGTTGAAATGCCAATAAATTGCGCCCCGCGTGACGCCAGCCTGGAGAGCGATGTGTTCCATGGTCGTTCGGCTGACGCCGCGCACGAGGAACACCTGCCGCGCCGCCTCAATAAGCTTTTGCCGCGTTAATTCCGCGTTTTCCTTTGTTTTCCGGGCCATCGTTAGAAATAATTCCGATTCCTGTTTACATATCCAATCTTTTGTTCGTATAATTTACATACATACATGAATGTATGCAACAGATTTGTGTGCTTTCGTATGCAACAGATTCGTTTAACCCGCTCGTTTTACCGGATGGAGCTAAGATGTCAGATGCCGGACAATATAAAAATAACCGAAGCGACCAATTAATGGTCGGTAACTGGACGCTAACTTTAGTCGCTATTATATGCATTGCGCTAACCGCGTGCAGCAAAAATGATCAGGCTGCAGCTCAGCCACCTGCGGGCACGGCGCTTCCTGTCAGCGTAATTGAAGTTCGGCCGACCAGTGTGCCGATCAGCGCAGAGGCGGTTGCTCAAACCGAAGGGGCCAAGGAGGTTGAAATACGTCCCCGGGTAGGCGGTATCCTGCTTAAGCGCCTGTACGACGAAGGCGCGGCGGTAAAAGCGGGACAACCCATGTTCCTGATCGATCCCGTGCCCTACCAGAACGCCCTGGCGCAAGCAAAGGCGCAACTTGAACAACAGAAGGCACGGGTGATCCAGACCGAGCGCGAAGAAAACCGCTTGCGCACCCTGCTTGAAACACAGGCCATTAGCCAGCGTGAATATGATAACGCTGCCTCCGAGAACGCGATCACGCGTGCAGCCCTGCTGCAGGCCGAAGTTCGCGTGCGCGATGCCGAGCTCAATCTTTCCTATACTCACGTCGCCGCACCGGTAAACGGCATCTCCGGCCGCTTCCGATTCTCCGAAGGCGCGTTGGTGGAAGCCTATAGCAGCCTGCTGACCACCCTCGTCCAGCTATCGCCCATATGGGTGCGCTTCAGTCTTTCCGATAACGAGCTGGCACAAATTGGCGGTCCCCTGAATGAACAGAGGGTGCAGCAGATAACACTGATATTGCCCGATGGCAGGGAATACGAAAAAAAAGGCGAATTGAATTTCGCCGCCAGCCAGATTGACCCCCTGCTCGGTACCCAGCAACTGCGTGCCACCTTCGACAACAGCGATCAGCGCTTGCTGCCGGGGCAGTTCGTGCGCGCCCGCGTGGTGACCGGCATGCAGGACGGCGTGTACCTGGTGCCCCAGGTCGCGGTGTTGACCTCCGATATGGGCACGAGTGTGTATGTGGTCAACGAAAAGAATGAAGCAACGGTCCGGCCGGTAGTGACGGGCCGCTGGATCGGCAAGGACTGGGTCATCCTGGACGGACTCAAAGCCGGCGATAAAGTCATCGTCGATAACCTCATCAAGCTCCGCCCGGGCACGCCCGTGGGGCCCAATCCGGTCGGTGAGGCACCCGCCGCTCCTCCCCCGCAGTCGGTTCCCCAAACGCAGTCCTAAACAGGCATCTCATGACCAGATTCTTCATCACCCGTCCGATCTTTGCATCGGTGCTGTCTATCATCATTGTTCTAGCCGGACTGGTCGCAGCGTTGCAACTCCCCATTGCGCAATATCCCCAGATCGCGCCGCCCACAGTGCTGATCACCGCGACCTTTCCCGGCGCCAGCGCAGAGACGCTCACCAAGACGGTTGCCGCCCCAATCGAAGAACAGCTAAGCGGCGTCGAAGATCTTTTATATTTCAGCTCCAGCTCCGATTCAAGCGGGACGCTGACTATTACCGCAACTTTTGAAGTAGGCACCGACGTTGATCAGGCAACGTTCAATATCAGTAATCGAGCCAATATCGCGTTACCGCGCCTACCCGAGGAAGTCCGCCGGATTGGGTTGAAAATAGAGAAGCGTTCAAACGACATCCTGATGGTGTTCATGCTGATCTCCAAGGAGAAGGGAAAATATGACCCGCTTTATCTGAGCAATTACGCTACGTTGAACGTGCTGGATGAGCTGAAACGCACCAAAGGTGTGGGGGACGTAGTCGTATTTGGCGGGCAGGACTACTCCATGCGGGTCTGGTTGCGTCCTGACCGCATGGCGCAGCTGGGGGTCGCGACAACCGATATAACCGCGGCCATTCAGGCTCAGAATGCGCAGTATGCTGCAGGCAAAATAGGCCAGGAGCCCATGCCTGCGGAGCAGCAATTGATTTATACCGTCAACGCCAAAGGCCGGCTGCGGACACCCGAGCAATTCGGCAACATTATTTTGCGCGCGGACGGCCCCCGAGGTGTTCTCTATCTCAAGGACGTGGCCCGAATTGAGCTTGGCGCGCAAAGTTACGACGTTCGGACCGCGTTGAATGGCGAGCCCGGCGCGGGAATGCCGGTCTTTCTCCAACCCGGCGCGAATGCGCTCGATACCAAGAATGCCCTCGTCGCTAAGATGGAAGAGTTGAAGAAACGCTTCCCGGAAGGAATGGATTATGTCGTGCCTTACGATACCAGTCTCTTCGTCAAAGCCTCCATGTGGGAGGTGGTCAAAACGCTGGGCGAGGCAATGCTGCTGGTGATATTGGTGGTCTACCTATTCCTGCAAAGCTGGCGGGCAACCCTGATTCCCCTTATTGCCGTACCCATTTCGCTGATTGGCACCTTCGCGGGCTTGTGGCTGTTCGGCTTCTCCATCAATACGCTCACGCTTTTTGCCATGGTCTTGTCCATCGGCATCGTGGTGGACGATGCCATAGTGGTGCTGGAAAACATCGAGCGCTTGATGGACGAGGAAAAACTCTCGCCGATGAAAGCGGCGATCCGCTCCATGGAACAGGTGGCGAGCGCGGTCGTGGCGATTGTATTGGTGCTGTGCGCGGTTTTTATCCCAGTGGCGTTCATGGGCGGAATCGCGGGCGAACTCTACCGGCAGTTCGCAGTAACAGTAGCGGTGGCTGTGACCATATCGGGCGTGGTGGCGCTAACCTTGACGCCCGCCTTATGCGCCATCCTGCTGAAGCAAACGCATGGAGAGTCGGCGTTCTTCCGGGCCTTTAACCATGGTTTCAGGCGCCTGACCAATTTCTACGTCAACATGGTCAGCATTACGATCCGGCATAGAATTATCGGCGCGGTTGTATTCTCGGGCATCATCGCCGTGGCGGCGTATCTGATCAAAATGGTACCGGAAGGTTTTGTACCGCCGGAAGATCAGGGCTATGTGGTGGCGGCGACCATCCTGCCTGATGGGGCAACGCTCGCACGCACGACTCGAACCGCTGACGCCGTGCGGGCGGAGATTGCAAAGGACCCCGCAGTTTCCCACGAATTCGTGGTCAATGGCTTTGATCTGATTGGCGGCGGAAATAAAACGAGTTCGGCAACCATGTTTGTCGCCTTCAAAGACTGGTCGGAACGCACGGCCAGCGCGGAAGATATTATCCAAAAATTGAGCGCCATCGGCATGCAGCAATCCGACGGGATAGCAATGGCATTTAATCCGCCTGCAATCCGCGGACTGGGGACCGCCGGCGGCTTTGAGGTTTATGTGCAAACGCGTGCTGGCGCGGATCCGCTGCAATTATCGAACGTCGTCAACAACTTCATCGAGGCGCTGAATCAGGAACCGCGCCTTGCAGGCATTGCCACATTTTTCCGCCCCACGGTACCGCAATTCTTTGTCGAAGTGGATGAGGCAAAGGCGGTTTCCCTGCAAGTACGCATTCCCGATATCTACGCTACCTTGCAGAGTACTATGGGTTCGTTTTATATCAACGATTTCAATCTCTCCGGGCGCACGTACCGCGTTCAGCTGCAGGCAGAACCCGAGTACCGCATGAGTCCTGATGACCTTGGCAGGGTTTATGTGCGTTCGCAATCAGGCGCCATGGTGCCGATGTCAGCGTTGAGCAAAATCAGCACGGTTGTGGGAGCCGAGCAACTGGAGCGGTATAATGGCCTGCTTGCCGCAAAAGTAATGGGAGGCGGCGCCCCCGGCGTAAGCTCGGGTGATGCGATCAAGCTGGTAGAAGAAATTGCGGAGAAGAGCTTGCCGGATAACTACCAGATTGCCTGGACAGCACAGGCCTACCAGGAAAAGCGCACCGGTTCTGCCGCGGTTTTCGCCTTCACGTTCGCCATTATCATGGTATTTCTCATCCTGGCTGCGCAGTTCGAGACCTGGGCGCTGCCGCTGGCGGTCATCATGGCCGTGCCTTTCGCCCTGGCGGGCGCGTTACTTGCCGTGCTGATTCGCGGAATGCCCAACGATATTTATTTCCAGGTAGGCTTGATTACGCTGATAGGGCTGGCAGCCAAGAACGCCATTCTGATCGTGGAATTCGCCAGCCAGAAGATGCGGGAAGGGATGCCGGTGGCGCAGGCCGCGGTTGAAGCCGCGCGCCTGCGCTTTCGCCCCATTGTCATGACTTCCATGGCCTTTGTGCTGGGAATCGTGCCGCTGGTGATCGCAACCGGGGCAGGAGCGGCGGCGCGCCAATCGATGGGCACCGGCGTTTTAGGCGGCATGTTGCTCGCCACTTTTGTCGCCACGATCTTTATTCCCCTGTTCTTCACCTGGCTCACCCGTGAGCACGTGCCCCAGCGGGATGAAAGCATGCAGGAGGAAAGGGCATGATGACATCAGTTTCACGAGCGCGCGTCCGCAGTGCGTGGGCATGGATATGGTTGCTTTTGCCAAGCCTGCTGCTGATGTCATGCGCAATGGGGCCGGATTACGTCCGGCCCCATATCGAAACTGCGGAAAAGTTTCGCATGGCGGAAACGGAAGGGCAATCCATTGCCAACCTCCCGTGGTGGGAACTCCTGCGTGACGAAGAGCTTCAGCGACTCATCCGCCAGGCGCTCACGGAAAACAGGGACCTCAAGCAGGCGGTTGCCAGTGTGGAAGAGCTCCAGGCTCGCCTGGCGACAACGCGCTTTGACTTTTTTCCCAAGTTAGAAGCGAACGCTAATGCGCCTGCGTTCGGCACCATCGGGGGCTTTCAGATCCCGGGATTCCCCACGCCTTTCAATTATTTTGGCCAAGGCACGCTCAATTGGGAAATCGATATCTGGGGCCGGATCCGTCGTTCGAATGAGGCTGTTCGGGCAGAGATGATGGCGCGCGAGGAAAACCGGCGCGCCGTGATCCTGACCCTAGTGAGCTCGGTAGCACAGGCCTATTTCGATCTTCTGCAATTTGACATGCAGTTGGACATTGCCCGCAATGCCTTGCACTCATGGGAAGAATCCGTTGCCCTCGCCCGGGCGCAACTCCAGGGCGGGATAATCTCCAGGCTCGATGTGGATCAGTTCGAGGCTGAACGCGCACGCGCGGCCACCAGGTTGGCGGAACTGGAACGGCAGAGAGTTCAAAAGGAAAACGAACTGAGCGTGCTGCTGGGTAAGAACCCGGTACCGGTGGCGCGCGGCCGTATGCTGACAGAGCAGTTGATGCCGCCGCAAGTGCCGGCAGGCCTTCCTTCCGAGCTTTTGCAGCGGCGCCCTGATATTCTACAAGCCGAGCAGACGCTTGCCGCGGCAACCGCCAGAATCGGCATGGCCAAGGCGGCGCGGTTTCCCAAGCTCACGATAACGGGCTTTCTGGGCGTGGCCAGCCCCGCCCTATCCAATCTCCTGCTCTCCGGCAGTGAGTTCGGCGTAGGAGGACTTGGACTGGCAGGCCCTCTGCTCAATGCGCAAAGCCTCGGATTCGAGCAGCGCGCGACAGAAGCCCAGGCACGGCAGGTGCTGGCCCAATATGAGCAAACCATCCTGCTGGCGTTCAAGGAGGTGGAAGACTCGCTGGTGGCGGTCCGAACCTTCAATGACCAGCGCAAGTCGCAAGAGGATCAGGTGAACTCGCTGCGCTCGGCGCTCAATGTGGCCAACCTGCGCTACCAGGGCGGCATTACCAGCTATGTCGATGTCTTGCTTGCCAAACGCAATCTGTTCGATGCCGAATTCGCCCTCACCTCCACCCACCGCTTCCACCTGGTATCAGTCGTCCAACTCTACAAGGCCCTCGGCGGCGGCTGGGCAACACAGTGAGTAAGACCCCATGACTAGTCCACGGCACGTGGTGATGACGTTCAGTTGACGGTGCCGCTTTCCTTGTCACTTGGCATAAGTCACAGCCTCAGGAGCTCAGCACCTAGCAGCTCAACACAACAGCCTTATGCTGCCTTAGCGTTCAACCGGGCGCGGGTGTTCGCGCCGTTATCGATTTAACCAGTCCGAATTAAAAATTGGACGAGCCGACGGATTATAGTGCGGCATGAATCTGCTCGCGCAACCACTTGTGCCCCGGATCGCGATGTGAACGCTCATGCCAGACCATAGCCATCTCGTACCCGGGAATTTCGAACGGTGCCTCGAACGCGCAGAGTTCGTCCGACAGGTTGCGTATGAGGCGTGACGGAAGCATTGCCACCATGTCCGATTGGGTGACTAAAGCTGGAACGAATAGAAAATGTGGAACGGACAACACAACCCGCCGCGTTTTCCCCATCTTCTGAAGCATGGTATCCGTAACGCTTCGAAAACCTCCGCCATCGGGGGAAACCATAATGTGCTCCAGAGTGCAGAACTCATCAATTGTAGGTTTGCGCTTCACACACGGATGGTCTTTCCGCGCGATGAGCACGTAGTGTTCCATAAAAAGAAACTTGAACCGAAGCTCTGGGGGAACGCGATCCATGGTCAGGAAACCAAGGTCGCAGATACCCTGTTCCAACTGCTTGGCCATTTTCGGTGGCGCAGTATCGCGGATAGCAATGCGAGTATGTGGCGCAGCATCTCTCAGCCTGGACAGAACGGGGAGGAGAATCGCAGACTCTGCATAATCTGGAGCAGCAAGGCTCCATGTCACGTGGGCAGTTGCGGGATCAAATGGTTTTTTCGGCTCAATGACGCGTTCGAGCTCAAGAAGAGCCGAACGTAACGGCTGAAGGAGCTCAAGTGCCCTCGACGTGGGCAACATTCCCCGGGGTCCCGGCAGCAACAGCGGGTCGTTATAAATATGCCGCAGCTTGCCCAGCTGCACGCTTACCGAGGGCTGGCTCAGGTTAAGGCGCTCCGCAGCCTTGCTGACGTTAAGTTCTGTCAAAAGCACCTCCAGCGTCACCAGGAGATTAAGATCGATATGATGGAAATTAAAAATAACTATACCTGATATTGTATTAATTCATTTCTACTATACCAGAGACTAATCTAAACTTCATCGCCCTCTCTCTTAAAGGCCCCCGTCATTAGATATCGTGGACGGTCAGAAGGATTGAGGAATTGTTCCAGTTTCTTAATAGTTGTCTACCTACAAGTCATTACATACATACACGAATGTATAAAAACTGTTTATTGGTTTATTGGAAGGCTCTTCTTGGGCTGACGCTATGTCTTACCTTGGCCGCGTGCGGAAAAAACGAGGCAGCAATCCAGCCGGGCCCAATTGCGCTTCCTGTCAGCGTAATCGAAGTTCGGCCGACCAGTGTGCCCATCAGCGCAGAGGCGGTTGCTCAAACCGAAGGGGCCAAGGAGGTTGAAATACGTCCCCGGGTAGGCGGTATCCTGCTTAAGCGCCTGTACGACGAAGGCGCGGCGGTAAAAGCGGGACAACCCATGTTCCTGATCGATCCCGTGCCCTACCAGAACGCCCTGGCGCAAGCAAAGGCGCAACTTGAACAACAGAAGGCACGGGTGATCCAGACCGAGCGCGAAGAAAACCGCTTGCGCACCCTGCTTGAAACACAGGCCATTAGCCAGCGTGAATATGATAACGCTGCCTCCGAGAACGCGATCACGCGTGCAGCCCTGCTGCAGGCCGAAGTTCGCGTGCGCGATGCCGAGCTCAATCTTTCCTATACTCACGTCGCCGCACCGGTAAACGGCATCTCCGGCCGCTTCCGATTCTCCGAAGGCGCGTTGGTGGAAGCCTATAGCAGCCTGCTGACCACCCTCGTCCAGCTATCGCCCATATGGGTGCGCTTCAGTCTTTCCGACAACGAGCTGGCACACCTTGGCGGTCCCCTGAACGAACAAAGAGTGCAGCAGATAACGCTGATATTGCCGGATGGCAAAGAATACGAAAAAAAAGGCGAATTGAATTTCGCCGCCAGCCAGATTGACCCCCTGCTCGGTACCCAGCAACTGCGTGCCACCTTCGACAACAGCGATCAGCGCTTGCTGCCGGGGCAGTTCGTGCGCGCCCGCGTGGTGACAGGTACGCAGGATGGCGTCTACCTGGTGCCCCAGGTCGCAGTGCAGATTTCCGACATGGGCACGACGGTGTATGTGGTCAACGAAAAGAATGAAGCAACGGTGCGGCCGGTGGTGACGGGCCGCTGGATCGGCAAGGACTGGGTCATCCTCGACGGACTCAAAGCCGGCGATAAAGTCATCGTCGATAACCTCATCAAGCTCCGTCCGGGCACGCCCGTGGCGCCCAATCCGGTCGGTGAGGCACCCGCCGCTCCTCCCCCGCAGTCGGTTCCCCAAACGCAGTCCTAAACAGGCATCTCATGACCAGATTCTTCATCACCCGTCCGATCTTTGCATCGGTGCTGTCTATCATCATTGTTCTAGCCGGACTGGTCGCAGCGTTGCAACTCCCCATTGCGCAATATCCCCAGATCGCGCCGCCCACAGTGCTGATCACCGCGACGTTTCCCGGCGCCAGCGCGGATACACTCACCAAAACCGTTGCCGCTCCGATCGAGGAGCAGCTGAGCGGAGTGGAAGGCTTGCTCTACTTCGACTCCAGCGCTGACTCCAGCGGCACGTTGACCATCACCGCCACATTCGAGCTGGGCACGAACATTGATCAGGCTACGTTCAACATCAGTAATCGCGTGAATATTGCGTTGCCGCGTTTGCCGAACGAGGTTCGCCAAACCGGCATCATAGTGCAAAAGCGTTCGACCGATCTTTTGATGGCAATAGCGATGACATCGAAAGATAAGAAGTACGACACGCTTTTTCTCAGCAATTACGTGACACTCAATATGCTGGATGAGCTGAAACGCACCAAAGGCGTGGGTGAAGTGAGTTTGATGGGTACCCAGAACTATTCCATGCGCATCTGGCAGCGTCCCGATCGCATGGCCCAGCTTGGGGTTACCACTAGTGACATTATTGCGGCAGTCAAGGTGCAAAATGCGCAATACGCAGCGGGCAAAATCGGCCAGGAACCGGCAACGTCTGATCAGCAGCTAATCTATACGGTTAATGCCAAGGGTCGGCTGCTGGAACCCGAGGAATTCGGTAACATCATCGTGCGTGCCGATGGGCCGCGTGGGGTACTCCACCTTAAAGACGTGGCACGTCTCGAGCTCGGTTCACAAGACTACAATGTACGTAACGCGATGGATGGCGAACCCGTTGTTGGTATCCTCATCTATTTGCAAATTGGTGCGAACGCGTTGGAGACCGCCGATGCGGTCAAGGCGAAAATGGAGGAATTGAAGCAACGCTTTCCTGAAGGAATGGGTTATGAGCTACCTTACGATACCAGCCATTTTGTCAAAGCCTCGATCTGGGAGGTAGTCAAGACGCTGGGCGAGGCGATGATACTGGTGGTCTTTGTTGTCTACCTGTTCCTGCAAAGCTGGCGCGCAACCCTGATCCCCATCATCGCCGTGCCCATTTCGCTGATTGGCACCTTCGCGGGCCTGTGGCTGTTCGGCTTCTCCATCAATACGCTCACCCTATTTGCCATGGTCTTGTCCATCGGCATCGTGGTGGATGATGCCATAGTGGTGCTGGAAAACATCGAGCGTCTCATGGACGAGGAAAAACTCTCGCCCATGAAAGCGGCGGTCCGCTCCATGGAACAGGTTGCGCGTGCCGTGGTGGCGATCGTATTGGTGCTATGCGCGGTTTTCGTGCCCGTGGCGTTCATGGGCGGAATTGCGGGTGAACTCTATCGACAGTTCGCAGTAACAGTAGCCGTGGCTGTCATCATATCGGGCGTGGTGGCGCTGACCTTGACGCCCGCCTTGTGCGCCATCCTGCTGAAGCACACGCACGGCGAGTCCGCATTCTTCCGCGCATTCAACAAGGGGTTCGGTCGCTTGACCGATTTCTATACCGGTACGGTCACCCTTACATTGCGACATACCATCGTTGGCACGCTCGTATTTGCCGCCATCATAGGTCTCGCGATCTATCTGATCAAGACTGTTCCCAACAGCTTTGTGCCTCCTGAAGATCAAGGTTATGTCGTAGCTTCAATTATCATGCCCGATGGCGCCACCTTGGCACGAACCATTAAAACCACGGAGTCATTGCGCAGCGCGATGGCGAGCGAACCAGCAGTCGCTACGCAGTTTGCAGTGTATGGGTTCGATCTGATCGGGAATGCCAATAAGCCCAACGCGGCAACAATGTATGTCGATATGAAAGACTGGTCTGAACGTACTGCCACCGCAGGGGACGTGATAAAGAAATTGTTCGACACCGGATCGCAGCTGCCGGATGGATTGGCTATCGCGTTCAATCCGCCGACCATCCACGGGCTAGGTAATGCAGGCGGCTTTGAAGTCTACGTGCAAACGCGGGCTGGTGCCGATCCGCTGCAGTTGTCGAGCGTGGTCAATAACTTCATCGACGCCCTGAATCAGGAACCGCGCCTGGCGCCCACCACCACTTTTTTCCGTCCTTCCGTGCCGCAATTCTTTGTCGAAGTGGATCAAGCCAAAGCGATATCGCAGGGCGTAGCGGTCGCGGATGTGTACGCTACCTTGCAAAGCATGATCGGGTCACTCTATGTCAACGATTTTAATCGCTCGGGACGGACCTACCGCGTGCAACTACAGGCTGACGCCGAATACCGGATGACCGAGGAAGACTTGGGCAGAGTGTATGTGCGGTCTGAATCCGGCGGGATGGTGCCACTGTCCGCCTTGAGTAAGGTAAAAAGTGTTGTCGGCGCGGAACAGTTGGAGCGTTTTAACGGCCTGCTCGCGGCTAAATTGTTCGGTAGTGCCGCCCCCGGCGTAAGCTCGGGTGATGCGATCAAGCTGGTAGAAGAAATTGCGGAGAAGAGCTTGCCGGATAACTACCAGATTGCCTGGACAGCACAGGCCTACCAGGAAAAGCGCACCGGTTCTGCCGCGGTTTTCGCCTTCACGTTCGCCATTATCATGGTATTTCTCATCCTGGCTGCGCAGTTCGAGACCTGGGCGCTGCCGCTGGCGGTCATCATGGCCGTGCCTTTCGCCCTGGCGGGCGCGTTACTTGCCGTGCTGATTCGCGGAATGCCCAACGATATTTATTTCCAGGTAGGCTTGATTACGCTGATAGGGCTGGCAGCCAAGAACGCCATTCTGATCGTGGAATTCGCCAGCCAGAAGATGCGGGAAGGGATGCCGGTGGCGCAGGCCGCGGTTGAAGCCGCGCGCCTGCGCTTTCGCCCCATTGTCATGACTTCCATGGCCTTTGTGCTGGGAATCGTGCCGCTGGTGATCGCAACCGGGGCAGGAGCGGCGGCGCGCCAATCGATGGGCACCGGCGTTTTAGGCGGCATGTTGCTCGCCACTTTTGTCGCCACGATCTTTATTCCCCTGTTCTTCACCTGGCTCACCCGTGAGCACGTGCCCCAGCGGGATGAAAGCATGCAGGAGGAAAGGGCATGATGACATCAGTTTCACGAGCGCGCGTCCGCAGTGCGTGGGCATGGATATGGTTGCTTTTGCCAAGCCTGCTGCTGATGTCATGCGCAATGGGGCCGGATTACGTCCGGCCCCATATCGAAACTGCGGAAAAGTTTCGCATGGCGGAAACGGAAGGGCAATCCATTGCCAACCTCCCGTGGTGGGAACTCCTGCGTGACGAAGAGCTTCAGCGACTCATCCGCCAGGCGCTCACGGAAAACAGGGACCTCAAGCAGGCGGTTGCCAGTGTGGAAGAGCTCCAGGCTCGCCTGGCGACAACGCGCTTTGACTTTTTTCCCAAGTTAGAAGCGAACGCTAATGCGCCTGCGTTCGGCACCATCGGGGGCTTTCAGATCCCGGGATTCCCCACGCCTTTCAATTATTTTGGCCAAGGCACGCTCAATTGGGAAATCGATATCTGGGGCCGGATCCGTCGTTCGAATGAGGCTGTTCGGGCAGAGATGATGGCGCGCGAGGAAAACCGGCGCGCCGTGATCCTGACCCTAGTGAGCTCGGTAGCACAGGCCTATTTCGATCTTCTGCAATTTGACATGCAGTTGGACATTGCCCGCAATGCCTTGCACTCATGGGAAGAATCCGTTGCCCTCGCCCGGGCGCAACTCCAGGGCGGGATAATCTCCAGGCTCGATGTGGATCAGTTCGAGGCTGAACGCGCACGCGCGGCCACCAGGTTGGCGGAACTGGAACGGCAGAGAGTTCAAAAGGAAAACGAACTGAGCGTGCTGCTGGGTAAGAACCCGGTACCGGTGGCGCGCGGCCGTATGCTGACAGAGCAGTTGATGCCGCCGCAAGTGCCGGCAGGCCTTCCTTCCGAGCTTTTGCAGCGGCGCCCTGATATTCTACAAGCCGAGCAGACGCTTGCCGCGGCAACCGCCAGAATCGGCATGGCCAAGGCGGCGCGGTTTCCCAAGCTCACGATAACGGGCTTTCTGGGCGTGGCCAGCCCCGCCCTATCCAATCTCCTGCTCTCCGGCAGTGAGTTCGGCGTAGGAGGACTTGGACTGGCAGGCCCTCTGCTCAATGCGCAAAGCCTCGGATTCGAGCAGCGCGCGACAGAAGCCCAGGCACGGCAGGTGCTGGCCCAATATGAGCAAACCATCCTGCTGGCGTTCAAGGAGGTGGAAGACTCGCTGGTGGCGGTCCGAACCTTCAATGACCAGCGCAAGTCGCAAGAGGATCAGGTGAACTCGCTGCGCTCGGCGCTCAATGTGGCCAACCTGCGCTACCAGGGCGGCATTACCAGCTATGTCGATGTCTTGCTTGCCAAACGCAATCTGTTCGATGCCGAATTCGCCCTCACCTCCACCCACCGCTTCCACCTGGTATCAGTCGTCCAACTCTACAAGGCCCTCGGCGGCGGCTGGGCAACACAGTGAATCGGCTTCTGTAGAAGATGAGACCCGGCCAGGCGGTCAAGGCGGTGAGCTCAGAAATTTGATCGCTTTCGCCGGCCCATCAAATCTATTTTTGTTCGAACAATGCTTGCAGAGCACGGAGGACCTCCGCCTGCAGCCATGGCATAATAGCGGCCGCGTCTGGTCGATAACAGACCGCCTCGTACTCGACCGACTGGTCGAGGGAGGTCCGTGCGTGGGACCGAAATTTGTGCCCCATGCGATATCAATCCAGCATTTGCGCGAGCTACCCAGAAACACGATTCCTCTGCATCAAGCATCGCAAGGTACCGCATCGCGCGAATTGGAAAAAAATCGCAGTTGGCAGCGCGCGAGCAATCTGACTATGAGATTGTAGGTGGTGACAGGCATATGGCGAACTACATGCCCTACATTCTCGTCACGACATTGTGACTTATTTTTCTCTTCTCGAAGTTTGATTAACACCGCTCGGTCGTGTCGGAGCTTTTTCCAAGGATGAGCATATTGTTTGACGGTCGCCTTGTCCCTTGTCCTTAAGTGCCTCCTGATAACCTCGCGGCACATCAAGCCCCCCCGCCGGCGTCACCAAGCGATAACAACCAACGAGACTGTTTTTATGCTGTTTTCCCTGCTGTTTTCCCCGTACTACCGGTTTTTTTAGCGGATGCGTGCCACCCGTTTGGAAAAGCCGCCCGCTAGTCGCAATGACTGGAAAACCATCCGCTCCTTGCTGCCATACCTTTGGGAGTTCAAAGGCAGGGTAGTGCTCGCATTGGCGCTGCTCGTCATGGCCAAGCTCGCCAATGTTTCCGTGCCGCTGGTTCTCAAAGAAATCATCGACACACTCGACCAGCCGCGCGCCATGCTGACACTGCCGGTCCTATTGCTGGCAGGTTACGGGGCTTTGCGCCTATGCAGTACGCTCTTTGGCGAATTGCGCGATGCAGTATTTGCCAAAGTAACGCAACGCGCCATCCGCCGGGTGGCCATCCAGGTATTCGGCCATCTGCACGCCCTGTCCCTGCGCTTCCACTTGCAACGCCAGACGGGCGGGGTGTCACGGGACATAGAGCGTGGAACCAGGGGAATCTCGTTCCTGCTCAATTTCATGCTGTTTAATATTCTGCCGACTCTGCTGGAAATCAGCCTGGTGGCGATCATTTTAATCTCTCGATACGACATCTGGTTTTCGGTGATCATCTTCGCTACATTGGCCGCCTATATTGCCCTTACGCTCACCGTGACGGAGTGGCGCATGATTTTCCGGCGCACGATGAACGACATGGACTCGAAAGCGAATACCCAGGCCATTGACAGCCTATTGAACTATGAGACGGTCAAGTACTTTGGCAACGAATCATGGGAAGCGCGACGCTATGACGCGCACATGGAGAAGTGGGAAGCCGCGGCGATACGCAACCAGACTTCCCTCGCAGCGCTGAATTCCGGGCAAAGCGCCATCATTGCGGTAGGCGCCACTTTATTGCTTTGGCTGGCGGCTGATGGGGTGATCGAAGGCACCATGTCGCTGGGCGACCTGGTGCTGGTCAATGCGTTCATGCTCCAGCTATACATGCCGTTGCACTTTCTGGGCTTCGTTTACCGCGAAATAAAACATTCCCTGGCTGACATGGAAAAAATGTTCAGTTTACTCGCGGAGAACGAGGAAATAAAAGACAGACCAGACGCGGCCGAGCTTGTCCTGCGGGATCCGGCCGTCCGTTTCGAACGCGTGAACTTCGGCTACGAGTCCAACCGCCAGATCTTGTATGACGTGAGCTTCGAGATTCCGGCGGGCCGGAATATAGCAGTGGTAGGGCACAGCGGATCGGGCAAGTCGACATTGGCGCGACTGCTTTTCCGCTTCTACGATGTTACCAGCGGCCGCATCCTGATAAGCGGACAGAACATAAGCGAGGTGACACAGAGAAGCTTGCGCGCCGCCATTGGTATCGTTCCCCAGGACTCGGTCCTGTTCAATGACAGCATTTATTACAATATCGCCTACGGGCGCCCTGACGCGACCAGAGAAGAGGTTTTCGAAGCGGCCAGGTCGGCGCATATTTACGATTTCATCGAAAGCCTGCCCGATAAATATGAAACCATGGTGGGAGAACGCGGATTAAAGCTTTCGGGGGGAGAAAAGCAACGTGTGGCTATTGCACGCGCCATCCTGAAAAAACCGGCAATTCTCATCTTCGATGAAGCCACCTCAGCGCTGGACTCGAAATCGGAAAAACTGATTCAGGCAGAACTGAAGCGCATCGCTTCAACACGCACCACCCTCACAATTGCCCACCGGTTGTCCACAATCGTCGATGCGGACCAGATTCTGGTAATGGACAAGGGCCATATCATCGAACGAGGCGCGCATAGAGAACTTCTTGCGGCGCATGGAACGTACGCCCATATGTGGGAACTGCAGCAGCAGGAAGAACAGACTCAGCTAAAGTTAGAACATGACGTGTTAGTGCCCCAGATTCCGCTGTGAGCCCGCGCCCGAGTCAGAATTTTATCCCTCACCTGGTATCATCGATTGTATTAGCTTGTGAATGGTTTCGGCGTCGACCGGTTTGACCAGATGATGAGCGAAGCCTGCCTTCGTTGTTTTCTCAATATCCTCCTGCCGCCCGTAGCCGCTGTAAGCGATCAGCAGCGTTTTTTTTGTCTCTGGCATCTGCTGAAAATGCTCCGCCAGCGACATGCCATCCGGTTCAGGCGTGCTCAAATCGAGCAAAGCGACCTGCGGAACAAATGCTACGGCCTCGGCAATGGCTGACGCGGAATCATAGGCTGTCCGCACTTCGTATCCAAACGAGGCCATTATTATGCCCATAGTATCAGCGCTGTCCACATTATCATCAACGATCAGAATACGCCCCTCCCCGGACGCAGGCGCGGATCGCTGGACTTTGGGTCGTTCGGCCCCTATATCAAGGGCGGGAAGCCGAAGTGTGAACGTACTGCCCTGGCCCGCACCGGCGCTGAAAGCATCAATCGAACCTCCGTGCAGCGACACGAGCTGAGATACCAGCGACAGGCCGATGCCAAGGCCGCTGCTCGACTTTCGCACTGCGCGCTCCTCCTGCGTAAACAGCTCGAAGATTCTTGGCAGCATGCGGGCGGGTATGCCGATTCCGTTGTCCTTCACCTGTAACACCAACTCCTGACCCTCGCGGCGGGCGTCCAGCAAAATTTTGCCCCCTACGTCTGTGAATTTGGCCGCGTTGGTGAGAAGATTTTCGATGATCTGGGTAAGGCGGACAGCGTCGCCCTGAATAAGAAGCGGCGCATCCCCGAGTGACGTAATCAACTCATGCCGCCGTTCATCCATTAACGCTCTCGTCGAATCCACGGCATGACGGATGACCTCTCCCATATCCACGGTTGCTATCCGTAAACTGAGCGTCCCCCGGGTGAGCCGGGCAACATCGAGCAAATCGTCCACCAGATGGGTAATATGATCCACCTGGCGGGTGATCGTCGCCCCAGCCGAAGCAATGCGGGGATCATTGGAGTTAACCAGCTGCAAGGCCTGTGCCGCGTTGCGTATGGGAGACAACGGGTTTCTCAGCTCATGCCCGAGGGTGGCAAGGAATTCATCCTTGCGTCTGTCAGCGTTACGCAGCTTTTCTTCCGCGTCTTTGTGGTATTGAATATCGACACTCGAGCCGACGAAGCCCGTAAGTTGTTCGTCCTCGAAGCGCGGCACACCGACAAAGCGCATCCAGCTATAGCTACCGTCGGCCTTTTGCAATCTCAACTCATGGTCATATCCCTTGCGAGCGGCTTCCGCCGCGGCGCAGGCCCTCAGGTAACCCGGCAGATCGGCCTTGTAAAGGAGCCTGTGCCATTTTACGCCGAGCAAATTTTCTTCACTTTGCCCGGTCTCATCGATGAAACGCCGGCTCACGAATTCCAGCGATGCCTTGAGACCGCTGATCCAGATAAACACGGGTGCAGTATCAGCAAGGGTACGGAAGCGTTTCTCGCTTTCCCGGAGCTCTTGCTCCGCCTGTTTGAGCATATCGACCGGGGCAAAAGTAATCACTACTCCGCTCACATGATCGTGCTCGAGGAAGTAGGGCAAGATCCGGCGCAGGTAAAAATGCCCGTCGCGGGTATGAACTTCGGTTTCGGTTGCTACCCGGGACGACTGAACCTTCCGCGCCAGGGTAACCATATCGCCGGGTTCCAGCGCTGAAGCAAGATCACCAATCGGACGCCCTATATCTGATGGGATGAGATTGAACAACTTGCGGGAGGCAGGCGTGAACCGTTTGATTTTAAGTTCGCTATCGAGAAAAAGAATGGGAAATTCGCTACTTGCCAGCAGATTGGCCAGATCGTCGTTGGCTATCTGGAGTTGTCCGACGGTTCGCTCCAGATCAGAATTGACGCTGCTCAGCTCTTCATTGACCGATTGCAGTTCTTCTTTCGATGTCTCCAGTTCCTCGTTGGCGGACTGAAGCTCCTCGTTCATTGATAACGCCTCTTCATGGGCGATCCGAAGCTCGACATTATTCGCCTCGAGTGCCTGTATGGACGCTTCCAGGTCCAGCCTCGTCATGCGCAGGTCGTCCTCAAGCTGACGCCTTGCCCACGACTCCGTATCGCTGACCGCCTGGTTCGACGCCATGCCCACATTCTCATGCTCGAACGTAATGAGTACCAGACCCCCGCTCTCTTCCCCCGCCTTGATGGCTCTGATACGCAACTGACGCTCGATTCCTTGCGGCCCCGGATTCGGCGGTAGCACGATCTCGCCGGGTTTGTCTTCTTTGCGCACGGAGTGAATGATCGCCCGCAGAGCCATGCGCATCTCGTCGGATACCATCGAGAGTAAATCCCGCGTTGCTGTCCCTTCCGGGTGCCATATGAATTCACGCGTCGGACCATAAAAGTACAACACCTGCCCGTCCCGATCGATCAGAACTGCTGTCGCCGACCGCTGCTTAAGCAGGAGTTCGCGCACCAGTTCAGCATGAGCCACCCGAGGCGCCTGCCCCTCTGCAATGCTGGGCCGTGTGGGGGAGGTCTCAGCAATCAGCGGCAGCTTGACAGGCACCTTGCGCTTCATTGGCAAGGCGCGGTAGATCCGATGCTGCCGGTCCATCGGTGTAAAAAGCTCGTGGCACTCTCCAACTGTTTCGGATTTTCCGAGAAAAAGATATCCCTCCGGATTTAGCGCGAAATGAAACATGCGCAGCAGTTTGTCCTGAACTTCGGGCTTGAGGTAAATCAGGAGATTTCGGCAACTGATCAAGTGCATATGGGAAAATGGCGGGTCGGCAATAATGTTGTGCTGGGAAAACATGACGCGTTCCCGCAGTTCTTTTCGCACTGCGAACCGTCCTGTCTCGGTTCTTACGAAATACCGCGCCAGGAGGTTCGGCTTTAAAACCGTAGTAATGCTTTCCGGATAGCTGCCGCCCCGCGCCGTCTCAAGTGCAGGGTAGTCGAGGTCGGAGCCAATGATATTCACTTTGATGTCCAGCCCCCCCTTGCTTATGAATTCGAGCAAGGCGATGCCCATGCTATACGCTTCTTCACCGCTGGCACAGCCCGCTACCCAGATCCGCAGGGGCTGGCCGGGGCTTAAAGTTTCCACTATCTTTGGTATGACCTCTTGCTCCAGCGCGTTCCATGCCGCGGGTTCACGAAAGAATTCTGTGACCTTGATCAAAAAATCCTCTCCCAGCGCGAGGACTTCGGGGGGATTTTCTTTAAGGAAGGCTGTATAGGCGTCCAGCGAGGGCAGCCCCAACAATGCCATACGCCGCTTAGTGCGCCGCATTAGCATGCCCTCCTTGTATCCGCGGAAGTCACCTCCGCCTCGGGACGATAAAAGAGAAATAATTTCTTTCAGAACCTGGACTTCTTCCGCTGGCGGTTCGTGAAACGGCGGAGTTTGCCACAGCCGGGATCGACTGATATAACCCTCGAGTGCTTCCCCCATCTTTTCGATTGGTAATACATAATCGACGAGCCCGGTATCAATAGCGCTCGTCGGCATCGACGGGTGTTGCGCGGTTCCAGGGAGTTGGGCGATGACCATACCACCGGCCGCTTTAATGGCTTTTAGGCCGACGGTGCCATCATGGTCAGCCCCCGTTAGTACTATGCAGATGGCCCTGTCCTGCTGTTCTTCGGCAAGCGATATGAAAAGGCGGTCGACTGCCCGCGGGTGTGGGCGAGGCTGGGGCATTAGCTCGAGATGTAAGGTATTGCGTTGCAATATCAGGTAATGATTGGGCGGAATAACGTATACCATGCCCGCCTCGACGGTCATGTCGCTTACCACCTGTACAACGCTCATCGTGGTGCTTTTTGCCAAAATACTCGCCAGTTGGCTCTCGTGATCCGGAGCGAGATGCACCACGACAACGTAAGCCGCCTCGATAGTCGAGGGAAGAGAACGGCACAGAATCTGTAACGCTTCCACCCCTCCCGCAGAAGCACCCACCCCAATAATGGGAAACAGTGGCTGTTCAATTGCTTTGGCGGGGCCTTCCAATAAACCCGCGTCTGGTAGTTCGCTTTCCGTGAACCAGGAATCGGAGCGCGGCGAACCATCATCCCGCGGGGATTTTTCTTCATCGGATCGTGTCATAAATCCAGGTTAACAGCACAAGAGGGTTAGGAAAGCGCCTAGCGGTGCGTGAGGGTTGGCCGCACAAGGGGGTAACGGGGTATGGGACCAGATTACCACTTCGAAATAGGGTCATTCAACCTTTCTAGTGAATGTTTCATCCATCAGGGGTCAAGACGACCGCAAGCCAAACCATTATAATGCCCCGTATTTAACGGATGCCTAAATTGTCCAGCCCTTCCTTCTCCGTTTTTCCGCAATACCTGATGCCAAAGCGGGCCATGACCGCATTGGCCGGGCAAATTGCGAACGCTGATGCCGGTCGAATTACGACTTTCATTATCCGAAGGTTCGTCGAGCATTACGATGTGGATATGGAGGAAGCGGTCAATCCCGATATACACAGCTATCGGACATTTAATGATTTTTTCACGCGCGCATTACGGGCAGAAAAGCGCCCTATCGCTGAGGCCGACTATATATGCCCGGCGGACGGGATAGTAAGCCAGCTTGGTGTCATCTCGGGCGATCAAATTTTCCAGGCGAAAGGCCACAATTATTCCACCACCGCGCTAGTGGGCGGCGATAAGGAACTCGCGGCAAATTTTTACGGGGGGAATTTCGCAACCGTATATTTGAGCCCGAAGGACTACCATCGAGTGCACATGCCGTGCAAGGGCAGACTGATCCGCATGGTGCATGTTCCGGGTTCGTTGTTCTCGGTAAATCCGATCACAGTTCGCGGCGTCCCGGGTCTCTTTGCGCGCAACGAACGCGTGATCTGCGTATTTGAATCAGATGAGGGGCCATTTGTAATCGTCCTTGTGGGCGCAACGATCGTAGGCAGTATATCAACTGTGTGGCATGGCGTCGTAAACCCTCCCCGTTCAGGCGAGGTACGGCAGTGGCAATACGGCTCTGATTCTCAGAATGTGGTGCTTGAGAAAGGTGAAGAAATGGGTCGGTTCCAGCTCGGCTCAACCGTGATAATGTTGTTTCCCAAAAACAAGCTGGTTTTCAATCGGCTTTGGAAACCCGGCCGACCAGTCCGTTTCGGAGAGATGATGGCCTCCAGAATCGGGGTTGAAAGTCCCCAAACTACAAGTAACACTAACGCAGGCGGCTGAACCGCGGGAGCGTGAGGGCTTTTAAGCTAAGCCACGCTATTGAGTTATCTCAGATCGTCCTCGGGGCGGTCTGTGCTCCGACCGCGCCCCGACTAGACTTGGAGATTCATTTTCACGCGGTTTTCAATATGGCTGGATGCGCCTCGACCTCGTCGACGAAATCAGAATTGCTCGGCTCTTCTTGCAAAAGCTGACGACCCATTCGAAGCAATATGTCACGAAACTCGCTGCCTACTTCCGGATGCTTCAGGCCGAACGCTACTGTCGCCTCTAAAAACCCCACCTTGCTTCCGCAATCATAATGCTTGCCTTGATAACGGTAAGCCATCACCTGTTCCAATTTTAGAAGACGCGCGATTCCGTCGGTAAGCTGTATTTCTCCTCCTATACCTGGATCCAGGCTCTCAATGCAATCGAAGATTGTGGGGGAAAGGATATACCGCCCGACGATCGCCATGTTAGAGGGGGCTGCTTCAGGTGAGGGTTTCTCCACTACGCCGCGGATCTTCATACTGCGGCTACTACCATCCTCACCATAGGCGTCGACTATCCCGTAACGGCGAGTCTCTTCCCGCGACACGGTCCGCACCGCCACAAGGCTACTGCGAACTTGCTCATACTGGGAGATCATCTGGGCCAGCACTGGAGGCTGCCCATCCATCAAATCGTCCGGAAGCAGCACCGCGAAGGGTTCGTTGCCCACCAAATGACGCGCACACTGAATAGCATGTCCCAGCCCTCTTGGCTCTTCCTGGCGGACAAAACTAAAACGGACGCCCTTGGGCATCAGCTGCCTCAACATTTTCAACGAGGCATGCTTCCCCTGTGAGGCCAACTCGGTTTCGAGCTCCATTGACCGGTGAAGGTGATCTTCAATGCTCCGCTTGCTGCGATGAGTCACAAAGATGATCTCTTCAATACCGGCTGCCGCCGCTTCATCGACAGCGTATTGAACCAAGGGCCGGTCTACGATGGGCAGCATCTCCTTGGCCACCGCTTTTGTCGCGGGGAGGAAGCGGGTGCCCAGACCGGCCACAGGAAAGACCGCCTTGCGCACCACTTTGGGTGATTTGCGGATGGATGACGTAGTATTGATTGAAACGACTTCTTTTCGGTCTGCAGCTAGAGGTGTGGCGGAATTGCTCATGGGTGATCTCTCCTGATTTGGTCGTACGACTGATAGCCTTGTAATGCGTCGATTTGCGGCGCTGATGCTCTGCAAGAACTGGTTACTCACTAGAGTTGTCGCATATAGGCAACCAGTTCCGCTTTCTCCTCATCCGTCAGCTTGAGCTGTAGCACCAGGTTAAAAAATTCAACGGTATCTTCGAGGGTGAGCAGGCGGCCGTCATGAAGATACGGCGGGCTGTCCTTTATGCCGCGCAATGTAAATGTTTTCATCGGTCCATCTCCTGGCTCGTTCACGAAACGTTCGAGTTTCAGGTCGTGCATTTGATGATCAAGAAACGCCGGGGGCTGGTGACAACTTGAACACTGCCCTTTACCGAAGAAAACCCTCTCGCCTCGCAGTTCCTTTTCCGTGGCTTTGGTGGGGTCGAGCCGTCCTCGGCTGTCCAATTTTGGCGCAGGCGGAAAATCCAGCATATTCTGGAACTGCGCCATATGACTGACGTGAATGCGATCAATCACCGGAAAGCCTTTTTTCATGGCGTGGATTGGATCGCCGTTGAAATACGCAGTGCGGAACTCAAATTCGGTGAAATCTTCCACCGAACGCAAGCTTCGCTTAGAACCATGGATTTGCTGGTTGAACAGCCCGCGCAAGCTGGTTGTGTCCAGGCGAAAACGCCGTTCCTGCGGCCGGATATCGGGGCTGAGGTGAAACTGCCCCGTGGTATGACCGTTCACATGGCAATCAAAACATGTTACACCCAGGCTGGCTTGCGCGCTTTTGCGGTCGTCGGTAGGATTGAATTCCTCCTGCGGCAGGGGCGTAAGCAGCATCTGGAGTCCGTTGAGCTGGACCGGGGTGACAATATCCTTGAAGAGACGGTAGAAATTGTTTATGGATACAACCTCGCCCCGTGAAACGTCGCCGAGTTCAGGACGGTTCTGAAGAAAGATAGCAGGAGGAAATTCCGGCAGGAATGCGTCCGGCAGGTCGAATTCAACATCAAATCGCTCCAGCCGTGGGAACATTTTGGTTTGCATCTGGGGAAAGACCTGGCCGCCGGTGGCCTGCTTCGGGTGCGGTAGAGACGGATAAGGGAATACGTTCTTGCTGCGTATTTCCGCAGGCGACATGGCGGCCAGTCTTTCCCAGCTCAGTCCGGCCGATAGCCGCGCAGTGGGCCCCACCGGCAACGGCTTGCCGCGCGTCATCTTGGCCTCTTTATCCAGCCGGGGAGTCAGGTCATAGCGCCGGAGGAGCAGCTCCTGCTGAGTTTTCATGACCTTGGGGCGGTCGGCGATGTCGGCCTTCATCGTTTCTTCGAAAGTCTGCATCGGCTTCTTTGCATTTAATGGGTCGCGAACGAAATCGAACCCCGATACCTTTCCCTTATCGGGTTGGTTATTGAACGCAGGGGAGGAAGGCAGGGCATTCTGAGCGTCAAATGCGTTCGAACGGTCGTGCTCATTTTTTTTCTGCTCCGGCCGCGTCGCGGGTACCTCACGAACCGTTTGCGCGTTGAGAACCGCGTCGCTGGATGACGTACTCGCTCCCGGAGCGTTCTCGTTCTGGCCGGTTTGACTTAAGGCACTGTTCATTCCCGTGCCAAGGCCAGCCAGCCCCATACTTAGTATCAGGACATTTATTTTTTTCATGGTTTCTCCATATCTGGTCTTGAACACCGCTGCTCCCATGCTAATTACGCCAGACCTTGAGCTTGCGCTCGGTCGGAATGTAGCGAGGCGGGGCCGATGTTCCGAATAATCGCACGTACGAGCAAAACCAGTCTGTTCGCAAGCGCACACTTTAGTTTCCCAAACCCGCGTTTCGAACTACTCGTACTGGTTATAGGTGGCGGGGCTTAAACTCGACGTAATGCGAAAGAGACGAAGGCAGCGGGTGGGTGGCTTATTGCACACATCTCTTTAATGCGCTTCCGTCCGCTTGAGATAACTGACCTCCGGACGAGGCGTAAAATTCGAGCAGATGCTCGTACTCCCTCTTTACCACTTGGTAATTCTCGCCCGCGCTGGCCTCGATCTGCCGTCTGTCCAATACCGCGAGATGGCCGCGTCTGCAATTGATGGCGCCGGCCAGCTGAAGCTTTTGCGCAGCCACCGTTACGCTTTCCCTCCGCACTCCCAACATAATCGCGACTTGTTCATGCGTTATATGCAGTTCATTGCCTGACAAGCGATCCAGACTCATCAGCAGGAAATGGCTCAACTGCTCGTCTACGGTATAGTATCTATTAGAGACTGCCAGTTGCTCCGTCTGAACCATTAACGCGAGCGTGAAACGCAAGACAAGACTGCGCAACTCAGCGCACCCGTCGAACTCGCTCTTTATCAAAGCTGTTTTGATGCGAAAAGCGTTGCCCGTACTCTGCACCACTACGCGCCCAGGGCTCGTTTCATCGCCAAAGAGCGCAAAAATGCCCGTCAACCCTTCAGTGCCAATGATTCCGGTCTGGGTGGAGGCGCCGTTTTCCATTTCATACAACTGCGCAACAATGCACGACGTGGGGAAATATAAATACCGGATTGGGCGAGCCGGATCATAGACCACGTGACCCGCGGGCATCGACACATAATCGAGAAGAGGCAGCAAGCGCGTGTAGCTCAGAAGAGGCAATGCGGCCAGCACTCTATTCTGCTTTGGACTCTGAGGTGGACTCTGAGGTGGACTCTGAGGTGGACTTCGAGGCGGACTGTGAGGCGGTGACATTGTTGGACCTAAATATCAGCCGTAGCACATATGCAGTCACCAACGGCGAAAGTGCTTAAATAATGATACTTCCCTCCGGTTCTCCAGAGCCTTCGTTAGCCTTCATTCCCGCGAAAATGAAGATAAGAAGAATTTTAATGAGAATTAGTTTTGCGGTCTGTTCGGGGCTTCACATAAGGGTGCACCAAGCTATGACGCAGAGCAGGCAAAATAGAAAAGACGCGGAATGGTGGGGGCGAAGAAGGCATCGCCCTGTGGCGTAACTGTCGCGAACAGCTGGGGCAGTCGGATGAGATGAGTTCAGACCGGCATGGGTTTTCCGTCATTGAGTGCCATCCATCCGCGCAGGATGCGGTATGTCACCCAGATTCCCGCGCCCACCAACAGAATATACCCAAGCGGAATGCCGATCACAGTGGCGAAAAGCATGGCGGCGATCACCAGCCAAAGCAAGGTGTACCAGAATGTTCTTATCTGCCAGCCAAAATGCGAATCGAGGTAGGTCCCGCGCACCTCATCGCGCTTTACGTAGTTGATGATCACAGCGATGATGGATGGCCAGCCGGTGAGAAACGCGGTAATGATGAGCGCCGGCCCCAGTATGCCCATTAAGATGCTGAATGCATGCAAGAGATAAATGAAATGCGTTAGACGAACGAGACTGGGCGCGGGGAGGGTAGACACAACTCGTGAGTCGGGTTCGGTCATGTTCGTACTCGTCAATTCGTAACATTTATTACAAAAGCAACACGATCACCCCCGCCGGCGCAAACGGAACTATCTAAGCTGCGAACTGATTATTAACGATGTACGTACTTTTACCGAGCTTTTGGCCCCTCATTGAGTCTTGACATCCGAGAACCCGCCGGGAGCAGCTTCCTCCGCGGGATCGTCGTAAACGTCGGGCGGCGGGTTTCCATCATAGATCAAATGCTTGCGCTGTTGCAGGTAAGCATCGCGCACGAACAGATAGGGCTCCAAGGCGGCTTCGTCACGGATGCGCATGGGACCGGATAGCCTCGCGCGCTTGTCAATGACGCCGAGCACGGAAAGCGGTATGGTAACCGGCGCACCTACACCTGCTGCAAACCAGCCGGCCCAAAACAGGGGATTAGCAACTACAGCGACGGGAATACCAGACACGTCCCGGTCACTGCTGGGCCCGAGCAAAGGGATAAATATATAGGTTTTGGCGTCCATACCCCATACCCCAAGTGTTTGTCCAAAATCCTCGTCGTGGGAGGGCAGACCCATGCGCGAAGCCACATCGAAGAGCCCAGCCACACCGACGGAAGAATTGACCAAAAATCGCAGGGTATCCTCCATCCCCTGCCGCATCTTGCCCTGCAAAAACACGTTCAGAACCACGTTGGGGTAGAGAAGGTTGTCGTAAAAATGACCAATCGAGCGTCGCATGCGATCAGGCACATACTCGATGTAGTAATCCGCTATTGGCTCAAGGATTTTCCGGTCAACGACATCGGTGAATATATAGGACTTACGGTTGACGTTCTCGTAGGGATCAAGCGTCTCGAACGACTCGGCGTTCTTGTCGTTGGCGCGCATGGTGGCGCAACCCGAAAACAGCATTACGCAGAAAAGAAGCAAGGCCGTTGTAAGATAGTTGTTTTTCAACATGGCTCAAGGGAAATGGTGCAGCGGAGCACATCGTCTTACGGCTCGTAAGAGGATGTGCGGAAAATACCTCGATATTACTTGGAGACTATTTAAAGAGTAAAGAGATAATCGCGTCTTGGCAGCAAAATCACCTGCAGATGCTATCTAACAGGCGGCTGGCGATGTGCCGGGGCAGGCCCGTGCTATGGCCCAGTATCAAACCGTGACCGAGTTCATTCGCCTCAATTCCTGTGCCACACTGCTTACAGCATGAATGAAACTCTCCACCTGCGCCGGGGAGTTGCTGTTGCCCAAGCTTACGCGAACCGCACAACGTGCGAGGTCCGGTTCCACCCCCATAGCTTCCAGGACGTGGCTGCGGCCGGGATTCACGCTTGAGCATGCGGCGCCGCTCGCTACCGCGAAACCGGCCTTGTCAAGACGAACGACCAGCGTGTCGCCTTCAATCCCGGGCAAGGCGAAATAACAAGTGTTGGGTAAACGGGAGGCGCCCAGGCCGAAGATTACAGCACCCATCTCCAGCAAGCCCTGCTCCAACCGCCCATGGATTTCCGAAATTCGTGCGGCCATTTCAGCCATTCGTTTTTTCGCCAGGCCGCAGGCAACGCCGAAACCGACAATGGCCGGAACATTTTCCGTGCCCGACCGCATGCCGTGCTCGTGCCCGCCCCCGTGGATGAGCGGCTTGAGCAGGAGCCGTTTATCTATGATCAGCGCCGCGGCGCCCTTGGGTCCGTAAATCTTATGCCCGGAAATCGTCATCGCATGGACCCTGAGCGAAGAAAAATCCACTTGAATTTTTCCTAATGCCTGCACCGCGTCGGTATGTACCCATGCCCCTCGCACCCGGAATTTCTCTGCAATCGCGGCCACATCCTGAATAACGCCGGTCTCGTTGTTCGCTAGCATGATGGATACCAGACCCGGCTGTTCTTCGAGTATAGCCCGGTCAACATCTTCCGTATCCACAAGTCCCAGCTTATCAACGTCCAGGCGGCGTAAATTCCAGCCTCTATCGCGGCCACGCGCAAGATCCTGAGCCGTTCGCATCACGCACGGGTGTTCGATTGAACTTACCACGATGCACGTCGGCTTTAGGTACCCGGCGGCGCCTTGGATAAACAAGTTGTTGGCCTCGGAGCCGCCACTGGTAAAGATGACTTGTGACGGCTGCACCCCGACCGAATCCGCCACCTGCTCACGCGCAAGATCGACCGCGAGACGCGCCGTCCTGCCGGGCGCATGGCGACTTGAAGGATTGCCGAAATCATTCTGGAAATACGGCATCATCGCCTCCAGCACGGCGTCATCCACCCCGGTTGTCGCGTTGTGATCAAAATATGCGTAAGTCATCGCCCTGTCCACCTGCTGCCGTCGCGCTGTCATCGCGTCTGCTACTCTGGGATAACTATGCAAGCGAAACTTGATTTCTGGTATTTCATACCCTGTCAATCAAGCCAAAGCCGTTTCATCGGGCTTGCATGCTCTCATATCCTGTAATACAGCAATGTCCTGCACCTTGGGGTTCGAAACCAACTGCTCGAGCGTTACCAGCGCAAGATAATCTCTTATTCTGGCATTGAGATTCGCCCATAGGTCGTGAGTCATGCACCGCTGGTCATTTAGACAATTTTCCTTCCCCCCGCACTGAGTCGCATCAATCGGCTCATCCACGGCGAGGATGATGTCTACGACCGACACTTCATTCATCGGTTTTGTCAGGCAATAGCCGCCACCAGGCCCTCTGACACTGCCCACCAGCTTGTTGCGCCGCAACTTGCCGAATAGTTGTTCCAGATAAGATAGCGAAATTTTCTGCCTTTCGCTTATACCCGCCAACGTTACTGGCCCATCGGCACTGTGCAAGGCAAGATCAATCATTGCAGTTACCGCAAAACGTCCCTTGGTCGTCAATCGCATTTTACGCTCCAATAAGTATTCATACCGTGCTCTCGTGAAATATGGCTGGAAAATACCGGATCAGTGGCTTAATACCCGACAAGGCTAGTCAAGTATATAAAGCCCCTCTACGACGGTCAACTATTTTGTTCAGGAAATTGAACTGGATCCGGGCGTAGGGTTAACTTTCTTGTAGCTTCCCGCCTTTATGCGCACTAGACTTGATCGAACTGCCCTTTGCGACAGGCTCGTGGGCTCGCATACGGTTTTCACATGCACCGAGAACCCCGCGCAAAATGTTCACTTCTTCTTTTTCGAGCCGGGCGCGGGCGAACAATCGACGTATCCGCTGCATCAAACGCTTGGGCTCGCGAGGATCGAGCAAGCCGGTGCTAATCGCGACTCGCTCAAGG
The DNA here is from genome assembly GCF_033095785.1 of Nitrosospira sp. Is2. Lineage (GTDB taxonomy): Bacteria > Pseudomonadota > Gammaproteobacteria > Burkholderiales > Nitrosomonadaceae > Nitrosospira. Next base: position 2,459,664 of record NZ_CP137134.1, on the reverse strand, counting down.
TGCTGGTAAAGCAGTTCGATCTCTTCGAATGCCGCCGCCGGGCCAATCGATGGAGAAAAAGAGGCAGGCTGCGCCAGCGCCATCCGCAACTCGTACGTCATTACCTGCACTGCGCTGGCGAGGTTTAGCGAGGAGTAGTCTGGATTGGCGGGAATATGCACGACAAGGTGGCATTTGGTGACTTCGGATGTGGTAAGTCCGGACATTTCCGTGCCGAAAACGACTGCCACCCGGCTTTGCCGCGCGTGACCGATCAATTCCAGCGCCCCGCGGCGAGCATCGAAAACCTCATGGGAAAGATCGCGGGGACGAGCAGTAACCGCCGCTGCGAGGACAGTGCCACTCAAAGCCTGGTCAAGATTTACGCAAACAGTCGCGCTGTTCAGTATCTCCCACGCGCCGGCAGCTCGCCGTTCCGCTTCCTTGTCGGGGAAAGTCTTGGGATTCACGAGGTAGAGAGAATCCAGGCCCATCGTTTTCATCGCGCGGGCCACGGCACCGATATTGCCCGGATGGCTGGGATGGCTTAACACTATGCGGACTTTATCAAGCGGATAGGAGGGATTCATATTAAAATTCGCACTCCTTTAAAATTTGAAGCCAGCCAATGCATCCTATGCTCACCATTGCGGTAAAAGCCGCACGTCGCGCCGGCGGTATTATCAACCGTGCTGCGCAGAATCTCGATTTGCTGCATGTATCGCGCAAAGCCCACAGCGATTTTGTCAGTGAGGTGGACGGAGCGGCTGAAGAAGCCATTATTGACATCCTGCGCGATGCCTATCCGGATCATGCCATTTTAGCAGAAGAGAGCGGCGCTCAAGGCGATGCGAGCAAGTCGGAGTACCAGTGGATTATCGATCCACTCGACGGCACGACGAATTTTCTTCATGGCTTTCCTCACTATTCGGTCTCGATTGGGCTAATGCACAAAAATCTCCTGACCCAGGCAGTGGTTTACAACCCTTCCGCGAACGAACTATTTACTGCCAGCCGCGGACGTGGGGCATATCTGAACGACCACCGTTTGCGCGTAAGTAAGCGTGACAAACTCGGCGACTGCCTGATCGGCACCGGATTTCCGTTTCGCGATTTCACGCATGCCGAAGCCTACCTGTCCATCTTTAAGGACATCATGCCTAAAGCCGCCGGCATCCGGCGTCCCGGCTCTGCCGCACTGGATCTGGCCTACGTAGCGGCTGGACGTTACGACGGTTTCTGGGAATTCGGGTTATCGCCATGGGATATGGCTGCCGGTTGCCTGCTTATTACCGAGGCTGGAGGCTTGGTGGGCGATATGGAAGGCAATGATACTTACATGCGCAACGGAAACATCGTGGCGGGCAACCCGAGAATCTTCGGCCAGTTGCTGCAAATCATTGCCCCACATTTGACTGAAACCTTGAAGGCAAGCAGCGAGCAGCATAATTAGTAGCTCAGGCTCGGCCAAAGCTTGGCCGGGCAGTTTGCCTGGCGGTTCACGATCGACTCATGAATCGCGAGCAGCGTATACGCGCCTGAAGCGTGGCGGGGCCCGCCACCTCCGGGTCAACTGGTGCGGAGACAGAACTGGCAAGACCAAAGAAGGAGAAATCAGGGAATGACCACTCAGCCAAATCCGGAACGGCAAAGGCTGAACAATCAGCGATACCATGCTGAGAACTGGCGCCTGTGGGGACCCTATCTCTCCGAGCGCGCCTGGGGCACCGTTCGGGAAGACTACAGTCCCGATGGCAATGCCTGGGGCTATTTCGATCACGACCAGGCCCGCTCTCGCGCCTATCGCTGGAATGAAGACGGCCTGGGCGGTATTTCGGATGAGGCTCAACGGCTCTGTTTCGGCCTGGGGTTGTGGAACGGCCATGACGCTATCCTTAAAGAACGCGCCTTCGGTTTGACTGGCAAGCAGGGGAACCATGGGGAGGACGTGAAAGAATGCTATTTCTACCTGGACGCCACCCCCTCGCATGCATGGCTGCATTATCTTTACAAATATCCTCAATGCGCCTTCCCCTACGACCGGTTAATGGAAGAAAACGGGCGCCGTTCCCGCCGCGATCCGCCGTTCAGCTTGATTGACAGCGGGTCGTTTGCTGAGGGGCGTTACTGGGACATCGAGGTTTTTTACGCCAAGGCATCCACCGAGGAACTATGCATTCAAATCGTGGCCACGAATCGGGGACCTGATGAAAGCTCCCTATGGCTGTTGCCCCAGTTATGGTTTCGCAATGACTGGTCGTGGCGGGAAAAAAGTGGGGAGAAGCCGCTTCTGAATGCCATACCGCCGCCAGATGGCGCGGCTTGGGCGGTTGCCGCGGCACACCCGATGCTGGGCCGGTATTATCTCTACGGGGCGCAGCAGGCAGACCGGCTTTATACCGAAAATGAGACCAACAACGAGCGGTTGTGGGGCCTGGCAAACGCGGCGCCTTATGTGAAGGACGCGTTTCATCGGTATCTCGTCAATGGAGAACGGACTGCAGTCAATCCGCAGCAGCAGGGAACCAAATTTGGCGCGGTTCACAAACTCACCGTCGCGCCGGGTCAAACGGCTGCCATCACATTGGTCTTGTCAGCTCTACCCAAGTCTGAGCCATTTGCTTTTCATGAAGAAATTTTGGCCCAGCGCCTCAGTGAGGCAAATGCTTTTTTTACGTCACTGCTGCCCGAAGCCACGGCTCAGGATCACCGCATTCTCCGCCAGTCGCTGGCGGGAATGATCTGGAACAAGCAGTTCTATCATTATGATGTATCCACGTGGCTGAAAGGAGACGAGGCGACGCCGCCATCTTCGAGACAATATGGGCGCAACCACGACTGGCGCCACCTCAATGCCAAGGATGTCATCTCGATGCCCGACGCATGGGAGTATCCCTGGTTCGCTGCGTGGGATCTTGCGTTTCATTGCACTGTCATGGCGCTCATCGACATCGACTTTGCGAAGGATCAGGTGGAGCTGCTGCTACGGGAAAATTATCTGCACCCGGACGGACAGATTCCTGCCTGCGAGTGGGCGTTCGGCGACGTGAACCCGCCTCTGCATGCACTGAGTGCGCTCAAGGTGTTCCGGGCGGAGCGGGTGCAGCGCGGCAAGGGCGACACGGCTTTTCTCAAGCGCGTGTTGCACAAGCTCTTGCTTACCCATACCTGGTGGATCAACCGCAACGACGTCACCGGCATGAATGTATTTGAGGGCGGATTTCTCGGGCTTGACAATATCTCGGTGTACAACCGTTCGCAGCCGTTGCCGGCGGGCTACACGCTGAAGCAAGCCGATGCCACCGGCTGGATGGCGATGTTTTCGCTCCAGCTCACCTTGATGGCGCTTGAAATCGCGGTTGATGACCCAGCCTACGAGAGTATCGCGGTCCAATCCTACAGCCAGTTCCTGGCAATCGCCAATACGCTTGCGGGCCATACTGGTGCGGGCGTGCCCATCTGGGACGAGGCCGATGGATTCTTCAAGGATATTGTGGTCCAGCCGGATGGTTCCGCGCGGCGCATCAATGTTTTTTCCTGGGTTGGCATCATTCCCCTGTTCGCATGCGAAGTGGTGGATGCGCGCCTGCTCGCCGGCCGCCCGCGTTTTAACGAACTGCTTTGGAAACACAAGGGCGGCATGTTCGATGGCAGCGTCATATGCGCCTGCCCCGTGGATACCAACGAACGGGGAGAGCATTTGTTGTCACTGGTCACTCCCGCCATGCTGGTGAAAATCCTTGCACGTGTTTTCGATGAAGACGAATTCCTTTCGCAGTTTGGTGTACGCAGCGTGTCCAAGCGCCATGCCACGGGGCAAGACCTCGGGCATATCCCAGGCATTGGCAATGCCATCATCCAGTACGTGCCAGGTGAATCCGATTCCGCGCTATTTGGGGGAAATTCGAACTGGCGCGGCCCAGTCTGGATGCCAACAAACTATTTACTGGTTCAGGCAATCGAAAAAATGCATCGTTACCTGGGCGATGCTTTCACCTTTCCCGCGCCCTGCTTGAACGGCTACGAAATTAATCTCAAATACGCATCCACCATGCTAGCCGAGCGGCTCGCAGATATTTTTCGCCGCGACGAAACCGACGTAATACCGAACTTCCCCATTGATAGTCCTCATCAGACCGATCCACACTGGGGCAACCTCCTGCTGTTCCATGAATACTTTCATGGCGAAACCGGCCAGGGTCTAGGCTCAGCGCATCAGACTGGCTGGACCGGGCTGGTAGCCAATTTGGTAATGCGCCGGTATCGGACCGAGATTCCGGAGTACTGGCGAAACCCGGAGGGCAATACGGGGCCCTGATGCCTAAACGAGGGCAGATACGAGCGCTAATACTAGCGTATAGCCGGCTCCGCCACAGCATTTGAAAATGTACAAGAGAGACATCGCCGCGCACACTCCCATGATGCAGCAATACCTGCGCATCAAGGCCCAGCACCCGCACATGCTGATGTTCTACCGCATGGGGGATTTCTACGAGCTTTTTTTCGACGACGCGGAGAAAGCCGCCCGGCTGCTTGACATCACTCTCACCCGGCGGGGCACGTCCGCCGGAGAGCCAATCAAGATGGCAGGCGTGCCTTATCATTCAGCCGATCAGTATCTGGCGAAACTCGTCAGGCTGGGGGAATCGGTGGTGATCTGCGAGCAGATCGGCGACCCGGCAACCGCCAAGGGTCCCGTTGAGCGGCAGGTCACGCGCATCATCACCCCTGGGACGCTGACCGACGCCGCCCTGATGGAAGAAAAACGCGAAAGCGTTATCGTTGCGTTGCACCTGCACGAGTCAATCCTGGGGCTGGCCTGGCTCAATCTGGCGGGTGGCAAATTTTGCGTGATGGAAACCAAACCCGGTAACCTGGCAGGGGAGCTAGAGCGCCTGAAGCCTGCGGAAGTTCTCTTGCCAGATTCACCCGATAGCGTTGACATGGTCAATGGCGACGGCGTGTTCAAGAAAATGTGCCTTAAACGCCTGCCCTTCTGGCAATTCGATGTCGAGGCGGCCGAGCGCATTCTCTCCCGGCAATTCGGCACGCATGATCTTTCGGGTTTCGGTTGCGAGGGTTTGCATGCATCACTGGGCGCTGCAGCCGCGTTGCTTGAATACGCGCGCCTCACGCAGGGTACCAGCCTTGCGCACATTTCCGCACTGCGGGTGGAGCGGGAGAGCGCCTATCTGCGCATGGATGCCGCCACTCGCCGCAATCTCGAAATTTCCGAAACCATACTCGGCGATCCCTCGCCCACCTTGCTAGCACTGCTCGATACCTGCTCGACCAATATGGGCAGCCGGTTGTTGCAGCACTGGCTGCATCACCCACTTCGCGACCGGGCAGCGATCCAGAACCGGTTGGAGGCCGTATCGTATTTAATGGGCGAAGCAGGGTCCGGGCCGTATCTCAGTGTGCGTGCTTCCCTTAAACGGGTAGCGGACATTGAGCGCATTACTGCCCGCATCGCGCTAAAATCGACTCGGCCACGAGATCTGTCGGGATTGCGCGAGAGCCTCAAACAGTTGCCTCAAACGGCCGCGATTATTGCCGAAGTCAGGGGTTTCGCCAGCGAACATATCGCCATGCTGGCGAAAAAAATGATGCCTGACGCGGTGCTGCCGGCGTTACTGGAAAAAGCTTTGCGTGAGGAGCCAGCGGTCGTGCTGCGCGAAGGCGGTGTAATTGCTGATGGCTATGATGCGGAACTGGATGAACTGCGCGCGATACAAAACAACTGTGGTGAATTTCTGCTTCAACTTGAGGAACAGGAAAAGGCGCGATCCGGAATACCCAGCCTCAAAGTGGAATATAACCGATTGCACGGTTTTTATATCGAGGTAACGCACGCCCACAGCGATAAGATTCCCGCCGACTATCGTCGAAGGCAGACACTGAAGAATGCAGAACGCTACATCACCCCCGAGCTCAAGGCCTTCGAGGATAGGGCGCTGTCGGCCCAGGGTCTTGCTCTGGAGCGGGAAAAATTCCTATATGGTAAATTGCTGAACCTGCTTACGCCCCACATCCCCCATTTGCAGGAGGTGGCGCAAAGCGCCGCAGAACTGGATGTCCTTGCGACGTTCGCCGAGCGCGCGCTTGCGCTGGATTACACCTTGCCGGTATTTACTGATGATACGGTTATTGAAATTGAGGCGGGCCGGCATCCTGTAGTAGAAAGACAGGTGGAGAATTTCGTCGCAAACGATTTACGCCTTGGCGCCTGCCATGGCAATCAGGCACGGCGGATGCTCGTCATTACCGGGCCCAATATGGGCGGAAAATCGACGTATATGCGGCAAGCCGCGCTGATTGCACTGCTCGCCCATTGCGGTAGTTTCGTTCCTGCGAGGAGCGCCCGTTTCGGCACGCTGGACCGGATTTTTACGCGAATCGGGGCCTCCGATGATCTGGCTGGAGGACGCTCCACCTTCATGCTGGAAATGAACGAGGCCGCCAACATCCTGCACAATGCCAGCTCACAAAGCCTGGTATTAATGGATGAGGTAGGACGAGGCACATCCACCTTTGACGGCTTGGCGCTTGCTTTGGCAATTGCCCGGTATCTGCTGGAAACGAACGGAAGTTATACGCTATTTGCGACACACTATTTTGAACTGACCCAGCTTGCCGAGGAGTTCGCGCAAGTGGCCAACGTGCATCTGCGCGCGGTCGAACACAAGCATCATATCGTGTTTCTGCATGCCGTGGATGAGGGCCCCGCGAGCCAAAGCTACGGTCTTCAGGTGGCTGCGCTGGCCGGCGTGCCGGCTCCGGTCATCAAAATGGCGAGACAATATCTTTCAAAACTTGAGAAAGAAACAATTGGGAAGCATCCGCAGAGGGACCTGTTTTCGGACGCCGCGCCTGCTGGCTTTGAAACAGGAAAAACTTTGGAAACCCGGGAAACGCGGCCGCAGCATCCGGTTTTTACGCTGCTGCGCACGGTTATCCCGGACGAGTTGAGCCCGAAGCAAGCGCTGGACACCCTCTACGCCCTAAAAAACGCAGCAGAAAAGGACCCGCCCTGACGGGATCATCTTACCCCTGCATAGGTCCGCGACGATTTTTCCGGACGCCCCGGGGGTAATTATCAATGCTCGTGCCCATGTGCGCCATGGACATGACCGTGTGCCAGTTCTTCGGCTGTGGCTGGGCGTACTTCCGTAACGGTACAGTCGAAACGCAAGGTGATCCCCGCTAACGGGTGATTGCCGTCCACTACCACTTTGTCTTCCGCAATATCCGTCACGGTATAAATCAACGCGTCATCTGAACCTTCTTCGCCGCCTTCAAACTGCATCCCGACCTCCACATTATCGGGAAAAAGACTGCGAGGCTCCACCCGCACCAACTCGCTGTCGTATTCCCCAAATGTGTTTTCCGGCTCCATTAAAACCGAGCAACTGTAGCCTACCTCTTGGCTATGCAGCTTTTCCTCGACCATCGGAAAAATGCCGTCATATCCCCCGTGTAAGTAGCTGATCGGGGAGCCGGGTTTTTCCATTACCTGGCCGGTCAAATCGGATAATTCATAAGTTAGCGAGACCACGGTATCTTTTTCGATGCGCATATATATTTTATCTAGCTTTAATGGATTACAGGGATATAAATAAGGTCGCAAGACTTCCTGCACGCCGCCCAAGAAGGCTCCAGACCCGCCATTTTAACTTCAGTCCAGCTCCTGAAGTGCCAATCACTTGTTAGTGATTATGGTCTAATATTAGTTCCTTTCCAGTTTTTTGCCCCGCTCCAGTGATTCCACCGTGGCCGGGACGCTATCACTTATCCGGGGCATATGAGCCCGGTTAGCGCACTGACACGGAGTCAATGAAAGAATATCGGATGAGCGGCGGGTGCCGAGAAATTCCCGCGATTATCTACGACCCGCCCGAAGCCCCGAAGTTTGTTATCGATTCCCTAACTGGCGCGAAACTTCGGCGATGTACTTCGGAGATTCCATGAATCCGTAATGCGGCAATGTGTTGCTCGGTCGAATACCCTTTGTGGCGGTCGAATCCGTAATGCGGGAAACGCCCGTGCAACGCCACCATCTCCGCATCGCGGGCGGTTTTGGCCAGAATGGAAGCAGCCGAAATTTCCGGTACCAGGCTATCCCCTTTGACAATGGTGGTGACCGGGCACTTCAGACGAGGACTTTGGTTTCCATCTACCAGTACCCTGGCGGGAACGAAAGACAAGCTCTCAACGGCACGTTTCATCGCCAGCAAACTTGCCTGAAGAATATTCAGCCGATCGATTTCACGCACCGACGCGACCCCGATGGCCCAGGCAATTGAATTTGCCTTGATCGCGAGGGTCAGCTTGTTGCGCTTATCTTCACTTAATGTTTTGGAGTCGGCCAAGCCATCGATCCGGCGGGCCGGGTTGAGTATAACGCAAGCCGCAAAGACCGGGCCGGCTAATGGGCCTCTGCCGGACTCATCCACGCCGCACACCCAGTTGAACTCGTCTGATAGCATGCCTTACGATTCCTTGTTTCCCTACTTTGCTACTTTAAAGGCGGGCTTTCTGGCGGTTTATTCTGCTCACCCTGGCTTTTCGTTCGCATCGTGCACATCAATTCGGCCTCTGTAACAACGCGTCCCTCCACCTCCGCCTGAACCGAATATTTCCAGATCCCGATTCTCTCACGCAGAATCGTGGCCTTGAGGATAAGCTGGTCACCAGGCTGTACAGGCTTTTTAAAGCGCGCGCCATCAATGCCGACAAAATAATAGAGCGAATCGTCATTGGTCGTCATATTGGCGGTCTTGAGTGTCAGGATCGCTGCTGCTTGCGCCAGCGCTTCGATGATCAACACTCCAGGCATGACCGGGTAATGCGGAAAATGGCCCGAAAAGAAGGGCTCGTTCATGGTCACATTCTTGAGGGCGGATATACTTTTTCCTGGTTCACAGGAGATCACCCGATCAACCAGCAAAAAAGGATAGCGGTGGGGGAGATACTTCAGTATTTCATGGATGTCCATCGGGTTCACACTTCCGTTTCTTTTAATATTTAACATACCGGGGTTGCTGTCGCGCCCAGGGCTTTCCGACCAGCGCTGCGCTACTTGTCAGCCAGGGCCTTAATCACTTTTTCGGTAATATCGATGCGCGGACTGCGGTAAACCAGATCTCGTAGGGGCAGTATCAAATCGTATTTTTCTGTTTCCGCGATGACTTGAATCACTTTAGTGGCCGTTAATTGCAAAGTTGCAACTTCGTCGTTCTGTCGCAGGCTCAGGTCTTCGCGCATCTGGCGTTGAGCCCGCTGATATTCCCGGTTGAGTGTCGCAAGGTCGCGCTCCTTGTTGCGGCGTTCGGCCTCGGGCATGCTTTGCCCTTCTTTTTCCAGAAGATCCTGAAGCGTCTTGGCCTGCGCGGCCATCTTCTTAAGTTCCTGGTCTCTTGGAAGAAACTCCTTCTCTATCTTCCTTAGGGCTCTTACCGCAGGCGCTGACTCAGCCAAAACTCTTTCGGTATCGACGACGCCGATCTTGATCTCATCCGCATGTGAAACAGCGGATCCCCAGGTGGACACAAAAATGATGCACGCGGCCATTAATACCCGACGCGAATGTATCTTGTGCTTCAATTTAATCTCCACGTTTTGGTCGCCTAGAATTGCTGCCCGAATTGAAACTGAAACCGCTGTAAATTATCGCCAGGGACGTTATTCAACGGTTGTGCGACGCTGATTTTTAGGGGGCCCATGGGGGAAATCCACGTCACGGCCACGCCCGCGGAATAACGCAGTCCTTCCAGTTCGGGCCTGACACCCCCGGGGCCCCAGACCGTGCCCCCGTCCAGAAACGTGCTCAGGCGAACGGATCGGTCGTTCCTCATGCCGGGCATTGGAAACAGTATCTCAATGCTGCCCACTAAACGTTTATTACCCCCAAGGGTTCTGTTATTCACATCCCGCGGCCCTAACGAGCTGATATTGTAGCCGCGAACGGAAGTATTGCCTCCGGCAAAGAAGTTCTTGAAGAACGGAAGCTCATGTCCACGGTAGCCATCGCCGTACCCCGCTTCTCCATTCAGCATCAGCGTAAAGGTGTCGGTAAGAGGATAATACCATCGAAGGTCGTAGCTCACTTTGTAATAAGTCAGATCGCCCGCCGGCAGTCCTGCCTCGGCAAATATACGCTGAGTTGTGCCAGAAGTGGTCCAGATGGCGCTGTCGCGACCGTCGCGCCGCCAGCTGAGTGTTACTGGAATGTTGATGGTACTGGTGCCGAATTCATTCACAAAATCGATATTTCGTTGCGGGCTGTTCGGGCCGAGCTCGATCTTCGTATTCTCAATTGCGAGCCCCGTCTGAATGCTGTCATTCTCATTCACCGGGATACCGAAACGCAGACCCGCTCCCGCGGTATCGGTATTAAAACTGTTCACCGATACCAGCGAACTCGTGTTGAGTACACGCTTATATATGTCGAACCCAGCGGTGACGCCGTCTTTGGTAAAGTAAGGATCGGTATAAGACAGGGAATAGGTTTTGTTGACCCTGCCGGTGTTGACCATGAGATTGACGAATTTACCGGTGCCAAATATGTTGTCCTGAGCAATCGAACCGCTCAATATCAACCCTTCCATATTGGAATAACCCGCCCCGAACATTACGGCGCCGGTTGGTTTTTCCTTAACCTCAACATTCACGTCAATCTGATCGGTGGTGCCCGGAACCGCCGGCGTTTCAACATTGACGGCATTGAAAAAATTCAACCTGTCTACGCGCACCTTGGAGCGGTTGATCTTGGTCGTTGAATACCAGCCCCCTTCGAATTGACGCATTTCCCGGCGGATGACTTCATCCCGGGTACGCGTATTGCCGGTAATATTGATACGCCTGACGTAAACACGGCGCCCGGGGTCGATAAAAAAAGTGAATGCAACCTCACGTTTTTCCTTGTCGAGTTGCGGTGACGCGTTGATATTGGCGAACGCGTAGCCGTCGTCGCCCAAGCGGTCAGTAATGAGCTTGACGGATTCGGTCAGCTTTTCGCGCGCAAACACCGCACCCGGCGCAATCTTGATGAGCTTGCGCAATTCCTCTTCCGGCAGCAGCAGTTCACCCGCGAGCTTGACCTCCGATACCTTATATTGTTCGCCTTCGGATATGTTTACGGTGATATAGATATCCTGCATGTCGGGCGTGATGGATACCTGGGTGGAGTCGATATTGAATTCGAGATAGCCACGATTGAGATAATACGATCGCAACGCCTCCAGATCGGCTCCGAGTTTCTGCTTTGAATACTGATCTTCCTTCGTGAACCAGGTGAGCAGACCTGGCGTCCTCAATACGAATGCAGTGAGCAGTTCCTTTTCCTTAAACGCCTTGTTCCCGACAATATTGATCTTGCGTATTTTGGCAGTTTTACCTTCATCCACATGGAAATTGATCGCTACCCGATTGCGTTCCATCGGGGTAGTGGTAGTCGTGATTTTCACGGCGTATTTGCCGCGGCTGATATACTGCTGCTTGAGCTCCTGCTCCGCCCTTTCCAGCATTGAACGGTCGAAAATACGTGACTCGGCCAGACCGGCCTGTTTCAGACCTTCCTTCAGCTTATCTTTTTCGAATTCCTTTGCGCCGATGATGCTGATCTGCGCAATTGCGGGACGCTCCTCCACCACCACCACCAGGACGCCGTCCTCTGACTCCAGCCGCACGTCCTTGAAAAAACCCGTCGCATAAAGCGCCTTGATTGCGGCTGCAGCTTTTTCATCGTCCAGCGTATCACCCACTTTCACCGGAAGGTAACTGAATACTGTGCCTGCCTCCGTGCGCTGAATTCCATCCACCCGTATGTCTTTGACTACGAATGGCTCGCGTGCCCACGAAGCTGAAGCGCAAACGAGAGACACGAGCGCGACGAGATAGCGAACTTTCATACTTTAACTGGGGATAAGCCGGACGACGTCGTTATAGATGGCAAAAGCCATCAGGGCAAATAACAGCGCCATCCCCACCTGTTGACCTATCTCGGTGGCTTTTGCAGAAAGCGGACTGCCCTTTACAATTTCGATCACATAATACATCAAATGGCCGCCATCCAGTACCGGAATGGGCAACAGGTTCAGTACGCCCAGACTGATGCTGATGACCGCCAGGAAACCGAGGTACGATGTCATGCCCATCTGGGCCGATTTGCCGGCATAGTCGGCGATTGTTATCGGCCCGCTAACATTCTTCCACGATGCTTGTCCGACCAGCATCTTCCCCAGCATCTGCAAGGTGAATACAGATGTTTCCCACGTTTTGCTAATTGCCCTGATCACGGCCGCGCCCGGCGTATAGCTGATCTCAACCATCAGTTTTTTGAATTCGGCTTCATCTATTTTCGGGGCGATCCCTATCTTGCCCACCTTCCCGCCATTTTCGGTCGCCGTATCCGGAACAACTTCGACTCCCATCGTCTCATTGTTTCGCCGGATTTTCAGCCTGAGCAATGCTCCAGGATGAGTCCTGATCTCTTGGACCAACTCTTCCCACAACGCGATCTGTTTATCATTGACTTCCAGAATCTCATCCCCCGGATGTAGGCCCGCACGACTCCCGGGGCTTTCCGGCGTAACATGAGCAATGATGGGTTTCATGTCGGGCTGATAAATGCTCAGGCCGACTTTTTTTAAAAAATCACTATCGAGATCGTCGGCATGAATGCCTGTGAAATCCAGTTGCCGCAGATGGACGTGCCCCTGCGGGTTATGCGTTTCTACCGTCACGGTAGAAGATCGTTCGACCGCATGCGGCAAAAGCAGCCAGCGGGCGTCCTGCCAGGTGGCTACCGGTTCCCCTCCTATCTTCGTAATCGTCTCACCTCGCTCGAAACCCGCAAAGGCGGCGGGCGTCGCCGGCGCTACCGTGCCGATCACCGGCTTCATGGCGGCCATGCCGAGCATGAACAGCACCCAATAGAGCACGATTGCCAGCAAAAAATTGGCAAGCGGTCCAGCGGCGACGATCGCAAATCGCTGCATCACCGGCTTCCGGTTGAAAGACTGCGGCAAATCCTGCGGCGCAACGCTGCCTTCGCGCTCGTCCAGCATCTTGACATACCCTCCAAGCGGAAAGGCAGCGATCACCCATTCCGTCTGGTCTTTTCCCCAACGCTTGGTCAGCAAAGGTCGCCCAAACCCGATGGAAAACCGCAGCACCTTTACGCCGCACCAGCGCGCCACCTGATAGTGCCCAAACTCATGGAATACGATCAGGAGCCCGAGGGTCACCACAAAAGCGAGGACAGTGGAGAAGAAGGTCATTGCAACGTCGGCTGGGTATCGCCACCCCAGGGAAAGCTGGATTTTCGGAGAAGTTGATTTGCCGCCGGGGAGGGCGCAGGGTAAGGACAGCGGAAAGACGAAGACAGAAGCCAGGACCAAGCTCCCGCTCGGCGCATGCCCGGGGAACTTGTCATCCGCAAGGAATGGTATGACCGGCTTGTTTGACCCATACCAACAGCCGGTAATTCGAGCTGGTTATGCCAGACACGCCAGCCACTCATGCGCCGCTTCGCGCGCCAGGCGATCGGCCGCCAACACATCATCCAGCGTAGTCATATCTCCGTGGCCCACCGTATGCATGACCTCCTCTATCATCGCCGGGATCGCCGTAAACGGCATTCTGCAGTCAAGAAAAGACTCCACGGCAACTTCGTTGGCCGCATTGAGCACAGCCGGAGCACTTCCGCCCGTCTCCAGGGCTTGATAGGCAAGCCGCAGACAAGGAAAACGCTTGAAGTCAGGCGCCTCGAAGTCGAGCCGACCCACTTTGAACATATCCAGCGGCGTGACGCCGGTTTCAATCCGCTCCGGAAAACCCAGAGCATGTGCGATTGGCGTGCGCATATCGGGATTGCCCAACTGAGCGAGCACTGAACCATCGACATATTCAACCATCGAGTGAATGATGCTCTGCGGATGAACCACAACCTGAATTTGTTCGGGACCGGCTTCAAACAGCCAATGTGCTTCAATCACCTCCAGACCCTTGTTCATCATCGTGGCCGAATCTACGGAAATCTTCCGCCCCATCACCCAATTGGGATGTGCGCAAGCTTGTCCCGGCGTTACCTCCTCCAGCAAACTCAGCGGTGTTTGCCGGAATGGCCCTCCCGACGCCGTCAATAAAATACGACGTACCCCAACCGCCTTCAAATCCCCGGCGAAACTGTGGGGCAGTGACTGGAAGATGGCATTATGCTCGCTGTCGATCGGCAGTAACGTCGCCTTGTTTTCTTTGACAACATCCATGAAGATGCGTCCAGCCATTACCATCGTTTCCTTGTTTGCAAGCAGGATCTGCTTGCCGCTGCTGGCTGCCGCAAAGGTGGGGCGGATGCCCGCAGCACCGACAATTGCCGCCATGACGGTATCGACATCCGGCAACGATGCGACTTTCTCCAGTGACTCGACCCCGCACAGGACTTCGGTAGGGATACCCGCCGCATGGATCTCGGCTTGAAGCCATCCCGCACTGGCCTCGTCCAGCAACACCGCATAACGCGGCTGAAAACGGAGGCATTGCTCCAGCATTTTGGGAGCGCCCTTATTAGCAGTGAGCGCGACCACGCGGAACCGGTCTGGATGACGTGCAACCACGTCCAGCGTGTTTTCCCCGATGCTGCCGGTAGAGCCAAGGATGGTGAGATTACGGACAGATCTCATAATTCGGACTGTAAAATTAGAAGGGATAAAATGGCAAGGGGCAGAGTCGAAGTAAGCGCATCAACCCGGTCAAGTATACCACCGTGGCCCGGCAAAATATTCCCGCTGTCCTTGACCCCGGCCTGACGTTTCATCAGAGACTCAAACAAATCGCCAATAATTCCCATGACGGCGAGCAGAAGCAACAGCGGCACAAGCAAGCTGGCAAGCGCTTCATTTCCCGAACTATTGCTCCATATCAGGGCATAAACCAAGACCGCGGCGAGCGCACCCGCTGCACCCTCCCACGTCTTACCCGGGCTGATCGAGGGCGCGAGCTTGTGTTTTCCCCAGGCGCGCCCGGAAAAATACGCTGCGATATCTGATATCCAGATGGCGGACATGAAGCCGAGCAGAAGAAGCGGATCGATTGCGCGCAACTGGTATAAGGCAAGACTGGTGGGCAATAGCACGAGCCAGCCCATCAAAGCCAGGACGGCCGGATTGCCAACCCGATGCTTCGTCTTCAAAAACCATGGGGCATACAATATCCAGAATGCTAATGAGGTGAAATAAAGCGGTTCCAAGGCGGTGCTGTATGGATTGGTCAGGACCGCGTCCCCCAGTACGAATAGCAATTCTCCGGCCAGAAATATAGTGAATAAAAGATAAATTATGGAGGAATTAAGAGAAAGACGGGCCAGCCTGCTCCATTCCCACGCCCCTGCGGCGGTCAAGGCGAGCAATAGCACCATCCAGAAAACCGCGGATAAATAAAACAGTGCTGCCAGAAACAGACACAACACGATGACGGCGGTGATAATCCTGGCCTGGAGCATGACTATAGCTATAAAGGGGGAAACAGGCCACGTTTGAGCAGTGGCAAGCTAAGCCGTTCTCTTGACGGCCGCTTCTCTGCTGTGTGGGGACTGTACCAGTTGCTCGCTGGTGCGCCCGAATCGGCGCTCGCGCTGCTGATAAGACTGAATGGCAAGGTCGAGTGCATTCGCATCAAAATCCGGCCACAGCGTCTCGGTAAAATAGAGCTCAGTGTAAGCCAGTTGCCACAGAAGAAAATTGCTGATGCGCTTTTCTCCACCGGTCCGAATAAATAGATCGGGTTCGGGCGCGAAGTTCAACGCAGAATGCTGCATTACGTCTTTCTCATCGAAACACGTCGCAAGATCGGGACGCTGCGCGAGCATCTTCCGGACTGCCTGCATGATATCCCACCGCCCCCCATAGTTGGCCGCGACGGTAAGAGTGAAGCGGTCGTTCGCCGCCGTAAGCGCTTCGCCGTTGCGGATGAATTCAACGATTTTGGGCTCGAACTTTGATAAATCGCCGATAACTTTAAAACGGATCCCGTTCTCGTGCAGCTTGCTAACTTCCTGTTCCAGTACATTTATGAATAGCTGCATGAGGAAGGCAACTTCGTCCGGCGGCCTGCGCCAATTTTCACTGCTGAAAGCAAATAATGTCAGGTATTCAACGCCGCGCTCGATACATGCTTTTATCGCGGTGCGAACTGTCTCCACCCCGCGCTTATGCCCTGCCATTCGTGGCATGAAGCGGTTTTTTGCCCAGCGCCCGTTGCCGTCCATGATAATGGCAATGTGGCGGGGAATGATGCGTGACTCGGGTATTTCCCGGGTTGAGCTGGTGAAACTCGTGATAGCGGGCATGAGAGGATATGGTTGAGTTAAGGATGGTTCAGGAATTTTTAGGGAATTTAATCATTCATGAGCATCCGCGCTTCGCAGATCATCTGGCTTTCCCCCCGTATTTTACGGTATTTTGCCCTAGGTTATATTGCCATCAATTCGGCTTCCTTGGTTTGCAGGGTTTTATCTATTTCCGAGATGTAGCGGTCGGTGAGTTTCTGGATTTCTTCCTGACCGCGACGTTCTTCGTCCTCCGCGACCTTCTTCTCCTTGAGCAGTTCCTTCAGATGAGCATTCGCGTCTCGCCGGATATTTCGCATCGCCACCCGCGCATTTTCCGCCTCATGCTTGACAACTTTGGTGAGGTCTCGACGGCGCTCCTCCGTAAGCGGTGGCATCGGCACCCGAATCAACTCTCCTACAGTAACAGGGTTCAATCCGAGATCGGAATTGCGGATAGCTTTTTCAACCGAACCCAGCATCTTCTTTTCCCAAGGGGCAACGGTGATCGTGCGCGCATCGGCCAGATTAACATTGGCAACCTGATGGATGGGCGTGGGCGTACCATAATAATCAATCGTGATATGATCCAACAGTCCGGTATGCGCTCGCCCTGTTCGAACCTTGCCTAAGTCCAGTTTCAATGCCTCAAGGCTCTTTTGCATTTTCTCTTCAGCGGCTTTCTTAATGTCGGCGATCATGATTTTTAGGTCACATAGATAGTGTAAAAGATGCACTGCAAGTCCATGGATTGCTCCAGCGTGGCATATCCCGGTTCAGTCGCGATTTTACAAAAACCTGTCAAACCTCTACGAGGGTTCCCTCATCTTCACCCATTACTACCCGTCTTAACGCTCCGGCCTTGAAAATACTGAATACATTGAGGGGTAGCTTCTGGTCGCGGCATAAGGTTAACGCCGTGGCATCCATGACCTGAAGGTTCTGGGCAATAGCATCGTTAAATGACAGTTTCTTATAGCGTACAGCGTCAGGGTTCTTCTTGGGATCGGCGGTATAGACGCCGTCGACCTTGGTGGCTTTAAGCACGATGTCCACGTTCATTTCCATCCCCCGTAGCGCGGCAGCCGTGTCGGTAGTGAAAAACGGGTTGCCGGTACCTGCGGCAAAGATCACCACCTTACCTGCTTCCAGATACCGGATTGCCTTGCCACGAATGTAAGGTTCGACAACCTGATCAATGCGTAACGCGGACTGTACCCGGCTTACTACCCCGCCACGGCGCATGGCATCCTGTAGCGCAAGGGCATTCATTACGGTAGCAAGCATCCCCATGTAATCGGCTGTAGAACGATCCATCCCGTCGGCAGCGGATACCATCCCTCGAAAGATGTTTCCGCCCCCGATTACTACCGCCACCTGCACACCCATCCCGTTGATGTCAGCTATTTCGGAGACAATCCGCTCGATCACATGACGGTTGATACCATAGCTGTCGTCGCCCATCAGGGCTTCCCCCGAGAGCTTCAGGAGAATACGCTTATAAGACGCAGTCGTCATGAATTTTTCAATCTGGTTGTGATGCCTTTTCTTCTTTCGCCTGGTTTACCTGGGCCATTACCTCAGCCGCGAAATCGCCACTTTTCCGTTCGATGCCCTCCCCTACAACAAACAGGGTAAAGCCGTTCACTTTTGCAGATTTCGATGCGAGCAATTTCTCCACGGTCTGATCAGGGTTCTTGACGAAGGGTTGACCAAGCAGCGTCACTTCCGCCAAGTATTTTGCGATACGCCCTTCTACCATTTTTGCGACGATATCGGCAGGCTTGCCGCTTTCCTCCGCCTGCGCGGTGTAGATCAGCCGTTCGCGCGCCAGCAATTCAGACGACACCTGATCAGCCGAGACGCAAATCGGCTTGCTCGCAGCAATATGCATGGCAAGATCCTTACCGAGCGTCGGATCACTCCCGGTGTAATCGACCATCACCCCCATTTTGGCCCCATGAAGATATGAAGCCAGGTTGCCCGAGGCCTGATAGCGCACGAACCGTCGCACACTGATGTTTTCACCCAGCTTCATTACCAACGCCTTGCGGAATTCCTCCACATTCTCGCCCCCGGGCAAAGTAGCGCCTGCCAATGCTTCCGTATTCCCCAGGCTTTCCGTCGTTAACAACTCTGCGAGATTACGGGCGAAATTGATGAAATCTTCGTTTCTGGCGACAAAATCCGTTTCACAGTTAACTTCCACCAACGCGCCGCTCTTGCCATCCGGTGCAATATGCGCCGCCACCATGCCCTCTGCGGCTATCCTGCCGGCAGCCTTGCTCGCCTTGGCTCCACTTTTGATCCGCAGCAGGTCCTCCGCCGCTTTCATGTCGCCGCCGGTCTCACTCAACGCCTTTTTGCATTCCATCATGCCCAAGCCGGTGAGGTCGCGTAACTCTTTCACCATCTGTGCGGTGATCTCAGCCATAGTCACTCCAGATTCGATTCAATAAAATAGGCGGCTTCATTTCCGCCGCCTCTGCAAAAAAGGCACTAGCCCAGCCTCCAACTTCCCGGCAGTCGCCAGGAAAGCAGTTGTTAGTTAGCAATTGCTAGTCCGCGCCCTCTTCCACTTCTTCAAATTCGTTTTTAACGATTCCCTGCACCATTTGATTACGCCCTTCCAGAATCGCATCGGCCACGCCACGCACATAAAGCCGTATCGCCTGGCTGGAATCATCATTGCCGGGAATGACATAATCCACCCCATCAGGACTATGGTTGGTATCTACAACTCCGACTATCGGGATGCTAAGTTTGCGAGCCTCCGTGATTGCTCCTTTCTGATAACCGACATCAACCACAAACATGGCATCGGGAAGCCCTTTCATATCCTTGATGCCCCCCAGACTGCGATGGAGTTTTTCCAGCTCACGCTGAATATCCAGCGCTTCTTTTTTTGAAAGCTTGTCCAGCGTACCATCCTGGGCCATCGTCTCCATATCGTGCAGACGCTTCACGGATTGTTTTATCGTTTTGAAATTGGTGAGCATCCCTCCCAGCCATCGCTGATCGACATACGGAGAGCCGCAACGCATCGCTTCCTCGCGTACGATATCGCGGGCCTGCCGCTTGGTTCCCACAAAAAGGATAATGCCTTTGTTGGCCGATAGCTGACGCACATAGCTCATGGCCTCCTGGTACATCGTCAGGGTCTTTTCAAGGTTGATGATATGGATCTTATTGCGATGGCCAAAAATATACTGAGCCATCTTCGGGTTCCAGAAACGGGTTTGATGTCCGAAATGGACGCCCGCTTCCAGCATCTGCCGCATAGTCACTGACATGGTTTCTCCTATAGGGTTAAGCCTCCATCCGCCGCTGCCGCTCTGTTGCGAGCACCCTTTGAAAGACGGATGTGCGAAATTACGCCAGCATTCAAGCTGGCGACTAACTCCCGGATTGCTCGGACCTGTCGAAAACAAGGATCTTCGCGACGCCAGGTTAGCGCGAAATTATACCATTTTTGCCCGGCCTCACTCAATTGAGCTGTATAAAAATAGGCATTTATCCTGCCACAAGCGCCTGGGATGCGAATAAACAGTTCAAGAGCGCAGAAGGAGGAGGATGAGCGGAACCGTGCCAGACCAATCCATTATGTGTGTCAACGAACATACCCCCGGCGATAATTAAGAGAAACTGAAGGCTCTCATGCAGGGGTAAAAATTGAAGAAAAACCGAAGGTTCTCATGCAAGGGTAAAAATCTAGTACACATATTTTCTTCCAACAACTAAAAGGAGCTTACCATGGAAAGAGATACTTCCACGAATACAGCCGAGGATACAAAAGCCGCAGCGGAAAATGTGGCGCATCGCGTCGGTGATGCAGCTCAGAGGGTCGGCAACGCCGCCAAAACGGCCGGGAAACAGGTGGGGGCGGTCGCCAGCGACGAACTGGCGAATCTCAGAGCTGACCTGGACGATCTCATCTCGCGCATTCCCAGTTTATCGGATATTGATCTGGAAAAAGCAAAGGACAATTTGATACAAAAAATTGCCGAAACCAAGGAAACGGCTCGGGATGTTGCCCACGAGGCCCGGGAACAACTGGATCACGGTATCGAATGTACCCGGGATTACGTTAAGGAACGTCCGCTGCAATCGGTGGGCTATGCCGCAGCGATCGGCTTGCTAGTAGGCTTATTGACAGCCCGGCGGTAGGCGGCTCCGTTCGGCCCCAGCATATCAGTGAGAAATCGCCATGTTTGAGACCATTAAAAAAGCCAGGCAGGTGGGAGCAATCGCCTTGGAGCGCGTCGGCGAATATCTGGAGCTGTTGAAGATATCGGCTGAGATTCAGGGGCAGAACCTGAAAAGGCGCATTATCGGCTACGCGGCGGCAGCGCTCTTTGGCGTCTTAAGCTTTTTTTTCCTGGGGCTGGCCGTCATCATTACCTGTTGGGATACGCCCTATCGCGTGATGTCCGCATGGGGCGTGGCTGCTTTCTTTACTTTATTAGCGTTTGTGATATATATGGGAACGCCGAGCCGCGCAGATTCTGTATCAGCTTTTGATACTGTTCGCGACGAATTACAGCAGGACATCAAACTGATGAAAGACATAGTATGAGCAGCGAACTGGAACAAGAAAGAAATGCGCTGCTGGAGCGAATGCACGCCAGCCGCAATAATTACCGGTCCGAGTTGGTTTATACGGAGGAACCGCGGCAAACGGTGACTGTCGACGCGTTCCCCCGAAGCCAGACGTTCAAATTCATTGCTCGGCATCCATACTCCGCCTCGCTGGGGTTGCTTGCCGCTTTGGCGTTCTTGCCGCGTAAGCCGCTACGGAGAGCGGTAAAAGGCGGCATCGCCTTGGCGGCAGGAATGCTGGGCAGCAGTGCGAAAACTTTAGTGATGCGGCAGGTGCTGCCATCGGTAGTGAGTTCCTTAAAGTCGCGCAACCAAATGAAATAAACCGAATAAAACTTCCATTTGCCATTGCGGAGTCAAACAGTCCGACGTCAAAATAAGCGAAATATGATCCTTCCGGTTTTCCAAGGAGAACGATCATGGGTAAATATTTTCTAGCTTGGCTTCTGGGCGTGCCTGCATTTGTACTCGTAATCATTTATCTTCTGATGAACTGACTGACTTCCATGCCATCTTCAACTTTGAACAGAATGATCCTCGCGCTGGCCGCAACGGCTGCATGCGTACTGTCCGCCCCGGGCTTGGTCCACGCGGAAGAATCGGCGCCCAAGGCGGAGGTAATAAGGGCTCCATTAGAACTTTACGATACCAACGAGGATGGCTATGTGAGCGCAGAGGAAGCTGCGCAGCAGAAGATGCCGGCCCGAACATTTGAAAGTCTGGATGTTGACCGGGATGGGAGATTGAACAAGGATGAGTTTGGCAAAGCGCCGCCCATGCGCTTGGATGAGGAAGTTTCGAAATAATTGGTAGGCCCCCCTGGGTCTCTTCCAGGGGATCAGTGGTTCCCTCGCACTTGCGGTGCAAACTCGCCGCCTAAACTGGCAGAGCGACGATGCCCTAGCATTCGCCCACGCGCCGTTGGGGCATTTCCGCTACAATGGCTGGATGAATCCCACAATCGCACCCGAGGCGTTCGATAACACTGAGCTTAGAAATGCAGTAGGCGAGAGCGGTAATATTTTTCTGGTTGGAATGATGGGGGCGGGAAAAACCACAATCGCCAAACTCGTCGCTGGCCTGCTGGAAAAAACGGTCTACGACTCGGATCGCGAAATTCAAAAACGGACCGGGGTCAGCATTCCGGTTATTTTCGAAATAGAGGGGGAAAGCGGTTTCCGCAAACGCGAAACCGAAATACTATCCGAACTGGTGAAAGGCCGGGACATCGTACTGGCCACTGGAGGAGGAGCAGTGCTGAGCCGGGAAAACCGCGAGATGCTCAGGCGCAATGGCACCGTGATCTATTTGCGCGCAACCATTGATGATTTATGGCGGCGGACACGGCAAGACAAAAACCGCCCCCTCCTGCAAACCCCCGACCCACGAACAAAACTGGCTGAGCTTTACGCGCAACGCGATCCCTTATACCGCGAAACAGCGCATATCGTCGTCGAGAGCGGCAAGCGAAGCGCACGTAATCTGGCGCAACTGCTGGCACAACAATTGGCGGCCTGCTCAGGGTTTCGAGCGGATGACTGAAAATGGAATTCAAGAACTTCCGATCAGTCGTGGGTACGAACATTTCCTTTCCTTCCGGTCTTCGCGCTCATCGTTGTAAAACGATAATTGCCCGCTGAGTCCCACGTCCTCCTCCCCGGACTACCGGATTATTGCCAGTCTTTCAATGAATGAAAACTGATTACTCATCCATTGGCGCCTGACCCGGGAACAACACGTCTGTAAAGCCAAACGTACGAAAATCAGTAATGCGCATAGGATAAAGAATACCTTCCAGGTGGTCGCATTCGTGTTGCACCACGCGGGCGTGGAACCCATCCACACAACGATCTATCGGTTTTCCATACTCATCCGAGCCACGATAGCGTAGCCGGGCAAAGCGGGGAACCATGCCACGCATGCCCGGAACACTGAGACAGCCTTCCCACCCCTGTTCCATGTCGTTGCCGAGCGGCGTAATTACCGGGTTCACCAGCACGGTATAAGGAACCTCCTCGGCCCCCGGATATCGCGGGTTGCGCTTCACACCGAAAATCACTACCTGGAGGCCGATACCAATCTGTGGTGCAGCAAGGCCTGCGCCGTCGAGCGCTTCCATGGTGTCGTGCATGTCAACTATCAGCGCCTCGATCTCGGGAGTGCCGAACTCCTTCACCGTTTTAGCTACCTCAAGCAAGCGGGGATCACCCATTTTTAAGACAGGTTTAATCGGCATCGAATTCCACCACGCGTACGAGTATTTCTTTGACACGAACCATCGCTGTTTGCAGAACAGCATGCGCATCTTCCAGCCGTATTGCGTGTGCGCTTGTTCCACGGCCAGCGGCATCGTTCGCTACCACGGCAATAGTCGCGTAGCACAGACCCAGTTCCTTCGCCAGCGCCGCTTCCGGCATCCCCGTCATACCGACCATATCCACCCCGTCCCGCTCCAGCCGGATAATTTCAGCAGCGGATTCCAAACGCGGACCCTGAGTTGCACCATAAACACCGCCAGCAATCACCTGCTCGTTTGCGCGCTTCGCCGCTTCAAGTAGACTCTCGCGGCTCAACTGGCAGTAGGGCTCTGTGAAGTCTATGTAAGAAACCGGTTTGTCGGTGCCCTCGTAATAGGTGTATTTGCGGCCATGAGTATAATCGATGATCTGATCTGGAATCGCTAGGGTGCCGGGTGTCAAATCCGCGCGAATTCCGCCTACCGATGCGACTGCCACGACTCGGGTCAGGTTCAAGGAATGCAATGCCCACAAGTTCGCGCGATAATTTACTTCGTGAGGCGGTATAGTGTGACCATAGCCGTGGCGCGCGAGAAACACAACGCGTTTGTCACCAATATGGCCAAAAGTCAGCGGGCCCGACGGCTCGCCATACGGCGTTGTCAATATGCGCCGATGCGATATTTCGAGGCAGCTAAGCTGAGTCAGACCGGTACCACCGATAATTGCAAGCATATTTCCTCAATTGATGAAGATGGAATATTTGACGGGGCCGGCTGCAATCTGGGTTGAACGTCCGAGATCGCCAAGCTGGGGTGAGTTGTGCAATGCAACCGCCCCAATTCCTGCCCAGATTCTGATCCGGATCATCAAATCAGTCTCTGACGGCATAAATCGCGGGCAAGTTCCGCCATGCGCCATGTATATCCATGCCGAAACCAAACGCATAGCGATCCGGTAACTTAACGCCAACAAAGTCTGCCTGCGAGGGCTTGGGCCGGCCGATATCTTTGTCAGCAAAAACAGCGCTGTAAAACGCCTTTGCGCCGTGACTCATGACCTTCTCGCGGACTGCCGCAAGCGTTACCCCTTCATCAAGGATATCGTCCAGTACCAGTACCACCCGGTTCTTCAAATCTTCTGCATGAGGCGAGACTTTCCACGTGATTTTCCCGCCCCGCATCTGGTTGTTATAGCGGCTGACATGGAGATAATCGAAAGTGAGCGGGAACTCCAGTAGCGGCAGCAATTGGCCGGTAAACACCACCGCTCCGCCCATCACGCTTAATATGAGGGGATACTGGTGCGACAGCTCCGCAGTAATATCTACCGCCATACGCTTTACAATTTGGGACACCACGTCAGCAGGGATTATCTGCTCTGCCGCAGCCAAAGCCTTTCTCGCTTCTTCGTAAGACAGCATAAGAATTGGAGTTGGTGGAGGATTCTCAGGCAGAAGGCGTTCTTTGGCATCGCGCATCCAGATAACGCGCAAATTCTCTTCCTACCTCTGGGTGTTCAAGCGCCAGCGCAATCGTCGCCTTGAGGTAGCCTATCTTGCTCCCGCAATCGTAACGCGTACCCGCAAACTCATACGCCAGCGCTGGCTCTTCCTGCAATAGCGAAGCGATGCCATCAGTGAGTTGGATCTCTCCTCCTGCGCCGGGCGTGATTTTTTCCAGGTGTGCAAAAATTTGGGGCGTCAAGACATAGCGCCCGACCACGCCGAGAGTCGAGGGGGCGTTTTCGGGCGCAGGTTTTTCAACGATACCAGTGATGGGGTGCAGACCGTGCATGCCGGGACCACATTCCACGATTCCGTAACTGGCGGTTTCCTCCCGCTCCACATTTTGCACAGCCAGTATCGAACAGCCATTTTGTTCATACATATGGCACATTTGTCCAATGATCGGCTCTTCGCCAACCAGTAAATCATCTGCCAGCAAAACTGCAAAAGGCACATTTCCCACTGCGGGACGTGAGCATAATATTGCGTGTCCTAAACCCAGTGGCGCGGACTGTCGGATATAAATGCAGGAAATATTTTTCGGCAAAATGCTGCGCAGCATCTCGAGCGTATCACTCTTGCCCTTTGCTTCCAATTCGGCCTCCATCTCAAAAGCTTTATCGAAATGGTCTTCAATGGCGCGTTTGTGACGGCCGGTTATGAAAATCAGTTCTGTTATACCGGCAGCAATGGCTTCCTCCACCGCGTACTGTATAAGCGGCTTATCTACGACTGGCATCATTTCCTTTGGGCTCGCCTTGGTTGCCGGCAAAAAACGGGTACCCATGCCCGCGACAGGAAAAACAGCCTTCGTAATCTTGGGCATGAAAAGATTTCTCCAGAGTAGTGCGGACCTAGCGGGGGTCAGCCTGTGATTCTTGTAACAATTGTAATAGCCCAGCTTCGTCGAGAATGGTTATCCCCAGTTCCGCTGCCTTATCGAATTTGCTGCCTGCATCGGCCCCGGCCACCACAAAATCAGTCTTTTTCGAAACACTTCCCGTGACTTTTCCACCCTGGGCTTCGAGTTTCTCCTTCGCCTCGTCACGGGAAAGATTTGGCAAGCTTCCGGTGAGCACGAAGGTTTTGCCTCTGACTTTACCGCTGCCGGGACTCGCACTGGAGCTTGGGCCGGCCTGCTGCATGCCCCCATCCTCATTCTCCTTCCACCGCATCCCGCTCGCGCGCAACTGCTCGATGACTTCGAGATTGTGTCGCTCCGCAAAAAAATCGGCAATGCTCTGCGCTACGATTGGACCGACATCCGGCACCCGCCGCAAACTTTCCACATCCGCGGCTATTAACGGATCCAACCCGCCGAAATACAGCGCCAGATCCTTGGCAGTGGTTTCCCCCACGTTCCGGATACCTAGCGCAAAGATGAACCGGCCCAGGGTGGTATTTTTACTTTTCTCGATTGCATCAATCACGTTGCCGGCGGACTTGTCCGCCATCCGCGCCAGCGCAGCCAGAGCGGATATACCCAGTTTATAAAGGTCCGCCGGTGTTCGTATCACGGCGTTGTCAACCAGTTGCTCCACCAGTTTGTCTCCCAGACCATGAATATTCATGGCGCGCCGTGAAGCAAAATGCAAAATAGCCTGTTTCCGTTGGGCTGGGCAAAACAATCCGCCTGTACAACGCGTCATCGCCTCTCCCTCCAGGCGTACTGCTTTCGACCCGCACACCGGGCAGTGATCGGGCATCGCGAAGGGTCTGAATGAGGGCGGCCGCTTCTCTTTCTGTACTGCCACCACTTCGGGAATCACATCGCCCGCGCGCCTCACGATCACGCTGTCTCCAATCATGACATCCTTTCGCCTGATCTCGTCCTCGTTGTGCAGCGTGGCGTTGGTCACCGTAACGCCGCCAACAAATACGGGCTTCAGCCGCGCCACGGGAGTCAACGCACCGGTTCTCCCCACCTGAACGTCGATCCCAAGCAATTCCGTTACCGCTTCCTCCGCCGGAAATTTGTGTGCGAGCGCGAAACGCGGAGCACGTGAAACAAACCCGAGTTGGGCCTGCTGGGCCAAATCGTTAACCTTATACACTGTGCCATCAATGGCATACGGCAATTGATCCCGCTTGGCCCATATCTCCCGGTTATAGTTCAGCAACGCTTCGAGGCCGGTTACAGTCCTCCGTTCGAGCACGACTGGCAAACGTAATGACGCAAGATAATCCAATATGTGCCCGTGTTTATCGCGCGGCACGTTTCCGCCTTCACACGCGCCTACACCGTAAGCGAAAAACGCGAGTTTACGAGTGGCTGTAATGCCCGGATCAAGTTGGCGAAGAGCACCCGCGGCTGCATTACGCGGATTAATAAACTCCTTGAGGTTTTTCTGGCGGTGTTGCTGGTTAAGTTTCTCAAAATCGGCCTTCAACATCAGTACTTCGCCGCGTACCTCTAGGAAGGATGGCAACTGCCTGCCATCCGCATCGGCTTTGAGGGCCAACGGAATTGACCGGATAGTACGTAAATTCAGGGTAACATCTTCTCCAACATAACCGTCGCCACGTGTAGCTCCCGTCCTGAATATGCCATTTTCGTAACAGAGACTCACCGCGAGCCCGTCAAATTTGGGTTCTACCGCATATTCCAAGGTGCTGATCCCCAAGGCCTGCCGCACTCGCCGATCGAACGCTTCAACCTCGCCCTCATCAAAAGCATTACCGAGGGAGAGCATGGGGGTACGGTGAACAATCTGCGAAAATGCCTTAAGCGCGGAAGCACCTATTCGGCGGGTGGGGGAATCGGGCGTAACAAGGTTTGGATAGCGTTTTTCCAGCTCTTCCAGTTCTCGGAACAGCTTGTCGAACTCCGCATCGGGAATCGTCGGTGCATCCTGAACATAGTAATTGTAATTATGCAGTTCGATACTGTCGCGCAGTTCCTTTATTCGACGCGCTACTTGTTCGGGGGGTTCGCTCACGCAAACAGCCTCATCGCGACCTTGCTGCCTGCGGGAATATTACGCGCCTGCATCACAGACTGAATCGCGCTGAGTTGCTGCTTGATTTTGCGAATACCATTCTCGGTTAAGGGAACGCGATTGTCATCCACCATTATACCGCCGAGCGCATCCGCAAAAGCTCTGGCAACATGAACCATTTGCCCGAATATAATCTCGCCGTTTGCAACCCGCGACACGTCCAGAAGAAAAGTAATGCCATGAGTCGTCAACGCACGCATGCTGCTGTGAAGGAATGGCGCAGGCTCGAAATTCCCGAGCGAAAACAATGCGACGCCGCTTTCATCGTAATAATGAAACATGCCTTCTGATCCCAGCTTGAAGCCCGACGACTCCGCCATGACCTGAATTTTTGCGCCCGTAAACACGCTGTTGTCCATGCTGATGATATTGATGCCTATCATCACATCCACTTCTGCACAAAATTCATCCAGGAAAACTGCCCGTGCATGCGCCCCTCGAATATCGGGACAGTCCACTTCCGCCTTCGCACGCATAGCGAGGTTTTTTGCTAAATCGCGAAATTCAGCCAGGCTGAGTTCGCTCACGGGTCCGGCGCGGTCGGCGAGCTGGAGGCAGCCGCGCAAAGCGATATAACCACGCGCACCAGTGGTCTCCGCAGAGATATCCTCCCAGCCAGCACCTCTCTCCCGCTGCCCCAGCCAACGCACAGGCTTGTTGAAATCAAACTTCCGCTGCAGTACCTCGGTCAGGCTAGAGTCCGGGAGCACTGTTGCCGCATGGATCTCCACCACATAATCCACTCCCGCATCCGTCCCGCTGAGTGTGTCAACCCCATCGACCTTGTCAACCGGATCGCGACGGGCTGCCGCTGCCACTTGCTCCGATAGCCCAGCCGGTTCCGGTCCCGGATCCGGATCCGGTCTTATACTCTCCAGTCGTGGTTCTGGACGCAAATCCGCCACCCGTTGAGCGACGTCCGTAGGCGGGATAATCGGGTCTGCATGAAATTCGAGCGTGGATTCGTTGCCAAGCTGCGGTTCAATCCGATCCTCTTCTTCGACGGGAGCACCTGCCGCCATACCTGTGCGCAGCAACACATCTTCCGGTTTCTGGCCAAATGCCTTTTCAGCACTGCGACGGAAACGCCGGTGTTGCATCCAGTTGAATAAGACTACTACCATGATGACGACGATGCCAATCGCAATCAAACTGATTTGCAATTCGCTCATTTTGTTTAAATCAACCATACTGTCAGGTCACCATGGCCGCGTCGCTCAACCTGACAGCCTCTTCGATTTCTACAGCCACCACGCGCGATACGCCCTTCTCCTGCATGGTAACCCCGATCAATTGCTGCGCCATCTCCATGGTAATTTTGTTGTGGCTGATGAAGACAAACTGAGTCTGGCGCGACATTTTACGGACAAGGTTACAAAAACGTTCGGTATTGCTGTCATCGAGGGGGGCGTCCACCTCATCCAGAAGGCAAAACGGGGCCGGATTGAGCTGAAACAGAGAGAACACAAACGCCAATGCTGTAAGGGCCTTTTCACCTCCGGAAAGCAGATGAATGGAGCTGTTCTTTTTACCAGGCGGCTGAGCGAAAATTTGTATGCCTGCGTCCAGAATTTCCTCGCCCCTCACGATCAGTTTCGCCTGTCCGCCGCCAAACATGGTGGGAAACATTTCGTCCAGATGGGCATTGACCTTATCCACCGTCTCCAGCAGGCGTTGCCGCGTTTCCCGATCTATCTGCCGGATCGCGGTTTGCAGGGTATCGGACGCTTCCTGTAAATCCTGAGATTGAGAGTCCAAATACGTCTTGCGTAGACGGCACGACTCTAATTCGTCCAGCGCCCCTGCATTCACCACTCCCAGGGCAGCAATCTCCGAATTCATCCGGGTGATCTCAGCCTGCAAGGCGGGAGGCTTCGTTTTTCCCAGCGTCTCTATCAACTCCTGCTCATGCGCGCCAGATTCTTTCAAATGCTCGGCAAATTGATTCTCCGTAATTCTCGCTTCCTGTTCCTTAAGCCGGACTTGGCCGATGGCGTCGCGCAGCGGTTGTATTTTTTGCTCCGAGGTCATGCGCTCCTGCTCAATTTGGCGTAATTCGCCTGCAACCTCTTCAAGCGCATTTCGCACCATTGCCAAGCGTTGCTCGCGCTGTTCGCGCTGCTCCAGCCTTTCCTGGAGAAGGGAACTTAGTTGAGTTTCGTCGAAAGTTATTTGCTCAGCCTGTAATTTCTCCAGGTGAGCCTTGAGCTCAACAATGTTATCGTCGATAAGCCTGATGGAACTGACCACCTCCGCGATTTTATGCTGACAGTTCTTTTCCTGAAATGCCGCTTCCTGCAATTCCCTTCCGGCATTCTGCACAAGCTGCCGTTGTGCATTGAGAAACTGTTCTGCAATCTGCCGCGCTCTTTTTTCCTCGTGCACCTGGCGTTCCAGGACGACGATCTCGGCTCGATACTTCGCCAGTTTTTCTTCCGCATCGAGCTTGCGGGCACCCTCTCCTCGGGCTTGGTGTCCGATTTCATCAAGTTCGCTTTCAATTTGCCGGTATCGCTGGTCAACCCGTTCGGCTAGCTGCTCAAGCTTCAACGCCTGCATCTGCGCATCGTGGTGCTGTTGCTGGAGCTGCACGGTATCGCGGCGCAAGCCCGATACAAGCGATTCAAGCTCGGAGCACCTTTCTTCCACTTCCTGCAGCGAGGATCTTTCAACCGACAGCGCCCCCCCCAGCCCATCCGTTTCCGCCTTGATCTGGCCTATCTCCCGTTGCCGCGCCAGCACACCATGCAGGTGCGAGTCGGGGGCGTAATAGGTGAGACTGTGCGAGGTAATGATGTTGCCTTCACGGGTGACCAGCATTTCAGCTGGAGAAAGCCCTGCGCGTTGCGCAAGACCCGTTTGCACGCTTTCGGCCACAAAAATCCCGCTCAACCATTCGGTGAGCACGGCTCGGAGTTCCGCCCGATCGTATTTCAGATAATGTTGCAAGGGGACCAAGAGCGCTCCCGATTCCGGCAAATTCCTGGCTTGAGCGTGTTGTTCCGCTGGGGCGTGTTGTTCCGCTGCGGCGCCTTGTGCTGCTTGAGCCGGCAGCACGGCCAGCTCGAACAGCGCCCATTTTCCGGGCGGCGGATCGCCCATCCACTCATCGGACTCTTCCAGCTGCCGTAGCTGCACGCTGTTCAGACGCTCGCGCAGCACTGCTTCCAGCGCGTCTTCCCATCCGTTCTCTATCTGAATTCCCTCCCACAAGCGCGGCAAGGAATCAAGACGATGCTTGACCAGCCAGGCACTCAATCTCTCGCTGCCTTCCAGGCGGTGCTGTAACCGCTGCAAAGCGGTAAGCCGGGCTTCGGCCTTGATGATCTGCTGCTCCAGAGCCTGGACCTTGCGATCTAGCGTGTATTTCTCCTCACCCGCGGTTACAAGCAGGCTTTCAGTCTGAGCCAGCATCTCCTTTTTCTGTTCATGGGCAGCCGCCGTGTCTTCTGCGCGCTGGTGCAGACAGGATAATTCATCAGCTCCAGGCTGCGACAAGGTATCGCGCTCGGTAACCAGCCTTATGCGGCGCGCTTCAAGCTGGCTAAAGTTTTTTTCTGCGTGGGCCCTGTGACTTTCTTCCAGTTGCCCCGCCTGCTCAGTCAGCAGCAGTCTGCGCTGCGTTTCGGTTAGTTTTTCCTGGCATGCGCGAAAGGCCGCTTCGGCCTCCGGTAACTTTTCATTTTCTGCCGCAGCTTTCTTTTTGCCGGCCTCCCGGGACAGGGTTGTATGATCAAGCTCCTCACGCCAGCGTGTTAAACTGTCGGCGGCATCCCCCGCTTGCCTTACCTTGTGTTCAAGCTGGGTCCCTACTATCGCGATTTGCTGCCCGATTCGCTGGCGGTTTTCGCGCAGGTGCCGTATCTGCTGTTCGATATGCGCCACATCTGCGTTGACCGCATAAAGCTCGCCCTGCGCCTCATGCACCCGGTCGCTAGTGGCATAATGCGAAGCGCGTTTTTCCTCAAGACATTTTTCAATGCCGCGCAAAGCGGCGATTTCCGCTTCGAGACCCATCTGAAGTGATCGGTACTCCTTTTCCGCAAGGGTACGCCGCATGGCCGCTTCCTGCTTGCGGGCACACCATAGCAGATTCTGAGCCGTGCGCAGCCGGCCTGTCAGGTCCTGGAAACGGGCAGCGACCTCGGCCTGTTGTTCCAGGCGGACCAACTGCTTTCCCAATTCGTGGCAAATATCGGTTAACCGAAGAAGGTTTTCGCGAGTATCGGCAAGACGCAACTCAGTCTCCCGGCGGCGTTCGCGGTATTTGGAAATTCCGGCGGCTTCTTCGAGATATACGCGCAGTTCCTCAGGTTTGGCTTCGATAATGCGCGAGATCATTCCTTGCTCGATTATGGCATAGCCGCGACCACCGACGCCCGTACCAAGAAAAATGTCCGCAATATCGCGCCTGCGCACATGAATGTTATTGATGTGGTAGGTTGACTCGCCATCCCGCCGAAGGACCCGTTTGATGCAAATTTCCGCGTAGCTCGACCACTGCCCGGCCGCTTTGCCAAAACTGTTGTCGAATATCAGCTCCACACTGGCGCGCCCGATCGGTTTCCGATTCACGGAGCCGTTGAAAATCACATCCTGCATAGACTCGCCGCGCAACGCAGACGCCCTCGACTCTCCCAGAACCCATCGCACTGCATCGATGACGTTGGACTTACCGCAACCGTTAGGCCCCACGACGCCGACAAGATCGCCCGGAAGCGGGATGTCAGTGGGATCGACAAATGACTTGAAACCAGCGAGTTTGATATGGGAGAGACGCAATTTGTCGTTTGCAAACAGTTATAATGTGCAACCTGGAAAAACGGCCCCTTAAATCACTCAGTCACCTGATCGTTTCTGAAGAGGCGTGCCGGTGAATGTACCTGCGGGCAGACCATTCTAACCGATTTGACCGAGATAAGAGAATGCCAAGTAGCCCTACAAAAACCTTGGAAACTTTTCCGAACCCGACACCGAAGCGGGATTATCAGATACACATGGAAATTCCCGAGTTCACTTGCCTGTGCCCAAAGACGGGACAGCCGGATTTCGCCACCCTGATTCTTGATTACATTCCTGACAAGAAATGCGTCGAGCTCAAGAGTCTCAAGCTCTACATCTGGTCCTATCGCAATGAAGGAGCATTTCACGAAGCGGTGACGAACCTCATCGTCGACCACCTTGTCACCGTTTTGAAACCGAGATACCTGCGCCTCATGGCAAAGTTTAATGTGCGTGGCGGCATTTTCACCAATGTCGTGGTGGATCACCGAAAGGCGGGATGGGAACCACTTCCGGCGGTGTATCTCGCGAAGTTCGAGAACCCGTCGGCAACGCGAGGATGAGAGCAGGATTTATTAATAAAACTCAGCTATATATGGGCTTTCCCAATTCTAACGCACGTCGGTAAAATGGCATCTTAGCCTAAGCCTAGTGGTGCCATTAATTGCATAATGGCACGACATTTGCGTTGTACAGTTCAGGTTGTTGTAAAAAAAGGTTATCGGAAAGCCTCTGCCTGATAACCCCGACATTAAAAAAATTAGAACAAATATGTCGATTGCCCTAAACAGCACTCCCCCGTCGATTTACGCCCTGATCATCAGCGTGGCACTCATGTCGGCGGACATCGCCTTTTCGGCTGGGTCCGGCCCACCTGCCCATCCAGCGATACCGAATAATGGATTGAAACTGCCAGAAAACGATTCCCTCGTCGAGCTCGGTCACGGCATGATCGATTTGGAAATGAACAATAGTCATTCTGACGTTCACACACCTCCAACGGACCTGTGGGATCGAATACGAGGCGGCTTCACCATGGCTGAACTAGATAATGAGGAAGTACGGCGTATCGAGGATTTCTACGCCAGCCATCCAAAGTCTCTGGAATACATTATCGAACGGAGCAAACGCTATCTCTTTCATATCGTCGAGGAGGTAGAGCGACGTGGCATGCCTGCCGAAATGGCACTGCTGCCGATTATCGAAAGCGCTTTTGATCCCATGGCCTATTCCGCTCGTCAGGCAGCGGGAATATGGCAGCTGATCCCATCCACGGGAAGGATTTACGGTCTGAGACAGAACTGGTGGTACGATGGACGCAGGGACATCGTTGCAGCTACCCGTGCTGCGCTCGACTATTTACAGAAACTTCATGCGATGTTCGGCGAGTGGGAATTGGCACTGGCCTCATATAACTGGGGCGAGGGAGCGGTAGGTCGCGCGTTGGAAAAGAATCGCAACAAGGGACTCGCAACGAATTTCCGCAGCATGAAGCTTCCCCCTGAAACCCGGAACTATATTCCCCGTCTGATCGCGATAAAAAATATAATCTCCAACCCCGCGGCATTCGGCATTGAGCTTGGCTCCCTACCCAACCAGCCCTACTTCGAGCAGGTTTCGGCAGGACGTCATATAGATGTAAGGCTCGCGGCATGGCTGGCGGATATTTCGGTGGATGAGTTCAAGGCGCTGAATCCGGCGCACAATCGGCCCGTTATTCACAGCGACGGACTGGACACCCTGCTGCTCCCTGTGGATAAAGTTGAGATATTTGCTGAGAATTTGAGAAACCACGGTGAGCCACTCGTGTCCTGGCAAGGCTATCTGGCAAGAGATGGCGATACCGCGGCAACGATTTCGAAACGGTATGGAATCAGCTTGCGAAAGCTAAGAGAAGTAAATGACATGGGTAGACAAGGCACCGTCACGCCAGGTCAGACTTTGCTGGTCCCCCGTAACGGGAACGCCGGAGGGACCGATATTTCGATAATCGGCAATAAACCGGCAACACAAAGGTCACGCGAGCGCTATTTTTTCCATCTGGTGCGGGCGGATGACACGCTGCATGAAATCGCTAAACGCTACGAAGTAACCGTAGAGCAAATCAAGGCATGGAATGGAAACCTAAAACACCTGGTCGCAGGACAGAAACTCATCCTCAAGCCCCGCGCCTCTGCCGGGATAGCACCCTCTGTGCCCTCAGGCAGCGGCACCTCCCAAAAAAAACGTACGTAGCCGCCGCCTAATTCCCCTTCGAATTCAGGTTTGAAACTCCCGGTTCCCGGCGGAAATCATGATCATCCGGTAAAGCGCGAAAAGCTGGCTGAACCACGATTCCGATAACCCGCCGCATACATTCCCAAGAGCCCAAACACCACCAGGGCTAATGTGGCCGGTTCCGGAACGGTACGAACTTCGCTGGGGGGAACGGCATTCTCGGTTCCGCCGCCACCACTACCTGGACCTGGGACACCACTGCCATTCTCCCCTCCGGGCCCACTGCCGGGGCCTCCACCACCAGCTTCTCCGGCTCCCCCGGTTCCACCTCCAACGGTTCCACCACTACCGGTTCCGCCACCACCGGGACTGCCGCCGCCAACTCCTCCGGGAATACTGCTGCCGCTTGGACCGGAAACGCCCCCTCCGCTTGTCACAATCCCACCTCTACCGATGCGGGTGCCGCTGAAGCCGGGGCCGGCTAAACCGGTATCCGGGCATAAGCTCTCGTGCCGACCGTGTTTATTCGACTGCTCATTGTGCAAATGCAGGCACGCGTCGCGCGCCCCTCGCCGTACACCGCCTGCTACCACGGGTGGCGCAGCGTCCGCCATTTCCGACGAATGTTCGCTGGAGGGTTCCCATACGGCTGTGACGATCCCCAGCATGGCGAGGAAGTCGATAATTTCATTCTCCTCGTTGCTTACCCGTGTCATTTGATCCGCGTCGTCAGCATCGTCTGGCAGCAAACCAAATGCAGGAAAGCTCGCCAGATTCCCGTCGGGCCATTGCAAGCCAGGGGCCGAAGGAAAGTCAAAAAGCAGAGCGAACCCATCTGGAGAGTTGCCCATCGACAAAAGCTTAGCCTCACTGTCTTGCCCTCCTGTATGTAAACTAACCAGTAAAAGCACGATCATCTGATCGGTTTTCGAGACAACTCCAGGGATGGAATCAATTCCGGTGTTATCCGCGCTCTTACCCTGAGCAAGCGTGATCTTGCTGTAATCGATGGCGATGGCGTGAGCACTTATCGAGAGTAGCAGTAATAGCAAAACCGCTCCAGACCGTAATAAAAATGCAGGCATCTTCATGATGTGCTTGGCCTTACGTATACCAATCCCTTGATGGAGGAAAGGCTCGAGCTAAACTCAACCTTGTAGTCGGATTGTTGCGCATCGGCGAGGAGTCAGATTCAGCTATTCAGCTAGCGGCTGTATTACGTGATGTGCCCATCGTAGCAACTTTAGCAACCGGTACAATTGGACCTTGGTACACCATGACCAATGGACGAGCCAGCGGCGAAGTTTTTATGTTAGCTTTGGAAATCTTGGGAGTTTGCGGATTGTTGCCGCAAGACCAGTACGGCAGAGAAGCCATCACAGAAGGGATCAGTTGATGCAAAACTCGCGAGGAAAAAATAACCAGGGGTTGGTTATCTAGCAGGTGCGGAGAAGAAATACTCGCCCCCCAGTCCTGGGCCCACGCATTTAGCGAGGAGAAACGTTGGACTTGGTTTTCGATCTAAGGAATTAAACTGCCTGTGCTTTATACGATACACCCGGGCAACTCAGGTGCAGTTAGCGTCTTAAGAGAGTTCAGCACAGCCGCTGAGCCTCTGCCGGCGGGGATACGCCTCGCTCAAGGTTCTTCATCACTTCATGGGCTCCATGATCCTTGTCCCTGGGATCCTTGGCCCTGCGCCCCCGGTACCCATTATGTCAGTTGCCCCATTCTGCCGCTTTGATAATCGGAGATTGCCTGTCTGATCTCTTCGGGACTATTCATGACAAACGGACCGCTCCCGCTAATCGGCTCGTCAATCGGTTCACCAGAAAGCAGCAGCATGGACGCATCTTGCGAGTTTTCTATACTGATGTGGTCGCCAGCTCGCCCGAATAGGCCAACCTCCCCGCGACCGACCTCTTCTCCGCCGGTTATGCTAACCGACCCTTTGAGCACTACTGCAATCGTTGTGTAACCCTCGGGTACTGGCAGAGATAATGGGGTAGCGGTCCCTATTTGCACATCCCACACATTGATAGGCGTAAATGTCTGCGCAGGTCCTTTTACGCCCTGGCATTCGCCCGCAATCACCCGCGCGTGTCCTTTTCCGCCCGGAAGAATCACCGTGGGTATCGCACGGTTTTTAATGGTCTGGTAACGCGGCGGGGACATTTTGTCCTTTGCAGGTAGATTAACCCACAGTTGCACCATCTCAAGCACTCCGCCCTGCTGAGCGAAGTTTCGTCCGTGAAATTCCTCATGAATAATGCCTGAGGCTGCAGTCATCCATTGCACGTCGCCAGGGCCAATTTTCCCGCCGCGGCCAGAACTGTCACGATGTTCGACTTCGCCGCTATACACGATCGTTACTGTCTCAAAACCTCGATGTGGGTGGGGCCCTACACCTAGGGATTTTTGTGTCGCGGGAAATTCAGTTGGACCAGCATAGTCAAGAAGCAAAAAGGGGCTGGTCGTCGGCCCCAGGTCCGGATAGGCGAAAAGCGTCCGTACCGGAAAGCCGTCACCCACCCAGTGTTGACCTGCGCCGCGCAGGACGCGTGTCATAGTTTTAGGTGCTGCTCCAACTGTATCGTTCGGTGGCATGACATGGCTCCAGATTCGTGACTACTGATACTAATTAATAGCCGATTTCGAAAACACGTTCAACACAACCACCCCAGCAATGATCAGACCCAGCCCAACGATGGCGGGACCATCGAGGGATTGCCCAAGAACAAGCCAGGCAATCAGCGTAATAAGCACAATTCCTACCCCAGACCAGATTGCGTACGCGATCCCTACCGGCATCGTCTTCAAGGTGAGGGATAAGAAGAAGAACGCGGCGGAATAACCAGCGATGACAAGCAGTGATGGCCATAGCTGTGTGAAGCCAGCGCTCGACTTCAACGCTGAGGTAGCAACCACCTCGCTGATAATGGCGATTGAAAGAAATAGCCAATGACTCAAATCTTGGTTCCCCCTGCGGCGCCTACATTATAGTAAGGAATACGTCGCCGCGGGAGTTGATCCACCTCGGACCCACCGCACTGTGCCCTACCGTACTGACGTTAGCGCATTTCCTTCCAATACTAATTGTCCTCGACGATTTCAAGGGGGAATCGTGGCTCAAGTCGTCCGTTTAATATAAAAAGGGGGAAGCGTGCGGCTTCTTTTAATCTTCGCGATTACGTTGTCTTGTATTTCCGTTGTCAGGGCTGAGATACCTAATGACTCATATATCGCGGGTTATGCTGCGGGTGTCTTAAAACATAGTTTCAAAATCGATCACCCTTCGTTAAAGGTGCTACATGGGATCATTACCCTTCCGGCGGACAAGATACCGACAGAAGAACGCGCGAAGGTGTTACAGGCTCTCTCGGAGATACCCGGCGTTACCGCGGTAAAAGTTGAGGCAAGTACCCCGCCACCATCCATAGCCGCTGCCCCCGCGCCAGATAAAGTGCCGGATGAAGCAATCACCGAGGAAGGTGCACCGGCCAAAGGTGCGATTCTTCTCCCGACCGGGATGTTACCGGAAGGACATTTGTTCAAACCCCTCCTGGCCGATCCCCGATGGGCCCATTTCTCCGCTGCCTACCGCAATTATGTCGGCAACAACATTGATGGGAATAATAACGGGTCGGTGAGTTTCGGTGAAACAATACCATTCTACCGTGCCAATTTAGGCAAATACTCTGCCCAGTGGGAAGCGGGACTCCAGGCCGCAGTCTTTAGCGATTTCAATCTTGGGGCACCTTCGTCCGATCTCATCAATTCCGACTTTATTGCCTCTGCATACGCAAGTGTTAGAGCAGGCCAGGTGTCCGCTTTTGCCCGTGTCTATCACCAAAGTTCGCACCTTGGGGACGAGTTCCTGCTGCGAAGGCTGACCGACGTGGAGCGCATCAATCTTAGCTATGAAGGAGCGGATCTCAGGCTGTCCTATGAGCTTCCGTATGGGTTGCGGGTATATGGCGGCGGAGGGGGGATCTTCCACAAGCAGCCTTCTACGCTTAAGCCGTGGATGATTCAGTACGGCATGGAGTTCAGAAGTCCGTGGCGGATCGAAGTCCTGTCAATACGCCCGGTTGCCGCGGTGGACATAAAAAACCACGAACAAAATAACTGGAATGCCGATGTTTCAGCAAGAGCCGGGATTCAGTTGGACCGGTTTCAATCTTTCGGCCGAAGACTTCAGTTCCTCGTCGAATATTTCCACGGCAATTCTCCTACCGGCCAATTTTTGAGACAGCGAGTCGACTATTTGGGAATTGGGGCGCACTATCACTTTTAAGATGATCCACCTCAACGGCGTCGTGTAAATCTCGAGGCACATGCACCTCAACCATAAGCGAACTTAATCGCCTTCGGGTGAGCTGCCGAGGTTGCCCCTCTGATGGACAGTACGATCGACATATTCCCGGGGGTAGACCCTACCGTACGTGATGAGCTGGCTTCAACCTTCCGTTGTGGTCTTATTCTGCGATCCACCGGCGCGTACACTAGGGAACCTCTGAATATCTCCCGGACGGACGCGACGGCGGCTTCGCGGGATGTGATGCGCGGAAGGCGACAGCGCAAACGGCGAAAACGTGAATGGCTCATCCAATAATTTGCCCTTTCGCTAGCAGCCTGACAAAGCCACTCACCTACAGAACTCCGTCCCAGCGGGTTGCTGGTAGAATCGGGTGGTAACGGCGTGATATCAAACTCCCTGGGATCGAAGCTTAAACCGCGACGTGCGTAAGACGTAGGCGCCTTGTGAATTCCGGAGGCGTTTTCAGGGGTGCCCTAGAAGCCATACAGGATTGTTATTTCCACACATGCCCAACACCATCTCCCGCGGCTTCCCGCCAAGTGCTTTCGATACCCTGACTAGTTACGGCATCCATCCCGTGCTGGCGCGGGTCTATGCGGCCCGAGGTATCGAAGAACCCGGGCAACTTGAGGTGGACTGGTCCCGATTGGTCCCATTCGGGCGCCTGAAAAATATTTGCCAGATGGCGAGATTTATCGCAGACGCGATCGCCGCGCGCAAGCGCATGCTGATAGTCGCGGACTATGATTCGGATGGTGCCACCGCTTGTGCCGTTGGCATACGCGGGCTGAGAAAGTTCGGCGCAATCGTAGATTATCTCGTCCCCGATCGCTTTGAATATGGATATGGTCTCACCCCAGAGATCGTTCGGCTCGCAAGCGCTGTAAACCGTCCAGATATATTGATTACAGTTGACAACGGTATCGCGAGCGTGGAGGGCGTAGCTGAAGCCAGGTGGCTCGGCATGGAGGTCTTGGTTACCGATCATCATCTGCCAGG
The DNA here is from genome assembly GCF_033095785.1 of Nitrosospira sp. Is2. Classification (GTDB taxonomy): domain Bacteria; phylum Pseudomonadota; class Gammaproteobacteria; order Burkholderiales; family Nitrosomonadaceae; genus Nitrosospira. The sequence goes on along the minus strand of NZ_CP137134.1, from coordinate 2,419,694 downwards.
AGATGAGCTGCCCGATGCCGCCTTGATTGTGAATCCTAACCAGCCGGGGTGCGATTTTCCCAGCAAGCACCTCGCTGGCGTAGGCGTAATATTTTATCTAATGCTCGCGTTGCGGGCAGAATTGCGCGCGAGAGCGGCATTTGCCTCCGAAAAAGAGCCTAATCTTGCCGAATTGCTTGATCTCGTAGCGCTCGGCACTGTAGCGGATGTGGTGAGACTCGATAATAACAATCGCATACTCGTGCATTACGGATTACGGCGTATTCGCGGCGGGCGAGCCTGCCCAGGGATTAATGCTCTGCTGCAAGTTGCCCAGCGAGATTTCAGCCGCGCATCCGCCTATGACCTGGGTTTTGCGCTGGGCCCAAGATTGAATGCCGCGGGACGGCTTGAGAATATGTCGCTCGGCATTGACTGCCTCGTCACGGACGACGAATCCGATGCTTTGGAAATTGCTCATCAACTTGACTCGCTTAACCGCAAACGTCAGGAGATCGAAGCGAACATGCACGATAGCGCTCGAGTCTTGCTGGGGGATGAGCTGCCGGTTGGGCACTTGGCAGACGGGGAAATTCAGCCGCGGAATATCCATAGCCTGAGTCTATTCGATCCCGGCTGGCATCAGGGCGTAATCGGCATACTGGCCTCGCGTATTAAGGACAAATATTACCGTCCTGTCATCGCATTTGCGCCCGGCAGCAATGGTGAGATAAAAGGATCAGGCAGATCCATTCCAGGATTTCATTTAAGAGACGCGCTGGACCTAATCTCCAAACGCTATCCCGGCCTTTTGCTCAAATTCGGGGGACATGCCGCTGCAGCCGGCCTTACTTTACATGCGCGCGACTTTGAAAAATTTCGTGATGTGTTCGAGCAGACAGCACAGGGGTTGCTCGCGCCCGCCGATCTCAAGCATGTGATCGAAACCGATGGTGACCTGGACGAGTCCGAACTCAATCTCGAACTGGCCGTGCAACTTACCCAACAAGTATGGGGACAAGGTTTCGCGCAGCCCACCTTCAGTACCTGCTTCTGCGTAGTGGATCAGCGCGTAGTCGGTAAGAGACATCTGAAACTAAAGCTTAGCAAATCCAGTAACAAAACTGGGGACCACACTTCAGAAAAGCGGGGACGCCTGTATGATGCCATATTGTTTTCCTCAACGATTACGCTACCTGAGGTAATACATGCCGTCTACCGATTGCAAGTGAATGAGTTCAACGGCAATTCCACCCTGCAATTTATTGTAGACCACTGGTCTCAGGCGGATGCTTAAGGAGGCTCTTAACAAGTCCTCCGTGGAACCCGTTGCTTTGGCTTCAACTGCAATATATAACGTGTTTCTCGCTTATGGAACGCAGGCAAACCTGATGCGGGTACTGCCACATAATTTCGGTCTTTTCAGAGGGCAACCACAAATCCGAGGGTTTGCTGCCCGTTTACCATAGTATCGCAGGAAGATGTCTTTCAAGCTGACCGTCCCCCCACCCGGCTCCACGATCCGATATGGCCATTTTGATGGCTCTGGTGATTCGCTCGCACTTGCGCAACTGGCGCAACAGGCAAAACCCATTGTTATCATTACCGCAAACGCGCTCGATGCGCAGCGGCTCCTGGAAGAAATTCCCTTCTTCGCACCGGAATTAAGCACTCGCCTGCTGCCGGATTGGGAAACATTGCCCTATGACACCTTCTCCCCTCATCAAGACCTGATATCCGACCGGCTTGCCACGCTTTATCAGCTCATGAGCGGGACTTGTGACATCCTCATCGTTCCCGTCACTACGGCCCTATACCGCATGCCGCCCCCGGAGTATCTCGCTGCGCATACTTTCTTTCTCAAGCGGGGTGATACCCTCAATCTGGCGACGCTGCGGCGTCAAATGACTTTGGCCGGCTACAGCCACGTTACCCAGGTGCTGTCGCCCGGCGAATATAGCATTCGAGGTGGCCTGGTCGACCTATTCCCGATGGGAAGTCCGCTGCCCTATCGCATCGACCTGCTGGATAACGACATCGAGACTATCCGTACGTTTGATGTGGATACCCAGAGAAGTGTTTATCCGGTCAGTGAGATCCGTTTATTGCCGGCGCGCGAGTTTCCCCTCGACGAGGAAGGCCGCACCCGGTTCCGTGGCAGCTTCCGCGAAAAGTTTGAGGGTGATCCATCCAAAAGCCGTGTCTATAGAGACATCAGCAAAGGTGGAACCCCGGCGGGCATCGAATATTACCTGCCACTATTTTTTGATCACACAGCGACGCTGTTCGACTATTTACCGCCGACCATGCTGCTATGCCTGCACCGTGAGATTTACCCTGCGGTGGAAAACTTCTGGAATGACACGCAGACGCGTTACCAGATGCTCCGCGGCGACAATGACCGGCCGCTACTGAAGCCCGCCGAGTTATTCGTCACCACAGATGCGTTCTTTGGAGCATTGAAGCCCTACTCACGCGTCGAACTCCAGTTCGGTTCTCAAAACTCCGACGTCGTAGCCCAGAATCCGACCGCACCGTTACCTCCTCTCCAGATCGACCGCCGCTCTGACCACCCCGCTGAGAAACTGTCCGCATTTATATCGGATTTAACCGCTGCCCCCCCCGGTGGACGCGCATTACTTCTGGCGGAAAGCGTGGGCAGACGGGAACTGATCGCTGACCATCTACGGCAATATCAGCTGTATCCCGATATATGCGATAGCTACGCGCAATTTCTGACGAGCAAAGCAGCCTTCATGCTTGGGGTAGCGCCTCTGCACAACGGTTTCCTCTGCCCTGGTGAGGGGCTGGCCCTCATCACGGAGAGTGAGTTATACGCCAGACATCTGCATGGCCGACGTGAACGGGATTCTCGTAAAGCAGCCGCAGTGACCGACGCAATGCTGCGGGACCTTTCAGAGATCAAGCCGGGTGATCCAGTGGTACATGAACAACATGGCATCGGCAGGTATCTTGGGCTGGTGAGCATCGATATGGGGGATGGCGCGACAGAATTCCTGTCACTCGAGTACGAAGGCGGCGATAAGCTCTATGTGCCGGTTTCGCAATTGCATCTTATCGGGCGATATAGCGGAGCATCTCCCGAAGCCGCACCGATGCACAAGCTGGGCAGCGGTCAATGGGATAAGGCAAAGCGCAAAGCGATGCAACAGGTACGCGATACGGCTGCGGAGCTTCTCAACCTTTATGCCCAGCGCAGCGCACGCCGAGGTCACGCATTTCGTTTTAGTCGACACGATTACGAGGCATTTGTCGAAGGGTTTGGCTTCGAGGAAACACCCGATCAGGCCGCAGCCATCGACGCCGTCATCGAGGACTTGAGTTCAGATAAACCGATGGACCGGTTGATTTGCGGCGATGTAGGTTTTGGCAAAACCGAAGTGGCCTTGCGAGCCGCATTTATCTCTGTAGCCGATGGGAGACAAGTAGCAGTCCTGGTGCCAACGACCTTGCTGGCCGAACAGCATTTTCAGAATTTTTCGGACCGCTTCAGCCTGTTAGCGGATGAATGGCCAATCAAAATCGCCGAACTATCGCGCTTCCGCTCTGCTAAAGAGCAAACTCAGGCACTGGCAGGACTGGCGAATGGTGCCATCGACATTGTCATCGGCACCCACAAACTTATTCAGAAAGGCGTGAAATTCAAAAACCTGGGTTTGGTGATCATTGACGAGGAACACCGCTTTGGCGTGCGGCATAAGGAGCAATTGAAAAGCCTGCGGTCGGAAGTAGATGTGCTAACGCTCACGGCTACACCTATCCCCCGCACCCTGGCAATGTCGCTGGAAGGGCTGCGCGAATTTTCCGTGATTGCAACCGCGCCGCAGCGAAGACTGGCCATCAAGACGTTCGTCAGCCGTTTTTCCGAAGGAGTTATGCGTGAGGCCTGTTTACGCGAACTAAAACGCGGCGGTCAAATTTATTTCTTGCACAACGAGGTTGGCACCATCCAGACAATGCATGACAGACTGGCGCGACTTCTTCCGGAGGCGCGCATCAATGTTGCACATGGGCAAATGCGAGAACGCGAGCTGGAACACGTGATGAAAGATTTCTACCAGCAGCGTTTCAACCTGCTTCTCTGCACAACCATCATCGAGACCGGCATCGATGTTCCTACCGCCAACACCATCATTATCAATCGGGCCGATAAATTCGGCCTGGCGCAGTTGCATCAATTGCGCGGACGCGTCGGTCGTTCCCACCACCAGGCCTACGCGTATTTGCTGGTTCCGGAGGAAGAGGCACTTGGCGCTCAGGCGAAAAAACGCCTCGAAGCCATTCAAACCATGGAAGAGCTGGGCGCAGGCTTTTATCTTGCCATGCATGATCTGGAAATCAGGGGAGCGGGTGAAGTGCTGGGCGAATCGCAAAGTGGCGAGATGCAGGAGATCGGTTTCAATCTCTACGCCACCATGCTCGATGCCGCGGTCCAATCGCTGAAGGAAGGCAAAGAACCCGATATTCAGCATCCGCTGCGCGTTGCGACCGAGATCAATTTGCATGTACCCGCATTGTTACCGGAAGACTACTGCAGCGACGTACATGAGCGCCTGATACTATACAAGCGTATGGCCAACTGTACCAACGATGAGCAATTGGATGAGATTCAGGTAGAATTAACAGACCGCTTCGGCCTCTTGCCCGACCCCGTCAGGGCCTTGCTAGACTGTCACCGCTTGCGTATTGCAGCGACACCGTTGGGAATTACTCGCATAGAAGCCACTCCCGACTACATCCAGGTGCAGTTTACTCCCAATCCGCCTGTCGATGCCGGCAGAATCGTGGCATTCCTCCAACGCAGCCGTGACCATCAGCTTGCCGGTCCTGACCGCCTGAAGATAAAAACCCAGATTGCGAAGGTCCGCGATCGCGTGGTTCGGATAAAAGGCCTGATCGCCGAGTTGAGTTAGTGACAATCTTGGGTGGTCCAGAGGAAGTGCAACGACGCGGCTAACGAATGCATATAAAAAGCAGCGGCAGTGCTTTATAAAAAACCCTTTTTCAATTGCTGCTTTTCCGATAATTATTTTTCATTCGCGGTATAACTCGTCCGTTAAGCTAGACTATTTGCCCTTTTGCAAAAGTGTACCAATAGTGTTCAAGAGCATTAAGAGCAAGATCGTAGTATTCGCAATCATGGCGACGCTTGTCCCGTCGCTGGGGCTGGGACTGCTCTCGTTCAGGCAAAATGAGGCGCAGATCAGCGATAATGTCGCCCGCGAGCTTCGCGCTCTCACTAATTATGCTATCCGTGAAATAGAACTCTGGGTCGAGAAGCGCGTACACGAGACGCAGGTCACCTCCGCATCTATCGTAGTGGTTGAAGGGTTGGCGACGGCTGACCGGCCCGCGAGCACCCCCGGCAAAAATCCCGCAGCTGTGGGTCACTATCTCCGCTCGGTACAGAAAAAACTCGACACAATACTGGAACTCACGGTTGTAAACGCAGCCGGAGAAGTCATAGCCAGCAGCGCGGAAACACCGGAGCCTGTGGCAATCCCGAGCAGCTGGCCGCAAACGCGCCTGATAGCTGCACCGCACTGGAACAAGCAATATGAAGCTCCGACGCTGAGCGTCGCAGTTCCAGTATTGTCATATGGCGATGTGCTGCTAGGCGCAATGGTCGCCGTGCTTGACCTGCGCAACCTGAAGCCCTACCTGAAAAGTGCGACAAAATCCCCCCCCGGTGAAGTGCTGCTGCTTGATTCAAATGGCAGGACGCTCGTCAGCAGTTATGACGACGAGAACAAGTTGACACAGCTGGATTCTGCATTGCTGAGCCAGCTTCGGGAACAAGCGGGCGACTCCATCGCATTTCACGGTCTGACGCACCCGCAAGTCATCGGATTGGCAGATGTCGCTCCCCAACTTTCGATCACGGTTCTGGCGGAACGGGATCGCGCCGAGGTTTATGGAGCATGGATCGAACTGCGCAATATCTTTCTGGGGCTGGTGGCCGCGCTCGTGCTCGTTGTGACAGCCGTCGCGTTCCAGATGGGGCGCTCCATCGTGTTGCCGTTACAACGGCTGATGCGCGCAGCTGACCGTATTGCAGCGGGAGATCTTGAGGTACGACTCAGCGCGACGCGCAGCGACGAGCTCGGTCATCTTACGCAGGTGTTCAACCAGATGACAGACCGGCTGCGCCATAGTCACGCCAAAATCATGGCTACCAATGAAGCAATGCAACAACAGAATGAGGTCCTGAAAACGCTTTCGATTACCGATAGCCTGACTGGCCTGTACAACCGCAGCAAGCTTGATTCAATCTTGACCGATCAGCTCGCGCGCTTCAAACGCAGCCATCGGCCGTTTACATTGCTGATGCTGGATATTGATCATTTCAAGACGCTCAACGATACTTATGGCCATATTGCGGGAGATGAAATCCTCGCGGCCGTGGCCCGGATACTTCTTCAGTCGATACGCAGCATCGACTATGCCGCACGCTACGGTGGGGATGAGTTCATCATAATCCTTACTGAAACTTCGGCAGAACTTGCCACGAATACTGCGGAGCGAGTTCGTTCTCAGGTAGAAGCCTTGTATCCCACGGTTAAAGGCACGGAAATCGCATTAACAGTCAGCATCGGCATAGTAGAGCCTCGGCTGGAGGACATTACGCCAACCGAGGTATTCGCGAGCGCTGACTATGCACTCTATGAGGCAAAGCGCGCGGGTCGCAACCGTGCCTATTGTCCTCTTCTGATAAAATCGGAAGCCTAAGGCGCGCGTAACGTTATTAAACCTCAGGGTTTGCCCACCTGTGCTTCCACCAGTGTATTCAACACCCATCCCGCTCGTCCATCGGCTGTCATCACGTACAGCCAATCGCCGCGATAGGCCTCCGCGATCATGAGTGCATCCCGTTTTAACGTCGTGACCAAGGGGGCGCTTAAGCCCGGCTTCTGCCGCAGATTGCTGTTGCTGGTTGTACGCAGCGGAATGGGAACCTGCAACGATACCGTGAGCTGATCCGAAGTTTTGCGCGTGCGGTTGTTCGTTACCATATCGATATACTCACGAGCCTGCGCAGCGTGATCCATCGCGGAGGCATAGTTCTCCTCCGCATAGGAGGTGGTAGCGGCGTTGAGGAGCCGCTGTGCCTGCGTTTGCAAAATCTCCTCGGACCCTGCCATAGGGGACGATTTCAGATTCCCCATCATCATTTCAACTTCCGCAATAGCCGAGGCGGCGGCAGGGCGCGTAGCCAAACGCCGGAGCTTGACCTGGGCCTGAGCGGCCAGACTGCTTGTTTCCTGCAATGTCTTGGCCTGATCCTGCTGCCTGGCCTGCTGACTGCGGATCTGCGCATCTTTCTCTGTCAGCACCTTCTGCAAGCGTTCAATTTCTTGCTGCTGCGCGTCTTTTTCAGCTTCGAGCTTTTCAAGTTCAATTTCGCACTGTACCTTCGCCCGTGCTTCGGGAACGGCAGCCACGGTCTCGGGCTCAGGCTCGGGAATGCTTGATTTAATAGGAATACCGCACCCCGCAATGTTCAAACCCAGTAGCAAAAGAAATATCCCTTCTCCGATATGCCGCAGCTTTGCAATCGCCTTGCGCTGGTTCCAAAATCCCATTGACTTGCTTATCTCCCGATCTTGACGATCCTGCCGTTTACTATACGGCCGTCCCACGTGAATATGGAATGCATTTTTGCCCGATGATATAAATCGTGGAACGCGATCTGAAATCCCTCAATTGGTGCGGCCATTGCCTGGGGAAGCTCTGGAGCCAGAAATTACGGCGGCAATAGGGATACTTGAGTGCGCCTCTACTTTAGCCAGGATTACTGGCCACTGGAATCACCCTGCCGGCAGCGAGCTTGGCTCGCTCCCTCGCCTCTACGGTGTCGATTCCGTTCGCCAGTGCCACACCCATGCGGCGCTTGGAAAATGACTCGGGCTTGCCGAACAGTCGCAAGTCGCTCCGCGGCACGCGCAGTGCTTCGTCCACACCCGTGAAGGCAATCGCCGGCTCGTTCATCTGACCATAAATTACGGCGCTTGCGCCCGGCTCCCGTAGGCCCGCATTCACTGGCAGCCCAAGTATGGCACGCGCGTGGAGCTCGAATTCGCTCTGAACCTGGCTGCACATCGTTACCATGCCGGTATCATGCGGACGCGGACTAACCTCGCTAAACCATACGTGTTCGCCCTTTACAAATAGCTCCACCCCGAAGACCCCCAATCCGCCGAGATTACCGGTAACCTTTCCGGCGATCTCACGCGCTCGCCGCAACGCGAGTAGGGGCATCGGCTGCGGCTGCCAGCTTTCCACGTAATCACCGTCTATCTGAACATGACCGATCGGTTCGCAATAATGCGTTTCCACTTCGCCGCTGGCATCCATGGCGCGTACTGTAAGTAGTGTTATCTCGTATTCAAAAGGAATAAAACCCTCAACAATGACTCGCCCCTGGTTTACCCTGCCGCCGCTCACGGCATAGTTCCAGGCTGCTTCGACCTGTTCCGGGCCATTGACAGTCGACTGACCTTTACCCGATGAAGACATCACCGGCTTTACAATGCAGGGGTACCCGATGCCAGCTTCTGTTGCCGCCCGCAGTTCTTCCAGGCTGCGGGCGAAAACATAGGGTGAAGTGGGCAAGCCTAATACCTCCGCCGCGAGGCGGCGGATCCCTTCGCGATTCATGGTAAGCTGCGCAGCGCGCGCCGTTGGGATGACGCGCGCAATTCCCAGGCGCTCGATTTCCATCAGGGCGCTGGTGTCCAGTGCTTCGATCTCTGGCACTATGATTTGCGGTCGCTCACGCTCCACTAACTCCCGCAGTGCCGCCCCGTCCGCCATGTTAATGACGTGTGCGCGATGCGCCACCTGCTGCCCGGGAGCGTTTCCATACCGATCAACAGCAATTGTTTCTATGCCCAGGCGTTGCAACGCGATGATGACTTCTTTGCCGAGTTCGCCGCTACCGAGCAACATTACCCTTGTAGCAGAGGTACTGAGAGGTGTGCCAATATTGAGAGGGTTGACCATAAGATAGGCTGATTCGGCAGCTCACTTCAAGCGATACTTTAAAAACGCAAGTGAGATTATATCTTCTGGCAACGGATTAGGTAATTCAATTCATCCCAACCCATGGGTTTCCGGAATTCGATATGGAAGTGCTTGGCGATTACTGGCAGAATACTGAGCCGGGGAAACATCCCCTTTCGGGGCCATATGTCGGAACCCTTACCCTGGTTCACCGGCAACGGCCCATCCGATATTTCCCGCAGAGTTGCGGCATGGGTCTATTCCGTTCCGGTCTTCCGGTCAACTGATGAAATCCGGTCCTGAATCATCTTAATCTTCTTTGCTCTGCTCGAAAATGGCTGGCTATAAACAAGTAAAAAATATATGAACCTAATCATCCAAGGAATGGAAGTCGAAAACAGTGACCTGCGCGAATTGGCGAAACTCGCGGGTGCGAACCATATCGAACGCATCACCGGCGAGGCTTTTCGGCTGAGAAACGCAAGCCGGCGGGAGCATATTTCCGAATACTGTGCCGAAGCGGAACTCGATTTCGCTTTCGTGGAACCAACGGTTCAGCTGAAAGACTTTGGCCTGGTGGCAATGGACATGGACTCGACCCTGCTGGCGATCGAATCCATTGATGAAATAGCCGATATGCAAGGTGTAAAAGCGCAAGTGGCGGAAATTACACAGAGGACAATGCGAGGTGAAATTGTCTTCGCTGAAAGTTTGCGGCAGCGGACGGCGCTGCTGCAAGGCGTGGATCAGGAGGCGCTTCAATACGTTTACGATAACCGCGTCCGATTAAGCCCTGGCGCGGAAAAGATGCTCCAGCGCATGAAGTCCGCAGGACTCAAAACAATGGTCATTTCCGGAGGGTTCACCTTTTTTACTGACCGGATAAAATCCCGACTGGATTTCGATTACGCCGCCGCGAATACGCTTGATGTCCAGAATGGCAAACTGACAGGCAAAGTGTTAGGGGAAATCATTGGGGAACATGGAAAAGCGGAAGTGTTGAATAAAGTGCGGGAAGAACTCGGATTGAAACGCGAACAAATCATTGCCATAGGTGACGGCGCCAACGACCTTAAAATGATGGATGCGGCCGGCGTCAGTGTTGCGTACCATGCGAAGCCCGTTGTCCAGGCGAAGGCAACATATGCGATAAATCACGTCGGCCTGGACGGGATAATTAATTTGTTCGAATAGATTGCACTTTCGCGATAGACCCCGATCCACGACGAGACGATATGAAGCGCGCCAACTAGGTCAATAGCTGAATGCGGCCTCTACCAGATAGGTACGTTGCGGATAAGGATGGAAAACGAAAGCCTTGTCATTGTTTAGATTGCTAATGCCAAACGAAAACCGGCTTTTCAGGCCATTCTGGAATCTATGCCGGTAGCTGGTTTTAAAGTCCATGAAAAAGAAATCACTTTGGGCGCCGAATACATTGTTTACACGGTCCCGATTATCCAGATCGTTGAACGAATCGCTGGTGTAACGCCCGGAAAGCGAAATATCCCAGGCTTCCGTAGCATTATAAGTGGCAAAGAAATTTGCACGCCAGTGGGGTAAGCGAATACGCTGTTTACCGGTAAGATTAAAACTGTCCGGGCCGGGTTGACCCTGGAGCGGTAATGGATGGTTAGGTGCCGTGAAGTCGACCAACGGCCCCTTGTCCACTTTCGCATTCATCCATGTACCGTTGAACATGAAATCGAATTTCGAGCCAAGGATGCGGCGCTGGTCAAAGATAAGCTCAACGCCGGTAGTGCTCGTCTGATCAATATTCTGGAATGCGCTGGTTGTGAGTACACCTGAAACCGTTTGTACTTGCTGGATAGCATCCTTTATATCGTCGCGAAAAGCATTCACACGAATGTAGCCCTTGGGCAACCCGTATTCAATCATGAAGTTGTGATGGACGCCATTCTCGGGCTTGAGCAGCGCATTGGCGGTAAGAATACTCGTGGGCGAACTGAGCGATTGATAAAGCTCGGCAATCACCGGAAAACGATGCGCCCGGCCGAACGAATAGCGGTATTTCCATTGTCCCGGCTCATAACCCAAAGAGACCTTGGGTGAAAGTGCCGATTCGTCACGGTCAGGCACTGGAGTGCTTCCAACAACCCCTTTGGTGGCGGCCCACCATTCCTGACGCACGCCTACCGTAACATCCCAACCCGGCAAGAAACGGAAGGCCGATTGAGCAAACATTGCATGCGTTGAAGTCTGACCATCGTTATTTCTGCCTGGTTGTAATGCTCCGCGAGTCAGGGTGGCATAATCAAGCAAGGAATATTGGCGGAAACTCAAGTTGTATTGGTCAAAGTGGTATCCGGCCATGAACGATACCTTTTCATTTCCAAGCAATACCGGCGCGCTCAGCTTGAGATCGTAGTTTAGCCAACTGAATTTCTTGAAGTCCTGAAGCTGTCCCGCGCCGGTATTGCCCGGATCGCTGGCATTGAAAAAGGCTGAGGCGCGGATATCCTTGAGGACATCGAAATAGCTGATGGTGGTATCGATATTCCAGTTGGGGGTCAGCGCGCCACGAAGTTGCAGGCCAAGATTGAGCGTTTCGCGCTTATCCTGGCTTCCCCCAAGCCCCCGCTGCACAACATCGAACCGGGTACCGCCCAGGGAAGCGTCACCCGGCGCGCAACAAGGTATTGCCGGCCCTCCCCAGTAAGGGGCGCCAGTTGTGGTGCCGGCCAAGTAGTTCTGCGGGCGGTTTTGGTTGCGTGTCCGGTCCTCGTAAGCCACCGTAAAAATAGCCTGAAGATCGGCCGTAATGTCATAACCGAATTTACCCTTGAACAGGTGTGTATTCACCTTCTCGGGGCCGGTATCGCCATAAATAATGCTTGGCGTGCCGCGCGTATCGGGCGTTCGGATGCCGCCCGTCACCGGCACCGGTGATCCCGTCGGATCATTAGACAAACCAGTGTTATCGATGAAATAAGACTGTGGGTGCCCTTGGGCTTCGAGGCGATTGTAGGCCAGGAATACCGTAAACTGATCCTTGATCCGATTGCCATAGGATACATATTGCCGGTCGCCGATGAATGTTCCTTTATCCGGTCCATAGAGCTTATAGGGTTGAATAAAGAGGCTGCTCTCGACGTAGAACTCCTGCTTGCGCGGCATACGCGTCTTTATGTTCACCACCCCCCCGATGGAGTTACCGCTATACTCGGCCGAGAAGGGTCCGTAAACAATGTCAACGGAATCGATTTCATTTGGGCCGACCATTGACCAACGCGGGGCGCCATTGAAGGACGCCTGCAGGAAGTTATGCAATGGCAACCCATCTGCATAAACCATGTTGCGGGCTGTCGAGAACATGTCGGCCCCGCGGATACCCAGAACTCCGTTCGGATCGCCGACGTAGCGCTGGCGGATTTGCAAGCTCGGCATGTACTTCAACACCTCTTCCGTGGTCTGGGCATTCTGGCGCTCGATCTGCGCCCTGGTCACTCGGACAGAAGGTGAGGTGTAATGTGAATCCTTTTCAGTCTCCCCGGTAACAACCATTTCCTTGAATACCGTTTCTTTCACCTCCGCAGGAGGCTGCTTGGCAGGTTTTGCATCTGAGCCCTTGGTTGAATCGGCGGGCGCTGGCGCTCCTTGCACGTCCATACCCGGAGGCGAAACAGGCGGAGCTTTTGGTTCGGCCAATTGACTCAGATTCCAGCTCGATGAGGTACTTGTGTTCGGCTGGGCGCTTTGCCCACCGACACTGGAACTAGACTGGGGTACTGCGCTGATCCGTCCTTCCGTGCCGGCAGAACTTATAAGATTCTTTTCTGTTGAAGTGTTTTTTGGTTGCCCGGGTTCGTCAGCCGCGAAGGCTGAAGACGTCGATAGCAAGCTCGCGAAGGCGAGAGCAATAGGTTTCATTTTCGTATTTTTTGTTTTCTAGCCCGGCCTTACCGACAAGACCAGGCGGACCCATATTGAAGTGAATAATCAACTCCGCAGCTACAGAGCATTTAACGGGTCAACTGGAGCGTCGCGCAGTAACTCGCTCGATCGGCAGGATACGCAACCCTTCTTTCGCTGTGTTCCATACTATCAAGACCTTCTTGCCATCCATCAGCGGGACGGGATAGTCTGTCGTTCCGGCGGATTCCATCAGGCGGAGGGGTTCGCTCCATGATGCGCCGCCATCGTGCGAAGACATCATCTGGACTGAATAGGATTGTCCATCAAACTCGCGCCACGTAAGAAGAACGGTTCTATCCGCAGTGGCCACCGCCGCATGGTTAGGTTGTGCTGCGGGATTTCCGACCGGCATGGGCTTTGATTCCCAATCGCCGCTAATACGCTTGTAGAACAACCCTTGACGCGCCGTGCCGTTGGTAAACCAGACTAGATGGATTTGCCCCTGGCGATCTGCAGCGATGCTTGCCCCGTTGTGGGGGCATGCATCAATTCGCCAGTCGTCATCCGTGGCACGTCGTACGCCGCCTTTATCCAGATTCGCGACGGCGAAATCGCGCGTATTGGTACCGAAAATATGCCGCCATAAGACCACGGGTCCCTCCCTGGTCCAGGCAAGCGAAGTGCGGCAACATTCACAGGTATGCTCCTGAAATTTGCGGTTCACACGAAAAGTTGCACCATTGTCGAACGATTGCGCCGTGTAGATCGAGACGCCCGAAAACTCCTCATTCCTTTCATTCGCCGCGTCCCGGTCACGTCTATCCAGCCATGCGACTATCACCCTGCCCTCGCCGTCGATTGCGAGCGAATCGAAACGATGGCTGGTGATACGCCCATCGTCGTTCAAAGTCATCGGTTGTGTAAAAGTTCGCCCTGAGTCTTTCGAGTGCGCGAAACGCACGTTGCCCGCATATTTCTGCGGTAGCGACTGTACCCAGGTCAAAAGTACGGTGCCATCACGCGCAACCGCGATTTTTGGACGGCTTTCCCCATCCGCCGAGATATTTTCCGGCTCGGGCGTGATCACAACCGGGACGGAAAAATTTATTCCATTATCATCCGACCACGAAACCAACAGGCGCTGGTTCTCAACCCTAGCAAGCCAGAGTCGCCCGTTTTGATCCAAGGTGGCGCCCACCGCGATGGTTGGCTTTGGGGGACGGACGACGTTTTCGAGGCTTTTCTCAGAGGCTGGATCTGGATGATCAGCGAACGAGATAGTCGGTACAATTGCTGCGGCACCCAGAAAAAAAAGCCCTATAGCGCGCGGACACATCACCATCTTCCTCTCCCGTATAATAGCGGGACGAGAATAATTCATTTCGTCACGCAGGGGAATGTGGCAAATTGTCGCACCCTACCGCTGCGCTGCCTGCTTATAGCGTCGCCCCGCCGCCTCCTTTTTCAATACGAGATCAACGACCGCACAACACTGCCTGCGCAAGAGCGACGGGGTGGATCGGCAAATAGAGCGGTAATTAGGCGACCCGGGCGATGGGGGCCATCCTGCCCTTGGTTGAACGCAGCCTAGACATCGCTGGAGTCAGGCCCGCTGGGGTCAGGTTGGCCCCGCACCAGCTTTTGTACCACCAGGCTTCCCACCATATCGCCCTCCACATTAACCATCGTCCGGAAGGTGTCCAGCAGACGATCGATGGGCAGAAGAATGGCGATAGCTTCAGCAGGCAAACCGACGGATTGAAGCACCAGGACCATTGTCACCATACCCGCGCTAGGGATGCCCGGCGCGCCCATCGCTGCAAGCATCGCGGAAACAAACACGATCATCTGTTGCACGAAGTTGAGTTCGATGCCCGCCAAGTTGGCAATGAACAGAGCCGCAGCCGCCTCATACAAGGCGGTTCCGTCCATGTTGAGCGTTGCCCCGAGCGGCACGACGAATCCCGCGATATCGCGTTTCACGTGCAAATGCTGTTCCACGCAACGCAGCGTGACAGGTAAAGTGGCCGAACTGGAACTGGTGGCGAAAGCCGTTATCAGCGCTTCCCGCGCGCCGCGCCAGAACTTGAGCGGTGTCATGCCCGTGACCAGATAAAGAATCAGCGGCAGTACCACCACTCCATGAAGCAATGTCGTCGCAACGACCACGACGATAAACTCTATTAGGGTGCCAAGCAGGGCCACGTCCTGAGTAGCCGCAAGCTTTGCCAGTAGCGCCATGATACCGAGCGGCGCTAGCCGCATAATCCAACCCACCAGCATCAGCATCAGCTCCAAAAACTCCTGTAGCAGAATGAGAATATTGGTGTAACGCTCGCCGCCAATTACCAATGCAATTCCAAGCAGAAGTGAAAAAACCACGACTGCCAGCACATTTCCCTGAGCCAGCGCTGCAACCGGGTTCTGAAACAACGTGTGCAGCAGTTGCGCAAAAAAACCGGAAAGCGGCATCTGCCCGGCTTGAACCCCCTGCATGGCGGATTGGAACATCTCAAGCTGCAGCCCCTCGCCGGGCCGGAATATATTAGCCGCTGTCAATCCGAGGATAATGGCCACCGCCATGGAGAACGCAAAAAAGCCCAGCGTCGCTTTCCATACGCGGTGCATCTGCCGGTGCATCCGCAAGTTGGCCACCCCGACCGCGATGGAACTAAACACCAGCGGAATCATTACCATCTTCAGCATATCGATAAACAGCGTGCCGACAAGTTCAGCGATATAAAGCCCGGCTTGCGCGGCTGCGGACTCTTTCTCAAGCATGGCAAGCCCTAGGCCCAGCAAAACGCCTGCAAATGCGCTGAAAAGAATCTGGGCGTTAAGTGATGTTCTTCTCATTGACGAGTTCGCCGTTAAATAAAATTTGCAGTCCGGAGTAACAATGTGGAATAAATATATGCTCGCAATCTGCCCATCAAGTAATCCCGCGCTACACCATGCGCTGTGTCGGCACGATAGCAGACTTCCGAAACATAAAACGCCGGTAGGAAAGGTCCGAGCAAAGTACCGAGAAACAGCGACATCCGTTTCCGGATCACGCACTATAAACCGTCTTCACCCGTAACCGAAATCAGAAGCAATATGTGCTCCGGTTATTTCAGGCATGTCGGCTTGTATTTTCAACAGTATAATTTGACATGACGACTGAGCCCTCTCTTACGCTTGTTGCCGCACCGGCACTCGCATTCATCGTGACGCTCGCCTTGGTCCGGTGGTTGATCAAAGGCAATATTCCTGTGCTTGATCATCCTAACGCCCGGTCGCTTCACACTACCGCCATTCCCAGAACCGGGGGGCTGGGCCTGCTGGCGGGAATATTGGCTTCCTGGGCTCTGCTACCTGTCGCTCCGCCGCTGGTTGTCTGGCTCGCCGTTATCGCATTGGCATCGGTCTCGTTCGCCGACGATGTTTTTGATCTTCCAGTCTGGGTACGGCTGCTTATGCACGGTGTGTGTGCGGTCTGGTTCTCAACTTCGCTGATAGCCGACACCAATGGCTGGCTGATGGCGATTTCTGCCGCACTTGCAGTTACATGGATGCTAAATCTCTATAATTTCATGGATGGGTCCGACGGTTTAGCTGGAGGCATGACATTGATCGGCTTTGGCTGCTATGGCGTGGCTGCCTGGTTAGCTGGGGATGAGTCATTTGCCGTCGCAAATTTCTGCGTTGCCGCGTCCGCAGCAGCCTTTCTAGTGTTCAATTTCCACCCCGCGCGAATTTTTCTGGGCGATGCAGGCTCAATTCCGCTAGGGTTTCTGGCAGGAGCAATGGGCATCATAGGATGGATGAGCGGTAATTGGCCCCCGTGGTTGCCGCCGCTGGTGTTTTCGCCATTTATTGCTGATGCTTCTGTTACTCTCCTGAAACGGGGTTGGCGCGGTGAAAAGGTCTGGCAGGCGCATCGCGAGCATTACTACCAGCGCATGGTGCAACATGGAATGGGTCATCGCAATACAGCG
This sequence comes from Nitrosospira sp. Is2, assembly GCF_033095785.1. Taxonomy (GTDB): domain Bacteria; phylum Pseudomonadota; class Gammaproteobacteria; order Burkholderiales; family Nitrosomonadaceae; genus Nitrosospira. The sequence continues at coordinate 2,402,835 of NZ_CP137134.1, read as the reverse complement.
CTGCTCGCGTATCTACTCATGCTGGTCTCGGGTGCAAGCGCCGTGTGGGCAACGCGACAGGATCCTTCGGTTCAATATGGTGTCGGTATTGCTTGGTGCGGAGTTTATCTGATCATAATGTGTGCTTCTGACCACTATTGGGAACGCCGTTCCGGCGGCTCTTAGCATGCCACTGCGTAATCCTAATATACGCACAGTCATTGCCTTTGTTCACGACATCGCCGCGGCAGTCATGGCCTGGTGGCTCGCCTATCTGTTCCGCTTCAATTTCGACATCCCTCCCCTGTACCTGACATCGCTGAAAGAGATTCTGCCATGGCTGGTACCCATACACGCGGCGGTATTCCTCTGGTTCGGTCTATATCGCGGGCTCTGGCATTACGCTAGCCTACCGGATTTAAAGCGGATCCTGTTTGCAGTCCTGGCATCCGCGGTTGTGGTGCCGCTGGGGTTGTTCATGGTGCAGAGACTCGAGGGTGTGCCCCGAACTGTGCCGTTGCTGGCCCCGATTCTGCTTCTGTTCGTCATGTGCGGCAGCCGCCTTGCGTACCGGTCGTGGAAAGAGCATCGGCTGTACGGTCAAAATAAAACGGAAGGCAATCTCGTCCTGGTGCTCGGAGCAGGCGATGCGGCAGTCACACTGCTTAAAGAACTCACCCGCAGCGTTCAGTGGAAGGTCGTAGGTTTACTGGACGATGACCCCGCAAAACGGGGGCTGATGCTGCACGGTTTCAAAGTTCTTGGCCGGATCGACGAACTGCCGGTGATAACTCAAAGACTGGGGGTTGCACACGCCATTATTGCGATGACCTCTTTTGTTCCCGACCGGCGGCAGTCTACCCGCTCTCAACCCGACCGGCGCAAGCCGGACCGGCTCCGCCGCGACCGCCGCCGAGCGCTGGAAATATGCGCAACTGCCGGGATAAAGGCGCTTACCGTCCCCTCGTATGAGGACCTGATAAGCGGCAAAATTACGGTGTCGCAAATCCGTACTGTCGAACCCGAAGATTTGTTGGGGCGTGATCCGGTGATTCTGGACAGTGACGGCCTGCATGGCCTGCTGACCGGGAAAACGATATTGATAACAGGGGCGGGTGGCTCCATTGGCTCGGAATTGTGCCGCCAGATTCTCAAATTCGGACCGGGCCGCCTAGTTCTGTTTGAATTGAACGAATTTGCGCTCTACAACGTGGAGCAGGAATTCCAGTCAAATTTCCCGCACATTCCAATGGCCTTCACTATAGGCGATGTCAAAGATAAGGCGCGCCTGGACCAGATATTCTCACGATACAGGCCGGCGGTCGTGTTTCATGCCGCGGCGTACAAGCACGTTCCCCTCATGGAACTGGAAAATGCTTGGCAAGCCGTACTCAACAACGTTCTCGGCACCTACGTTCTTGCCCAGGCTGCGATTGAGCATGGTGCGGAAAAATTCGTGTTAATTTCTACCGATAAGGCCGTTAACCCCACCAATGTGATGGGCGCCAGCAAGCGGCTCGCGGAAATGGTATGCCAGGCAGTGCAACAATCCGCGTCCGGATCAGTGCCGTCGGGTAGTCGTCTGCAAGTACCCGGCTTCGTCATGGTTCGCTTTGGCAATGTGCTCGGAAGCGCGGGCAGCGTCATTCCCAAATTTCGCGAGCAGATTGAAAAAGGGGGACCAATCACCGTCACTCATTCTGAGATAACGCGCTATTTCATGTCCATACCTGAAGCTGCGCAACTGGTCCTGCAAGCTGGACTGATGGGGGGAAACAATGGCGGCGGGGAGATCTTCGTGCTGGATATGGGCGAACCGGTGAGAATAGCCGATCTCGCACGAGACCTCATCCGTCTTTCCGGCCTGAGCGAGAACGACATACAAATCGTCTATAACGGGTTGCGCCCGGGAGAGAAGCTCTACGAAGAATTATTGGCCGATGATGAGAGCACCTTGCCCACACCTCATCCAAAATTGCGTATCGCGCAGGCACGTCAAATCGATAAACACTGGCTCGAGGATCTGCTGGCCTGGCTTCATGAGCATCCCGTGCTCAGTGACGAAGAGGTCAAACAGGAGTTGAAAAAATGGGTGCCGGAATACTCCCGGCAGGACTCGTTACATTAACTCGGGTCGGTCATTCCCGATTCAACATTGATCAGCTTCCGGAGACGTTCGGCGATAATCAAGCGCTACCACTTTTTCTGGTTTAAGCAAGGTTTGCGAAAATTTGGCGTAAGTGCGGTTGCGTACCAGCAACTCCGCATGACGGCCCGTGTCGACAATATGGCCTTCCTCAAGCAGCACTACGGAATCAGCTCGTCGCAGGGTCGACAGCCGCGGGTCGATGACAAGTGTTGTGCGCCCTCTCGTCACGGCTTCCAAAGCTGCATCCACATAATGAGCGGATTCGGGGTCTACTGCATCGAATTTCTCGTCCAATAGCAGAATGGGTGGATCTTTTAACAAAGCTCGGGCAATCGCAATACGCAGCCGCTGATCACCTGAAAGTTTCTGCCCCTGTTCCCCAATCATTGTCTGCAACCCATGGGGCATTCTTCGGATAAATTCCGATGCATGCGCAGCTTGCGCCGCCGCGGTAATGTTTCCTTCTGTTGCCCGGCTCATGGCGCCAAAAGCAATGTTGGCTGCGATCGTGTCAGTAAACTCGGTTGCCCCAGCGGACACCAGTGCTATATTGGCGCGCAGGCTGCCCAGCGTGAGGCTACTCAGATCATGGCCGTCGAGAAGTATCTGCCCGCGTGTGGGGTTAAGGAAACGGGGCACGAGGTTCGTCAAAGTAGACTTTGCGCTGGAAGAATCCACTAGCGCCACCAATTCGCCGGGTTGGAGCGTCAACGTGATGTCCCGAAGCGGAGCATATGTTCCCATGCCGGGTCGGGAGCCGGCGCCTGCCTCGGACGTGGTGTCGGGGCCATTCTGCGGATCGGGACAGAAGCTGACGTGTACGAACTTCAACTCGCCGCGTGCTCGTTCAATGGCAATTGTTCCCTTGTCCGACTCGATGTCGTGGTCCAGCAGTGAAAAAACACTGTCGGCGGTACTCAACGAATGTTGCAACGATTCGTTCATCCCTGCGATTCGCCTTACCGGTTCCAAGAGCATTACCATACCCGCGGCTAAAGATGCAACCCCGCCGACCGTGATCTTATCCGCGAATGCATGCTGAGCCGCGACGTAGACGATGAAACCCATAACAACAGCAATTGATATCTGCACCAAGGGGACACCGAGGGACGCCATGGCCGTCCGCCTGGTCGCAGCATGGTGGATACGTTCCGCTTGCTTGCGCATGCGTTCAATTTCGTACCCCTCCGCCCCGTAGAGTTTGACCACCTGGTAATTTTCAATAGACTTCTCTAAAACATTGGATAGGCTATCGGTCGTGTGCCCCACTTCCCGTGCTATTCCCTGCATCCGCTTTCCAGCCAATCTCATGATCAGCCAAATCGCTGATGCCATCGATAATGCGACCAACGCGAGGGTCCAATCGAGATAGAACATCCACCCCAGCAATCCAACAATGGTAAACGTGTCCCTGGCCAGCAAGGTCACCACGGCCGTAAAAGCTTCCGCGAACCGCGTAGCGCCGGATGTGATCAGGGAAAATACAGCAGCATTCGGACGGCCGGCATAGCAGCATGCTGGTAGCATCAGCAGCTTGTCGAACATCTCCACTCGTAAATCCATTGCCATTCTGCTGCCGATCCAATTGATGGCATACGCGCTAATGTGACCTGCCACGCCACGCACCGCAAATAACCCGACGATCGCCAGCAAAATCATTTGCATCAATTCGAGGTTCTTTTCAGCAATAACGCTGTCCAGCATCGGTTGAATCAGCGCCACCAGCATGGGCACAGTAGCCGACATCACGACCAGGCTGCCCAGCGCCAGCATGAGCACCTCCCAATGAGGTGCAACATATCTCATTTGGCGGCGCCATAATTGGCCACTGGGGATTGTTTGCCTGTTTTGCATGGTATCTGGCAGAACCGGGAGAAGGCGAAGCCGCGAAATCTGGCAAAGCCATATTATGTCACCTGCTTTGGCAGGCGATAAGAGATGTCAGCTACCTCTCGCAGTTGAACAGGACCGTATCGCGCGGATAGGTGGAAGATCGCGGATACCCCGGCGATACCGTAGGCGCGAATGAACCTCAATTGAACTGATATTTTACGGTAAACCAGACATTGCGCTCGCGTGCGGGTAGCGCGTTGAAACTCGTGCCTGCCGAGTTACGAATTGCATAAGAAAAATACTTTTCATCGAACAGATTATTAACTGCCATGCTCAACAACAACTTGTTCATCTGATGAGTGATTTTCAGATCCACCGTTACGTAGTCCGGCATACGTCGCGTCGCGGTGTTGGCCTGGTCGTTGTCGAGCACCTGTTCGCCCACGTAATTCATGATCGTCGCCAGATTGGTATTAGAACCGAGCCGAAACGAGCCTCCGGCAGCAGCCCTGTGGCGCGGCACCAACGGAATGATGTTTCCTGAGACATCCACTCCCCCAAAGCTTCCCTCACGAAAACGCGCATCCGTAAATGTATAGTTTGCAAAGACATCGATGGCGCTGGTTACCGCCCAAGACCCCTCCAGTTCGAATCCTTGCCGCCGGGTTGGCGGTAAATTGATATTCGCGAAGAACAGGAAGGGGTCAATGTTGATGAAGCTGATTTCGTTGTTGAGATTGATCGAGTAAATTGAAGTGCGGGCACGTACCGGTCCTTGTTTGTAATCCACCCCAACCTCCCCTGTATAAGCGATTTGAGGCTCGAGTATTTTTACGAGCGGATCGAAGGCGGGCCCGCCGAATTGATTGTAGCTTTCGTCTACGGTCGCAATCCGGAAACTGCGGCCATACTTTCCGTAAAACGAGAAGAAAGCTCCCACGGGCTGGCGAAGACCCACATCATATGCGTAGACCGTGCGGCTCTGTCGATCGCCGGCGTAAGGCGCCGCACTGAGGCGGTCATCGGCACGGTTGTCCACCCACTGCAACCGCCCCCCGAGTGATAACACCGTACCTTTAGGCAACGTAGCGATGTGTTGCAAGTAAATCGCGCGGTTTTGCTGGGTAGCGACAATATCGGCTTGTAGAATATTGGCTGATACTGCACCTGGTATCGTTTCCGGTCCGGTAAAACGCCTGGAGCGGTAATCCCACCACTCCAGATTTGCGCCCAATATCAGTTCATGATCCATGCTAAAGAACTGAAACGGCAATTTCACCCTCGGATTGAACAACCACACGTCCGAACGCGAATTGATGAATGACTTGGAGTTGAAGGAATCGATACTGTAATCGTCGAATAATGCCGTGCGATGGTTGTCGCGAAAGGAAAAATCCGCGGCAAAATCCCCGAATCTGTTGGAATGCTCCCCCCGAAGCGTTACATATGCGCCCTCGCGGGTGCTGTAATCCCGCGGCGTCGCGGTCCCTCTGCGGTCTGTCTGTAGTTGCGCTTCAGTGCGCGTGGCCGGCAGTCCCAGTTTCTGATCATCGACTCCAAACTTCAACAACGCCCGCCCGGTGGCAAAACGGTAGCGTAAATCTCCCTGCAGGTTCAGCTGATGCAAGGCATTGTTGACACGATAGTTATCCGTTTCTAGTGCGTTACCCGTAAGCGCGAGGCCAAGGTTTTTTCCTGCCACGTCCAGCGTGCCTTTGGCTTCGGTCCCGCCGTAGCTGCCAAATGAAACGCCGCCGCTCCCGGACATCTGGCCGGGAGCGGCGGCTCGGGTGATGATATTAATTACTCCACCTGTGGCGCCACCTCCATATGTGACAGCTCCGCTGCTTCGCAGCACCTCAATGCGTTCGATTGAACCAAGCGGAACCGTTGACCAGCGAATACCGACCAGCTCGTTTTCATTCATCCGCTGACCATCGAGCAGAACGAGCGTATTCTGATTGCCGGTAATGCCGAATCCGCGCAGATCGATCTGAGGATCGGGGCTGCCATCGACGTTGCGGGTATGGATTCCCGCGAGTTGTTGCAGTAACTCCGGAAGGGTGGACGCAGCACTGTTTTTTATCTGCTCCGCGTTGATGATGGATACCCCGATGGGTAGCTTGTCAACACGCTGGCTAAAGCGCGTGGCGGTTACCACGACTTCCTCAAGCGGTTTAGTTCCCGGATCGGCGGCCCGAACAGACCATGAAGATGATGTAAGCAGAAAAACAGGGAGAAAGAATTTGCGCAACATGCCAACAGTATTTACTTGTATTGGTGAACCCACCGTTCACCATGTCCTCAACAAGAAAATACCGCGGAGATGCCTTGAGCGAAAAAAGATATCGATCAGGATACCGCCCCACGCGATATTTCCGTACTCACGTGAGGCCGGTATCCGGGCTCGCAGGACTTGGCATATCGTCTTCCCATGAACTGGAGAGTTCACAGTGACGTCACAGAACAGCGACCAAGCCATGCGAGGACTCGTCTAGTTCGTGATACGCCCACACCTGCTTACCGTTGCGGGGGCAGCCCAGGCATCCAGAAAACTCTAATACGTCCCACGCGAAGCGTCGAATTCGTTCAGAGTTTCCCACCTGGTTCCCGTTTAACTCGGCCGTAACACGGCCGTAGCACCTCAAACGTGGCGGGATTCTACCAGAACAAAGCAACCTTGGTCTGAATCGTTGAGATGGAGTCCGCAATCCAGTTTGCTTACAACAGAGTATAGTAAGGTGGAGCTGGAAACCACATTTAAAAAATCCTGTTATCAGTTGACTTGACAGGGATTTCGCAACTATAGTGGGCTAATGGAATCGGAACTGAGCGCGCTGGAAGAAAAAATTGAACAATTCGTGCGCCTATGTCAGCAACTGAGGTCGGAGAACATCCAACTTCGCCAACAACTGGCAAGCACGATCAGCGAAAACAAGCATCTGGCAGAAAAAATAGATACCGCCTCCTCCCGTCTTGAAGCCCTCCTGACAAGACTCCCTGAAAGCGAAGAATGAACACTGGCAAAACCATGGATGTGAACATCATGGGGCGCGAATTCCGCGTAGTCTGCCCGGACGAAGAACGCGAAGAGCTACTGGAAGCGGTCACTTATCTTAACAACAGGATGCGCGAAATCCGTGAGAGCGGAAAGGTTGTCGGGTCCGAGCGCATCGCGATCATGGCGGCACTCAACATCACGCATGAATTGCTCACCGCAAAGACCCGGGAGGGGTTTGACACGGAAGAATTTAGGCGTAGAATCGTTTGCATGCAGACAGCGCTTGATGCGGTAATGCCGGAACAGGACAAACTGTTCTAGTCCACGTTACTTAACCTTAAGCCAGCCGGAATAAATTTTTCATTTGGATTCCCCAGGGTACTGGGGGTTAGAGTTGTTCCCTGCGGTGTTCGTTTTTGGCCTATATTCTTTGAACCAACTTTTTAAGAATTGGTTGCAAGCCAACGTGATGCTGTTGTGCGCGTCCTATACGGAAGCGCCTGATGCGTCCGGCAGGTGACCGCCTTGGACCTTAAGGTTCAAGATTAATGGCCTGACGGCATTTGCGGGGACCTTATTAGGTAACAAAAAAAGCGGCTTTGCCGCTTTTTTTGTTACCTATCCTATCCGCTGCTGCCCCAACGCAAGTGAGCCGCTGTGCCTCTGCAGCCGACTGATCAGCGTAAAGTGTGCTGCTTCGTCTGACCCCTTGCACCTCTTGTTTTGCTCATCACCACCCCGCTATCAAAACAAAAACACCGATGAGGAAGAGCCACGTATATTTGAGCGGAAAACTTACTTTCCCAGACCGGAATTCGACGCGAAATCGTGGCTTAAGTCCTTCCCCAACTCATCTGGATAGGCGACTGCAAGTCCTGATTTAATGCGCTCCGAGACCGCGTTCAGATCTTCCTGAGACAAAAAATGCTCTGTCGGGACCGCCGCTTTGGCTTTGTCTCCATTTTCCTGTGGATCGAACCTGCATTCCGGGCAGGGAGTGAGCGCTCCAAGCTTCACCGCTCCACAACAGAGGCATATCGCGGTCGTCATTTTTCAAAAATTCTCCAGACGCAACCTATGAATACTTCGACTATATTGTTAATTGAGGTATAGATTGGCCCTCAACCATTTATAGACGCAAACTGGCGCAGGTCGCAATGTCGAGGTGTCGCCAAGACTCACCATCTATTCGATTTATGGTAGACAACGTTTGGCCGGCCCGTGGCTATGGGGATCGTCGCCATTATATTTTGATTTCCTCCTTGGAAGGACGCCTCAGATGATTCGAACGCACGACAATCCGCCTCATTTAGATCCGGACGGCACCCGGCTGCCTATCAAGCTTGACTCAACCTCCAACGGCGAATTCGCCCCCGTGCCCCTTTCACCCATCAATCACGCCGCGAACCGCCTCGCCCACGAAGCAGCCACGCATAATTCGAAGCGCGTAGCGCTTTCCCGCCGAAAATTTCTCGTCTCCGCTTGCGGCGCTGCCTCCACGCTACTCGCTTTCAACAGTGCCAACGCAGCAGCGGGGAAGACAGGCGGATTTTTCGATCTGCTGCCCGAAGCAGCCCTCGAACCGGAACTCGCGGAGGCCCAAATCGGCGGTGCCGCAGGCGAATTCATCTTTGATGTGCAGGGCCACTTCGTCGACCCCAACGGACCTTGGCTGCAGAAACTCCCCGCTGGCTCCGACCCCCTGAGCCAGATGCCCAAGGCTGGTTGCGCGCTGGCATCGGAACCAGGGCCGCGCAGCTACCTGCGCTGCCTAGGCCCGGATGAGTTCATCAAGGACGTGTTCCTCGATTCCGATACCGACATGATGGTGCTTTCCTTTGTTCCTTCCAAGCCCGATGCGGAGCCGCTGACCATCCAAGGCGCGGATGCCGTGCGGCAGATCGTTGACCGCATGGAAGGAATGCACCGCTTGCTCCTCCACGGCCGTGTCAACCCCAATCAAGCGGGCGATCTCGACCGGATGGACGAACTGAAGGAGCGCTGGGGCGTATCCGCGTGGAAAACGTACACTCAGTTTGGGCCCGGGGGAAACGGCTACTTTTTGTCGGACGACGTTGGCATGCGTTTTATCGAAAAGGCGCGCAAGCTCGGCGTCAAGGTGATCTGCGTGCATAAAGGGCTGCCTTTCGGCAAGCAATCCTATCAACACAGCAAATGCAGCGACATCGGCGTCGTCGCGAAGCGCTTTCCGGACGTCTCGTTCCTAGTCTACCATTCGGGATTCGTCACCGGCGTCCCCGAAGGAGCCTTCCAGGGCAAAGGGGCGGATGACGGCGTTGATACCCTCATCCGCTCGCTTATCGAGAACGGGGTTGCCCCGAACAGCAATGTCTACGCCGAACTGGGCAGCACCTGGCGTTACCTGATGCGTGACCCCGAGGCCGCAGCGCACGTCTTGGGAAAACTGTTGAAATACTGTGGCGAGAACAATGTGCTTTGGGGAACGGATTCCATCTGGTACGGGTCGCCCCAGGATCAAATACAGGCATTACGCGCGTTCCAGATCGCGCCTGAGCTGCGCGCCGAGCACGGCTACCGCGAGATCACCCCTCAACTCCGGGCCAAGATTTTCGGACTCAACGCGGCGAAGGTTTACTCGATCAGCGCGGATGAGGTGAAGAAGTATATCAGTCGCGACCCCATCGCTCGTGCGCGGCTCAGTTACCAGGAGCAACCCCAACCGCACTTCCTCACGTATGGTCCAAAAACGCGCCGGGAATTTCTCAGGTTGCCTGGAGCTGGAAAACCTTGATTCGCGTATAGGCAACATGGCAGATACGGTTTTATGACGTCCACTGCAGCATTAGCCCGTTATCATCAGATGCTTCCACTCTGTTACCGAACCTTTTGCCTTCCCTGTCCAGGACTTTCTGTAGCCACAGCGCATCGTCCGCCGAGGCATGGTTGAGCCTGAAGCGCTTCATCTGCAGTGGGATCATTTCCAGGCTCACCAGCGTACCCTTCGACGCATCGACGCGCACAAAATACATCACGGTCAGGTCACCCCGATAAGTTTCATGGCCTGAGATTCCTTCATAATCGTTCAGAAAATCGCCACAGCCGTAAAGAATGAGCTTGCTGTTATAGACTTCGATCCCCTTCACGTGATGCGAAGAGTGGCCGTGAACGACATCCACGCCTGCTTCATCAATCAGCCGATGAGCGAACTCCTGCTGCTCGCGCGGAATGTGATATCCCCAGTTTCCGCCCCAGTGTATCGAACCAACCACAACATCGCACGATCGCTTGACCGCGGCGATGCGGTTGCGGATGCCCCGAATTGTACGTCGAGAAAAATCAGTCAATAGGTCCACTCCGGGTCTATTCTCCGCCGCGACCCAATCAAAGGGAATACCGCTGGTCTCAGAACCAAAAGAGAGTACCAGCACGCGCCCTCTCCCAGGAACAGATAGCATTGCCGGTTCTTGCGCCTCGCTGATGTTGTTACCCGCTCCTGCGGTTTTCAGTCCTGCCTGTTTCAGGGTACTCAGCGTTTCGGCGAGACCTGAATAGCCCCAATCCAGAACATGATTGTTCGCCAACCCGCAGCAGTCGATCCTGGCGGCAGTAATGCACGCAATATTGTCGGGATTCATCCTGTAATTGACTGCCTTGTCCTGCACATCATCACTGCGCGTTACGGCCGTTTCCAAATTGATGATGCGGCAGTTCGGCTGTCTGCGTTCCAGTTCGGTAAGCGCATCACCCCAGATATATGAAAAACTCACCGCTTTCGGAATCGGACCGTTCGCTTCTTCGGCAAGCTCAACATAGCCGCGCGCGGTCTTCATATACCCCTCATAAAGGATAGGATTGCCGGGGTGTGGCAGTACCTGGTCAATTCCCCTCCCGGTCATGACATCCCCGCAGAGAAATAGCGTAATCAAGCTGGAATGTTCCACACCCGCTTCCGAACGGTTTTGTACGCTATGCTTTACCGTAAGCGCATTATCGGTTGTAATAGTCTGGCCATACAATGGGCGAACTGCTGCAGTTAATCCGGTCGAAAGCGCGGACACAAGAAATTTGCGGCGTTTCAGCTGACGGCCGATAATCGTGGGGTTTGCCCAATTCTTCATGGCACCGCTGGTTCTACACAGTAAGCTTTATCCTAGACCAGATTGACGAAAAATATTCGCTAGCCATGCGCCTGTGGACACTTCATCCCCGCTATCTGGATGCCAGAGGTCTTACCGCTGCATGGCGGGAAGCGCTGTTGGCGCAAAAAGTATTGTCGGGATTGACCACCGGCTACGCGCATCATCCGCAGCTTATCCGGTTTCGGCGGCATCCTCAGCCGCTGATGGCAGTGGGCGTATTTTTAGCTGGCCTTGCCGGGGAAGCCGAACGTCGAGGTTATCACTTCGATACAGCAAAAATTTTGAAGATGGGAAGCGTGAGACAAATTGACGAAACGGATGGGCAACTTCTCCTGGAGTGGTCCCACCTGAACGAAAAACTGCGGAAACGGGCTCCGCACCTTTATCAGCAGTTTCAAGATATCCGTATCCCGGAGCCGCATCCATTATTTCGCGTCGTCCCCGGAGGGATCAGAGATTGGGAGAAGCAGCGGGTCAATAAAGGTCCCCAGGCTATCCCTGAGCCTTAAAAGTCCTCAGAAGTCCCCAGTGTCAAGTCTGTGCGTGACGGGAATATCGTACCCACCGAAGACGCTCTCGCTTGGGCGGTCGTCGCGCTACTTCTTACACGGGTGTGGGGGCGTGCCCCTATTAACGACTTTAAAGACCCAATGGTGGCAGCGGGCATTCAATTTTTTGAAGTGACAGACTCGGATGGTCCACGGTGCTGGCAAGTTCAAGTGGGGCGGCTTCGCTTGCTAAAGCTGGACTGTTATACTTTTAGCGATCGAACAATAACCACCGTTACCTCTCGCTCCGCTAAAGCATGAATTCAAACTCAACCTGCCAAGTTCTGGCGCCTTCCACCTGGAATCACCCATGCGTTACTGGCTGAGTAAAGCGTAAGGTGATAATGGAGGTTGCTGAAACGCCCGGTTTACAGGGGTTCCAGCGGATTAACTCAGTTCCGAAGAGTGACGTTACGTTAGTTTGGGTGGGAATCTGGGTGGGAATCGGAGTATTCTGCCACAAACAGCCTCAACGAAAAGGGGAAGTCAAGGATTTAAGCAGGTGACGGTGCGAGGTCATTGCCAGGGTGTCCTCCACATTTAATCATCAAGATACTGTATTGAAATGCTTTGATACCTAACGCATTATCGAGTTACCACGTTTGGGGACTCCATACCCACCCTCATCAACCTGTACCAGACAATGCATCAGGACCACGAGGAGGACGATTCCAACTTTGGGATTTACGGATCAACAATCCTATTATTGATTGGTCAAGCCCGCGGTGACGAATCAACCAGAGCACGGTAGTGGCGTACACATCGGCGCAGGTAGCTTTGGATTCGACATCGTGATTGCGCTCCCTCGTCAGGCCTCGACAGGCGTCGTTTTTAAAACATCCCGCGCCAACGCTATAAGCATTCCGTGCCGCTTCTCGATCGATGTGGCATCCCACGTCGGGAACGCCTCCAATTTCTCATTGATCCTGGAGATGGATGTGTTCTGCCCGACATTCTTCAGCTCGACCAAACTGCGCGTGAGATAGTTGCTGCTGTTTCGGTACTCGGCCTGCTTCCAGTGTAGAAGTTATTCCCGGCCACGATATTGATTGGCTTCTCCAAAAGGGTCAGATTACCCAGCCGGTTCTTGTAGTCGTCATAGACAGCGATGGTGTTTTTCAGTGGCCCATTTTCCCTGCAGCTCTGCGGTTGGCGTGTCCGGCAGAATGTGCTCGATTTCGAGGCTGGTGTATGGCTCCAAGCTGCCGAGTGATTTGATGCCGCTGAAAGCCATGTCCACGTGCTGGGTCAGCCGTGCCAGCAGATAGCGTGTCCGGTATTGCTGCATCGTGTACCGCGAGAAGCGCTTCAGTGCATCTGACAGCTCCGATGATTTCGCTGCCATGTTGCCCTCAAATCAATCCGCTACGAACGCGTTGAGCGCTGCCCGTTGCTTCACCGGGTCCGTGATGGCTGCAATCGTCCTCAGCTCGTCGGCCCACAGCGAAAAATTACGTTCCAGATCCTTGGTCGGCGTTTTGGTGAAGATGTAATAGAACAGGAAGCTCTCAAGCTGGGTGACGAAGTGATCGAACAGCGGTTTCGGCAAGGCAGCAGCCGCCAGCAGCAACACGTAGTGCAAGCTGAACGCGCCACCAGCCAGCCTTTAGGCTATCCATGGCGAGGTTCGGCTTGCCATCGTTGCCAAGGCCATTCCCGAAAGCGAGGTAATGTTCGACGCTACGAATGACCTTCCCACGAACTCAAACGGCTTGTTCGCGTAGTCGCACAGCGGGGCATTGTCCTTATCGACAAACCAGTCGTAAATCTCGTCTTCCCCACGACGGCGTCGCCGCGGTCGTTCTTGATGACATAGTTGGCCATCAGGAAATAGCGGAGGAACCGCAGCAGCTTTTCCTTTTCCTTCTCCAGCGGCTTTGTAATCTTCTTCCACTCGTCCTTGAGCTGGGTGAACTGTGTCTGCTTAACCTGCGTGAACAGCAGGTTCTTCAGCAAGTCCATCGGGTTGAGGCCGACGCCACGCTCGTTAATGGTCTCAAAGATCTTCAGCGCGCTGCTCACGTCCGCCGAGATCTGGATGAACACGACGTTGTTGGCTAGGTAGCCCCAATACTTCTTCAGCTTGGTCGAGTCGTCGTAGTTGTCCTTCAAGTAGCGGTGAAGCGTGCCGTAGCATTTACCAGATTTTCCAGTGATCCAAAGCTGGCTATCCCTGCAGCTTGAATGCCCGCACGCACGGCCAGCGGGTCGGTGTCCAGCTCTACCAGCTTGGCCATGACTTCGCCCGCGTTTTCGTAACGCGGCTCCAGCTTCAAACTGGCCCTCGTCTCGCCGTCGCGGTCCGTGTAGCTGGTCGAAATCAAGCTGCTGACGGTCTGCCGCTGGGGTTCACCCTGAAACACATGCTTCAGGGCGCAAAGCAGCAGGAAGAATGTGGTCAGACGCTGCTGACCATCGATCACTTCGTAGTGATTCTTCTGATCCGTCGGCGACACCAGCACGGTGCCAAAAAAAAGTATTCCCTCGTCGAACCTGCATCGATCTGCTCGTTGATGTCCTCCAACAGCTGTTGGACTTCTTTGTCCGTCCAGACGTACTCGCGCTGATAGTCCGGAACGATGTAGAAGCACTCCCTGAAGGCTTCCTCGATGCTATATTCGTGGTTCTCAATACGGGCCATGTTCTTATTCCTTCATTCTTCACATCATGGTGTTTAGATCAAATTGCTTGCAACTGGCGACAATCGTTGCTGCAAGCGGGCGCGGTGCAGTGCAAGGTACGGTTGGTGCAGTGCATTGACCCAGCGGAGTTTCATACCGGGCGCAATACCTAGGGGAAGCAAATTCAGTCCCACTAATGCAGGCGCAATCACCAGCACGCGCTGTTCATCAAAGCTGATCAGAAAACGGTCAAACAATGCATCGAGATTGGCGCTAAGGAGAAAGCCGTTGAATACATCCAGCCGCTCAGCATCCGCTTCACACTCCGCCCAAGGTTTGGCGTGGCTGGCACGCAGCACCTCGGGGATGGCAATACCGGTCACGGCGCAAGCACCACCCCAGTAATCCAGCATCGCGTCGCGGAACTTATTTTGCCCGATGCGCTGGCGCACCAGGCGCTCCACTTCGGTGCCAGCATTGCCGGCGGACAAGGTCGACAGTTCCATCGCCACCGCCTGCTGGTAGTCGGTAGCAGCCTGACTGGGCAGAGAGCGCGCGAGGCTGGCTGCACGGCGGAGCAACGCCGCCAGCGCCGCCTCGCTCCGCGCTGTGAATTTGTCAGCCCCACCGCCTGAGTGCGGAAAACTGCGTCCAAGCTCCGCACGCAAGGTTGTGGAAGCCGACTGAAAATGCACTTGATAAGCATCGTTTTCAATGCTCACCGAAGCGCGGCTCGAATGGCACGCCGAAGCCAAGATGACGCCATCTGCAGCCGATGCCAGCACATATTCAAAGCCGTTATCGTTGCCGCATTTTTCAATGAGGGCGAGTTGTAGAGGGTTCTGGGCACTCACGCTGGTTTGCCAAAATCCGATCACGACATTACCGGCCCAGCTTTTGCTGCCACTTCTTCCTTCAACAGCGCGCCATCCATTACAGATTGCGGAATCTCCTTCATAACGCGCTCGCCAAAATCCTTGTTCTTGAGCGTTTCGTAGGTCACATCCTTGTAGAACTTGTGGATCTTCATCCCGAATACCAATTCCTCAGCCGTTGGAAACGACTTGGCAAGCTCTTCTCTGACATAAACGGCGGCCGACTCTTCGGTGGCAAGAAACAGGCCGCGAAAACGCGATGGTGGATTTGCCATAACTGCCCGCGACAAGTCGGGGACAATCGCGTCGATGACTTTATTCAAAGCCTCCTGCAAATCCTTCTTCAGGGCTTCCTTACAGTCATCCAAATCCTTTTCGATTTTCGCCAGCTCATTCTCGAAACTCTGCCGCTTCGACTTCAGCATTACGCGGCCAGCCTGCCCCACAGGCACCAAATAAGCTTGACGCAGCTCTTCTAGCTTCTCGGTGACCTCTTGAAGCGCTTTGGGTTTTTCGACTTTATCCAACACTTTGAGTGATGCGGTCACGCGATCTTTCAGCGCTTTATCTTGACTGGCGATTAGCGGCAGGGTTTTGGGCAACTGAATGCGGCGACTCTGGATATTGAACCCCTCAAATGTCAGCTCAACAAATTGAATGAGTGCGGCATACACTTGCGTTTGACGCGCCAGGTCAAATTGCTGCGGTGGCGCAATTTCAAGCGCACGCTTGACCTTGCACAGAGTGACCTCGTCAACGGGCTCACTGCCGACCACCGGGTATTCCAGGCCACGCGAAAGCTTTTCACCCTTGCTCACAGGCGGAAGCTCTGCACGCAACACAATGACTTGTGCCGAAGTCAGAGTGATGGCATTGAATGCCTCACTGTCGGCAGTGGGGTCTGTCTCTACCAGGCTTGGAGAAGTGGCGAAACTCCAGCCAGCGTCATCGCAAATCAGCGCACCAATGCGCAAGCCTGCATGCTGGCGAACTATGACACCCGCCTGATCCAAGATCTCAACTGCGGCATGTTCGCCATAACCCAGGCGCGCAACCCGCGCCGATATGTCCAGTACCACCTGCACCGCGCCTTGCCCGAGCCGTAGGTGGGCCTGTTGTAGCACTTTGGCCACCGGCATGCAGATACCCGGTGCAGCCAGAATTACATGTTTTTTTGCTGCTTCAATTTCCTGACATATTCGCTCGTTGGTTAGCGTGGTAAATAGGGGCATAGCGTCGTCCTCGAATTATTCATATTGAATCCTATTCCACTCAATCCTCTGCTTGCGCCAGTGCGCGTCGATGGCTTGCGTGAAGTCGGGCCGGACCAGCTTGGCGCGGGCTTCGCACCACTCGGCCGATTCGCGCCGAATCACCACGCCTTCCAGCGCACCGTTGCGGTAACGGCTGTGTGTGGTGGCGACAAGCTGTTTGAGCGAGGAAACATTGGTCTTTCCCTGCAGCACCTGCGGCACCGTCGCTAACCCTGCCTCGCGTGCCAATACATTGCGGCGCGAGGTGCTCCAGAAACGGCCTGCGCTGCGGTCAAACACATCAAACAACAGGAACCAATCCGGCAGCGCGGGATAGTCCAGCGAATGGCGCGCCGCACACCACTCGCCAAACAAAATTAAGCCCGGTTTGAGGACAGTTAGCAGAGCCGCGCTGTGCTGTTCGGACCAAGCGCGCAAGCGCGAAAACTGGCCGACGTGAGGCTCGACGAAATACTGGCCGCGATTCTGAGCGCGAATGCTGCCGTCAGGCGCGAGGGATAGGCCCAAATTGGCGCCGTCCAACTTCTCCTCCACAACCACGTTGCCTACGAGCAGTGCCGCCGCTTCGATCGGTGACAGTACTTTGTCATCGCGCGGGACGCCGGCGCCCAACCAGGTTAAATGCGGGATGTTGGGAAAGCGAAAGAAATCCCTCATGTATCAAACGACCGGCAATGCAGGCAAAGGGATGTTTGGGAACTTATTCCCGTAAAACTTACAAACATCGTCGGGGCACAAAAAATCTACTCGAACCCCTTTCCCATGCAAGGCTGGCCACCAATTCAGCCACTTGCAGTCCGCCGCCTGCCAAACCGGCGGCTTGTCTGGGTGGGCATGTGCCACCGCCGCGAACTTGCGATCGGGCGCGTCAAAGCTCGCCTGCAATGACGGGTCTGGAAATTCGGCAAATTCGTTTGCCGCAGTTTCTGTAAGAGACATTTTATGCACTCGCTGTGTGTTGGCCTGATTCTGCAATAGCCATTTCAAAAACGCATCACCCATGCGAGACCCGTTGTTTGGATTAGTTTTGTTTTGGTATTCATTGAAAATTCGGTATTCGTTATCAACTACGACAATACCTCCTTGAGCATCTAACAGTTTCTGCACACAGGCCAATATGCATTCTTCCGAAATATCGTGATGCTGCCGATTGGCCACCAATAAGACATTGGTATCAATAACCACGGCGCTCATTGATCGCCTTCATTTGTGTTGGTGGTCCTGCGCAGCTCTAACTTTCTCCGCATTGCCGCCATGGTGCGAGCGGCAATGTCACCCATTTCATCGCCAAAAAAATTTGGTGGCCAATTGCTGATGTCCCCGTACTCATCCAACTGCAATGGGCTTAGCTCCGCCCTTTTTTCTTTACGCTCAACAAAATACATAGCCAAGTCTTTCATCGGAATCTTCTGTTCCGCAACGCGACGTTGCAAACGGGTTAGCAAATGCTCAGAGTGAGTTTCAACAATAAACTGCACCCTCCGCTCTCTGCTAACCTCTGAAAACAGTTCAGCTAATTGGCTCTGCGCCAACGGATGCAAATGGCTTTCTGGCTCTTCGACGATGACGATATGCCCCGGCTGGGCAAATAAGGCCGCGACAATGACGGGGATGACCTGCGAAACACCCACACCGACATCCTTGAGGTTGCTGGCCTGGCCGTCGTTTTCAATCATCAATTCATAGCGTGTAGAACTGCCCAGTGCGCGAATGGACAGGCCATCCGCCAGATTCATCTCTTTAAGCCAATGAATCGTTTGCTCGAATAGTTGCGCTTCGGCAGGTAGCACTTGTTTGCGCTTGAGAGCAGACTGCCGCGCTAGGCCACTGGCGATCAATGCATCCACCGCTTTGGAACCATCGTCGCCGATGTATGCAGGCATGCGACCAGCCCACACATAATCGCGTTGCGCCATGCGACGAACCGGGCCCAGATAAATGATGCGGCCCAGTTCATCCAACAAGGCAGGGCCAATCGACTTGATTGGTTCCGCCTGCGCCTTTAGTTTGTTCAGTGTGGCCGCTGAAAAGGCAAATGAACGCTCCGGGCGAAAATCCGCACTTTGGCCCAAAGGCTTGGCCTGCGTCGCCAGGCTCAGGCGGTAAATGCCAGGCCTGCGACGCTGCACGCTAAAACCTTGCCCATCTTTCCCCAAACGCAGAAAAGCCAGTTCTGCGCTACCGGCCGGTCCCTTGTTGTAGCGTGCTGAAAACAGCGTCGAGCTTTCTGCCTGGTCGTGCTCACCCCAGCGAAATTCGATACCCACCTGAGTCGCGGACGTGCTTTCACTGGCGGCGCCATGGCGGCAAAGCAAATCCTTAAATTGCCCCAGCGTTATCGAATCATCGGCATCGGCATTGCCCAGATTGAGATCCAGATTGGGGTTGTCGCCTTTCACCGTTTGTCGGATCAGAAGCAGGCTCTGGATCAGGCTGGATTTACCGGAAGAGTTGGTGCCGAGCAGCAAGGTAATGGGCGCCAGGCGAATAGGCCCCGTGCTGCGCCAGATCTTGAAGTTTTCCAGTTTCAAGTGCGTCAGCATCAGTACAACTCTCCTCGCTCCAGCTTGTCCCACGCCTCCAGCACCAGCCGCTGGGTGCAGTATTCGCCGAACTCTCGCATCTCGTTTTTCTTAAGCACGCGGAAGGTTTCGCTGGGGTAATCCTCAGCCATTACATCGGCGGGATCGAGAATGTAGCGCAACTCGTCGCGGGTGAGGCGGTAGAGTTTGGCGTAGTAGGCATCGAGTTCGGCGCGCGGTTGCGCGCGGCGATTGGGATTGAAGGCGAAGGGTTCGCCGAAATAGCCGAGGTCTTGCGCCCACCGTTTCAGGTCGTGAGTGGTGTAGGTGAGTTCCAGCACGCGCGGGACGATGAATTCAAGGTCGGTTTCGGTGTAGTGCTTAGGGGGCAATACGGGAAATTGTTTGAGATAACCGTAAGTTAAATGCGTGCCGCCAACCTTCACTCGCGCAACAAAATCCAGAACCAACGCACCAAGGTTACCCAGTAACGCTGCAACTTGTGCCGGCTCTCGGGTTGTCATGAGCAGTGGCATGGTGTGGCCCACCCCCACCCTCGGCACCACACTCGCAATCACGGTGCGTTCATTGGTGGCATTGGTGATATCCCGCCAGCCCATCAGCCAATTGCGGTCCCAGTGCCAAATCACGTTACCATCTCGGTCACGCTTGGTCAGACGCTCTTCCACTTCGTCAGCGGACACCCAATACCGCGGGGTGACGACGTAACCGGGATCGGCTTTTTCAGCCTCGCTCACCTCGCGGCTGTTGCCGTCAACGGTATAGGTTGCCCAGCGGTGGTCAAACTGGTGCATCATTTTGGCTTCGTACAGCGGCAGCAGGTCATTGCCAGCCTCGTCATGAAACAAGTCGCTATCGTTTGCCATATCGAGCATGCGCATGAAGCTGATGCCCCATGGGTTGCCGCCGGGGCAATTGTCGTCGATCAACACCGGTGCGGTGCGATAGAGTTTTTTGGTCAATTCGGCATCGCGCTCGCTGCGAAAGACTGGGCAGGTGAGCGTATTGGGGTTGATGAGCTGGAATTCTCCGGGCGTGAGAGTAAAGCGTCGCCGCGGGTCTGCCAGATACTCAACTGATAGCAAGTAGTGGGCAAGTTCGGCATCAGATTGCGTCATGCCAATGGTCACCAAAGCGAACGGCGTATCAGGATGCACTGAAGGGAAAATGCGCTTGGCGTTGTCGAATCCGAAGAAGGACACCAGCCGTTTGCCGCTCACCAAGCTTTGAAAAAAGCGCTTGGTGGAATCGTCCGTGCCAAGCCCGGACGGGACGATGAATCCGCCGCGCCCGTTGGCATGAGTAATCTGGCTGATGGTTTCGGCAAACAGTGCGTAGGTATTGACATCACCGACCCCCGACAAGGGATAACGCCCACCGTCCTCACCCTTCATATGCGCAAAAACACTTGCGGATTCCGCCGTGCGGCGTGCATTGATGAATTCAACATAAAGGCGCTGCTCAGCCTCACATTCGCGCGGTGCGTGCTCTAGTTGCGGAAAAAGATGTTTGGCCAGCATGCCCTCGCTCAGCCACTGGATGCGCTGGCTGCGCTCTGCTTTGTTTTTGGCTTGCGCCACATCTCGGTGGCGGGTGGCGAAGAATTCTTCTTCTTGCAGCTTTATGCGTTCCCACGGTGGGTTACCCAGCACGCAATCAAAGCCTCCACCGGCAAACACCTGCGGAAAGGCTAGTGGCCAGTGCAGTACCCGTGCGTCAGCACAGGCCGTTTGTGCGGCTGCCAACGCATCTTGTTGTGCCGCTGGCAGCGTCTCACCCAGCAGGGTCAGGTAGAGCGTGGTGCTGGTAGGGATGCGTTGCTCGGCTCCTTCGAGTTTTGGCAGTAAATAGGCTCCTATCAGCAGATCGGCAGCGTGCGCCAACCGACTGGTTTTCGCTTGTTCCGAGAACGCACGGTAGGCGGCTTCCTTGGCAACGATCTGCTGTGTGGAGTTTTCCGGAAGGGCTTCGAGCGCTTGCAACTGACTGAGACCACTGCCGCTGGCGCTTCCCACATCGAACTGGCCAAAGGCGCGGGCGTTGCGTTTCTTTTCCAAGTCTTTGAGCGCGGCAGCGTTGGTTTTGGCAAGCTGCTTGCACACTTCCTTGTCGTCGCCTGAGAGCGGCTTGAAAGCATCTTTGGCGATGCCCAGTTCCAGCGCTTTCAAATCGGTCAGCCCCAACAGCGCGTCGCCGACTTGTAGGTGGTGGTCGAGAAAACCTAATGGCCGGCCTTCTTCAAAGCCCTCCAGCCACAATGCGGTGCGCGTCAGTTCGATGGCCATGGGGTTGCGGTCCACCCCGAAAATACACTTGGCCACCACTTCACGCAGGCCGTGGCGGAACTCTTGTTCTGTTTGTTCGCCATCGGTGACCCGAAGCTGTGCGAGCTTTTCGGCCAAACGGCGGGCTGCCGCCAGCAAAAAGTGGCCGCTGCCGCAGGCGGGGTCGATGACGCGGATAGCGAGTAGTGCCTCGATGGGCGCATCGGGCTGCGCGGCGAGACGCTGCGTAATCACCGGGTCGAGCGCGGACTTGATCAATTCCTGCACCAGCGAATCGGGCGTATAGTAGCTGCCGCTGAGTTTGCGCGCATTGCCGGCGGTGCTGCCTTCGCTGGTGAGGCCGACAAAGCCAAACTTACGAGCCGGCAGGTCGACCTCCGGCACCAGCTCCAGCAGGCTTTCGTACACGCTGCCCAACTCCTCCGGCCCCATGTTGCGGTAGTCCACCGGAGCGAGCACGCCTCCGCTATTACGAACAGAATGCCTGGCCCAGCGCAGGTTTTGCATGGCCGCGAGCAGATGCGCGTTATCCAGACTGGCGGCATCCAGTGCCAGGCATTGGCCCGTGGCGAACAAGCCACCGAGGGCGGGCAAGGCCAAGCGCGGTTCGCCTTCGCTCAAGCCTTTAAAGATGATGCGTAGCGCTTGCCAGTGGTCATCAAAACGGTTGCGGGCGCGGCGCTTGAGGCAAAGCTCGCGCAGGCGGGCCAAGGCATAGCCCGCGGCGTAGGCGCGGCGAGCGGCTTGAGCCGTTTTGCTTTCATCTTGAGGGTGCAGCAGGCCTCGCTCTTCGACGCTGAAAACAAAGATCAGCCGGTAAATCAGCCGCAACAGTTGCTGGAAGTAGGCATCTTTGCTGAGTTCGCCGTAATGAAGAGCGCTGCGCAGGGCGTCATTGGCGGGGTGTTGGAGAAAACCTTCACCCAAGGTCAGCAAGGCATCGGTCACGCCCAGGCGCAGGCCTTCGCGCACGCGGGTGCCTTCTTCCTGCCCGGCTGTACGCCAGCGCTCCCAGATGCACTCGGCGGGTTCACCGGCAGCGCGGCTGGCATGCAGCACGCGCCAGACATTGGCGAATTCGGCATAACGCTGACCCTCGAGCAAATCGGCCAGGTCAATTTCAAGATAGCTGGGGCGGGTGAGCGTGGCGGCATCGCGCAGCAGGCGCAGGGTGATGCCATTGCAGACGATTCCCCACAAGTGCCCGGGGCTGGCGTTGAGCAGTTCTTGCATCAGCATGAAGGCCGATTTTTTGCGCACCCCAGAACCCGCTATGGCAAATCGTGCATCGGGTTCATGCAAAGGCAGGGTATGCGGTGCTACCACCACCGGCACATGGCCTGCCAGCAGGCTGATTGGATAATAGCGCTCGCCTAGTGTGATGCCAGGGCAAGCTTGCAGATTGATGCAACCAAACACATCACGCAGCAGCTCTTGCGCAAAGGTGTGGGTGAGCACAGCGGCATCCACATCGGCCCGTTCAAGCTGGGCGGCGAAGTGCTTCCACTGAGCACGAGCGATCTGGAAGGCGCGGCTGTAATCATCCTTGAGCGTGAGGCCCTTGGGGGTCCCATAGTCGGCTTCGCTTTGCCATCGGGCGCTGCCGAGCGCGGCCTTTTCTAATTGATCCGGCAGAAACAACCCGCCTTCAAGTGTGAGCGTGTGCAGGTTGAGCGCGGCTTGGCTTTTACGCAGCTTTCTCATGTTTTTATCCCAGCGGCTGCCCGTTACAGTGCATCTGGCAGCAGCACATACACACCCATCACGTCCACGGGCAGGCAGGCGTTGACGCTGTATTGGCCAACATCGCGCGCTGCTTCACGCACACGTTGGTGGTCGGCCAGCAAGGTTTGGGCGCGTTCCTCGGCCAGCGTTTGCAGTTGCCGGGGATGTGCGGCGAGAAAATCCAGCGCGGTGCGGATTTCGCGCTGCATGGCTTCCACGGGCAGGTTGCCGGTGGGCATGCATTCCAGCAACCGCGCCACGGCATCACCTTGCAGCCATTGCGGATTGCTGCGGCCTTTCACGGCCAGCGACAGGGTTTCTTCGGCCATCATCTGGAACGGCTTACGACGGCGAACATAGCCCAATTGATGGCGCAGGCGCAGTAAGTACACGGTGGTGACCACCTCCACGGCATCGGTCAGGGTGGCGGCGCAGCGTGCGGCAACGCCCGTCTCACCGGCTAGACTGATCTCCAGCACGTGTTCAGCCAGCAAACTGACCAGCGGGTGACTGCGGTGCATTTCGTTGAAGTTGAGCAGCAGGGGCTTGGCGATGCCTTCATCGGCCAGGCGCAGGCGCAGCGCTTCGGGCAGATGCTGCGGCAGAAAGCGAAACTGCTGTTTGCGCGCCGGCTCCAGCGGGACATTGAGGCGGGCGCAGGCGCTGTGTACAAAGCGTTGCACATCGGTCTGGGTGCCGAGCGCTTCTTGCTGCTTTTGCCACTCGGGCAGCACTTCATCGGGGCGGATACGGCGCTGAGCAAATACGGTACGGTTGGCCTTGGCTTTTTCCAATGCGTCCCGCCATTGGGCTTGCAACGGCGCGAGGATGCGCTCGGGCTCGCCAAAATCAAAACTGGCCTGGGGCGTTGATTGACGACTGTCACTGCGCTTCATCAGCGCCGCCTTGACCAGCGCCTGATTGATGCGGGCTTCGTCTTCCGGCATGGGCACCAGCACGCCCAGTTCTTTCTGGATGGTTTCACATTTGCGCAGAATCACGTTCAGCACAAAACCATCGACGGGGTTATCCTGCCCCCAGAGCATGGTGCAGCGCACCTCTGCGGCCTGCTGGCCAAAACGATCGACGCGGCCTTCCCGCTGCTCGTGGCGGGTGGGGTTCCAGGCCAGATCGTAGTGAACGACTGCGGTAAACAGGTGCTGCAGGTTGATGCCCTCGGAAAGGCAGTCGGTCGCCACCAGAATGCGCGGTTCGCCTTCTTCCATCGCTTCGACACGCTCGCGGCGCTCTTCCGGGGTGTATTCCCCGGTGACGGAATCGACAGTGGTCCTGGGAAAGGCGTTGCGCAGGTGTTCGGCCACGTAGTGAGCGGTGGCGATGTAACGGCAAAACACCACGGTGTCGTAGCCGTCTTTCACCAGCGCCTCGACATGCCTCATAAGCGCGGCCAACTTCGGGTCACCCGCCTTGCCGGAGAGGCGTTCTGCTTCTTGGATCAAGCCTTGCAGCCGGCTGGCCTCTTCCAGTTGCGCGGGCGGCTCCAAGTCGCTGCTGTCGAGGTTATCGGCCTCTCCATCATGCAGGCGTTCGTCGGCCAGCAGGTCGTCTGTTTCAAGACTGCCTTCTAGCCGAGTGGTGAGTGCTTTGACAGCAGCGGCGGGTGACGAGGCGACGCAACGCAAAAGTGCGAGCGTGGCATACCAGATCAGGCGGCCACGGCCTTCACCCTGTTGCTCGATGCATTCTTCAAAATTCAGGGCCAGCTCGCGGCAATAGTCCTGAACCGAATCAAAAAACGCGCCCCAATCCCCGCTGAGCTGGTAGGTGACTTCGGTTTTCATGCGCCGAGGAAAACCACGGCCATCGCCGGTTTGGGCCTGCCATTCGGCAATGTCCTTGCGTCGACGCTGGACGAAATGCCGTGCCAGCTCCTGACGCAAAGGATCCCCCGCCGACATGCGATTTTGCAAGGCGCTGAAGCGTGGGTCGAGCAAAGACAGCAGGTTGTAAAACGCGGTCTCGTCGCCTGAGTGCGGCGTGGCGGTGAGGAGGATCAGATGACGGGTTTCATCCTTGACCAAGCGTTGCAACAACTCAAAGCGCAGTTGCTTGCCCGTACCACTGCTGGCGCAGGTATGTGCTTCGTCAACAATAACGCACTCCGGTGCAATCGCCAGAAAGTGTTCGCGATGGCGCTCGCTCTTGATGTAATCCAGACTCACCACAACCACGGGATAGTAATCGAACAGACTCACGCCATGGGGAAGATCGCGCTCGATGCGTGCAGCAGATGCCGATGTCAGCGTCACCGCTTGCAGGTTAAAGCGGGTTTCCAGTTCGCTTTGCCATTGCTCCACCAGATGCGGGGGGCAGAGTACGGCGAGGCGGGCGATCTCGCCACGGTCCATCAGTTCACGGGCGATCAGCCCGGCTTCGATGGTTTTCCCAATACCAACGTCATCGGCAATCAATAGGCGAACTGTAGTTAGACGCAGCGCCATCAATAACGGTACCAACTGATAGCCGCGCGGCTCTACCGCGATATTGCCAAACGAACGGAATGGCCCGCCACCAGCACGCAGCTTGAGGCGCAGAGCATCGCGTAGCAGCAAGGCGGCAGCATGGTTTCCCACATGCTCAGGTTCGGGCCATGGGAAGGTGGCAGGCGTTACCGGTTGTAGCTCGAGCGCTGGGACGAGGGAGATGGTGTCGTCATCCGCACCGCCGAGTGGACGCAGGCGCAGCCAGTCAGGGCGGGATTCACTTTGAACCACCCATTCACGCCCCCGGGCACGAACCAGGTTGCCTGGCATGAAGTCGTGTTCAAGTTGGGTCATTGTGGCTGTTCGAATTTGCCGAACACATCGGGATGCGCAGCAAACTGCGCATGCCAGAGCGATGGATCGGAGAAGTTCAGTACTTTCCAGCCCTTATCTGCCAATAAGGCGGCAGTGTTGGTATCAACGTAGTCAAGAAATACCAGGGCGCGGGCCGACTTGTATTGGCCTGCAGCTATTTCAGTGCCTTGGTTGACGGGTACCTGCATGGCATCCGGATGGCGCAAGCCGGCGGCATCCAAGGCGTGCAGCCACTGCTTGAGATGATCATCGGTCGGTATGCTTGCTGAAGCTGAAGCTGGGGCTGGGGCTGGCTCTCGCTTGGGTTGGACTTCGGCATTGGCCAGCGCCACCAGTACCTCGAGCGCATCAACATTGCGGCGATTGATGTTTTCGTGGTCGGGCTGGTTGAAGTAGGACAGCAGGCATTGGTAGCAACCTGCTTCACAGATGTGGTTGCCCAGCGCATTGGTTTGCTCCAGCGACGGCAAGTCTTCCAGCTTCCAGTCCCCCTGCGGCGCCTGGTGATGCAGCAGTTTGAGTGCGTTACTGGCGACCTGCGCCAGGCTGGCCGGGTCGCTGGCAATGCGCGTAAGCACGCCCGCGCCGCCTTCGGCAGCCTCGTAGAACATCAAGGCACGGCGCTCGTCTGCTTTGGGCAGCGGTTCCGCCACGAGTTCCGACTCTTCAATCTGGAAGGTCATCTCGATGCCGCGTTTGAGCGCCGCCTGCAAGGTCGCCATGGCCTCGATCGACAAGGCATGCACGGGCGCGAGAATCAGCAGGTTGCGGTGATCCTCGACAAAGGGAACGATGCGCTGGTTGGGTACTTTGTCGAGCAGCGCCTCGTCCTTGCCCTCGTCTTCATTGCCACCCGGTTCGTCCTGCTTGCTCCAGGTGCCGGTGATGGGGTTGATGTAAAAGCCCAGCTGCTGTTTGTTCTTGCGCCTGCGCCAGCCACAGTTGATGCGCCACAAGCGGGCCGCAGGCGCATAGGTCAGCTCGGCCAGGGTTTGCTCGCCGTGCCTGACCTCGGCTTTACGCTGCTGAATGACGCCATCCGGCCCCGGCAGGAAACGGTAGGTGGTTTGCAGCTCAAATCCCTGACGCTGCCGATCTTCATCGTTGATAGAGATTCGTTCGACGGCGACCGTTTCCACGGTTTCGATCCGGTACAGCTCGCGCACCCAGTCGTGCTCGGTCAACAGGGCATCGCAGTTCTCACAGCGATTGACCAAGGGCTGCGCACCGTTGATGTCACCCAGATGGCCATAGCCGCATTGACTGCAGACGAGTGAGGAAGTGGTGGCCAGCTGGCTGTTGCCGGAGATATGATCGGCTGAACCCACGTTAAGCTTGGCGCGCACCACGCGGTACATGCGCCCCTGGTGATAGATCAGACTGCGCGGGCCGAACTCCGACAAGGCCAAAAAGCGCGGGCGACTCACCATGCTGCCCTCGTCATCCTTGCCGCTTGCCTTTGTGCCCCCGCGCGCGGGAATCCAAGCCATCAGGGGCAAGCGCGGGAAATTGTAGCCCGGCAGGAAACCCTGGCTGGCCAGATAACGGTAGGTGTAGAAATCCGAATTCTGGGTGTTGCCGCTCTTGAGCAACACGTCGTATTGCCGGGCCGCATCGCCGTAACGACGCTGGGCGTTCTGGCGCTCACTGTGAGATGCCGTATGGCTTTTGACGATCTGGTCGGCCATGTTCATTTGTGTGCGGGTAGCATCGAACAAGACGCGCCAGCGCTCCAGTGCGTCGGAGAATGTCTGAGGTGCACGTTCAATCACCTTTTGCACATAATCAGCTGAAAACCAGTCGCTGCCTGCCATCTCCTGTTGCAGCTGGGCAATGACGCGGGCAGCACTGGCCTGAGCACGCTGCGTGGCTGCCGGATCATTCAGTGCATCGCGGTAGGACTTGATCAACGGCTTGCCCGGCTGATCAAGGTCAAGCATGGGGGCGATACTGACATCGAGTGCAATGTGGGTGTTTGCCAGCCAGACCGCCTGCAAATGGCTCTCGACCAGATCGCGATTGGCCAGATCCAGCGTGGGCGCACGGACGACCCCATGCACCATTTCATTGGCGTGATGGAAAAACCACTGGTCATGTGGGCTCAACGAAGCGCAATAACTGATCACCAGCGCTTGTTGACCTGATCGGCCTGCTCGGCCACTGCGCTGAGCGTAATTGGCAGGGGTCGGCGGGACATTGCGCAGGTACACGGTATTCAGCGCGGAAATGTCGACGCCCAGCTCCATGGTGGGCGAGCAGAACATGACTGGCAGTCGTTCCAGCGGGGCTTCGTGCGCTGGGTTGTCTGCCCAGTCCTTACGGTCATTGTCGGTGTAGCGGAAACGTTGTTCCAGCAATTGACGGCGTCTAGCGTCCACCTGAGCGGTGTGTTCCTGCGCCTCAAAATCGAACAGCGGATGGCTCTTCTGGCGTAATAAATCGGCGATGTTCAGATAGAGCGCGCGGAAGAATTGATTAGCGCGCGCGTCTCCCCGCGGGAGGGAATCTTCTGGCAAACACCAATCCATCGCCGCTGCATTGACGCGCCAACCTATCAACTGTTGATCGATCGAATGCTTCTGGACATAACCGTAGAGCGCAGCTGCTTGCAGCAGCGCCTCCACCAGTTCGATCCATTCGCGGTCCTTCCAGTTTGTAACTTGACCGGCGAAGGCCGTTTCTTTCCAGAAGGAGGCGGTTTTGATGTCGCGCAGCAGGCGCGAGCGAGGCCCGCCCGTCACCAGATCCGTTCTTGGTTTGCCCCGGTATTCCGGCCGCTTACCGAGAATCAGGTACTTGGCCGTTTCCAGCACTTCATCAGACGCGAAGGCCCACCGCTCGTTGAGGTAAGGGTGGGCGCTGGTTCTGGCCTTCTCCTGCTCTACCGGATCGAGATAGCGTGTCTCCAAGCACAACCCGCGACGCATCGTGTCGAAAACAAGCCGACACAAGTTTGCTCGGTGCCCTGCATTCAATTTCCCCAGCGTGCCATTTTTCCCGAAGGCGGCCGAGTCGGCACAAAATTCATCCAGACTACGGTAGTTGATAGCCAGCAAACCCAGTTGATCTAGGTTCGGGTTATTGAAGCGCCAGCCGCGTCGCAGATCACGTAGCAAACGGTAGCCAATAATGTAGCGCAGTGTGCGCTGAGCTTCTTGCCGAGCCAGGCCCATGAGCTTGGGTGTGCGCAGGTATTCGACCAGCGTGGCTTCGTCCAGCCGATCAAAGCCGAGTGCCTTGAACACGGCATCGGCCAACTGCTCTTCACTCAGCTCATCGCTGTTGCTCTGCAGAGCGCCAATAAGACCTGCACGCAAGGTCAGCAAGAAGACGAAATCATTGAAATGACCAGCTTGCAGCGCTGCATCTTGACGGTTGTCGGTAAAGCCAAGTAATTTGCGCGGGTCGGGCTGGCCGGGCTCCGGTTCAGCCTCGTTGAAAAGCTGCCGCAGAGCGCTGAGCGTCAGAATGGTTGTGGCAGATGATCGTCCTTCGCCTGAAAGACTGGCCAGGCGGTTGATGTCCTTGCCATGCGCTTCATGCAACTGACCGCAATTCAGACAGAAGCGAAACTTTCCTGGGATGTACCAGAACGATTCGCCGTGACCCTCGTTTCCCTGTGCGTCAACGCTGACGCTATAGGGCACAGCCTTTTTGTAGTTCTGTTTGATCTTGGGTGGGTCGCGACTCAAATCCAGCCAGGTCTCCGGGAGATCTTCGATATCGCCTCGGTAGGGCAGATTGGAGCCAGCAGGACACAGGAATCCGTAAACGACGTCTTCGTTATCGTCTGCCGTAACGTCATCAATTTCGCGCGGGCTGTAATTCTTGGGTGCCCGCTTTGATTGCCAAACCGGTAGGTACTCCTGGCCGCAATCTCGGCAAAAGTGCGCGGGGTAGAGTTGGACGCCTTCGTCCTGACGGCCTGGCGCGAAACGCTGCGCATCCAGGGTGATATGACGAATACCTTGCATTTCAAGCGTGGCAAGTACCTTGCCAGGACCGCTGATAAATTGGTGAAGTTTGAACGCAAATGGCGGCCGGCCTTGCGGGGTTCTGATTTCATGTGCGGCCACCAGAAAGCGCTGCAGACCATTGCGGGCTACATCCATCGTGCAATCTGCGTCATTTGCCAGTTTTTCACTGGCCGCTTGGATAGTCATCGGCTTTGCTCGACGCGGCGGCTCGTTGTCGGGCAGTTCAATGCCGAGATTCAATTCGACCCAGATCGACAGTGGATCAATCCGAAACGCATCGAAGTTTGCCCAGGTAAATTCTGGGCGCGCTACCGCAGTGCCCAAATCAGGCTGCACGGCCGCGACATCTTTTAGTGGATCGGTTACGCGCTCCAGGGTCTCGCCGATGATGTCCTGCTCGCTTATACGCGCACCAAAAAGCTTAGTAGCAACCTCTGCAACAGTCTTGTTTCGATCCGCCAGGTTTCCGGTGCTGGACATGGTGGCGGATGTGCCGATGCAGACGAGTTCCTCCGCCTGCAGTCGCTCGCGCAAACGGCGCACTAGCAAGGCCACATCCGCACCTTGACGTCCACGATAGGTATGGAGCTCATCGAGGATCAGAAACCCCAGCCCTTGGCAGTGATCTACCACGCGCCGATCCACCTCGTCGAAGCGAGTAAGGATCAGCTCCAACATCATGAAGTTGGTCAACAGGATGTCAGGCGGGTTGTCGGCAATAGCGTTGCGTTCCACCTTTGACTCTTGGCCGGTATAACGGGCAACCGTGAAGGGTTGCTGCCCATCCGGATAGCCATGTAGAAATTTATCGAGCTCTTCGAGCTGGCTATTCGCCAGTGCATTCATCGGATAGATGACGATGGCCCGAGTACGCGCTGCTGTTTCTTGATCCTTTGCTTTCAAAATCCGATCAATGACAGGGATGAAGAATGACAGTGACTTGCCGGAGCCTGTACCCGTGGTGACGACATAGCTCTGCTTTCGCTGCCCCTTGGCCAATGCCTGCAACTGATGAGTATAGAGGTGTAGCGGCTGGGGATGCCCCTCTGCTTTACCCACCTGAAAGAGTTCGGCACAGGCGCGATGCAATACACCCTCTGCGACCAGCTCTTGCACTGTACCTTTGCGCTGATAGTTCGGATTGATTTGAACGAGGGGCTCTGGCCAATAACGCCCATCGGCATACTGCCGTTCCACCTCATCCCTAATGTCTGGCGCAGCGATTCGGGAAAAGCTTCGTGAAAACGACGTGTATTCGCTGATGAGCTGGTCGCGGAAGGCAAATACGTTATTCATTGATTCTGTTCTTCCGTTGGGGAGTGTAGCCGGATGCTAGTACCGCATTCTTGACGTCATACAGTGCCCAGTGGTCTTTCAGCCAAAATCAGTATTCATGGCCTCAAGCTGTGATCAGGCGAGGCATCTACACTCTAGCACAGCAGTATGTAACTGGCGACGGCAGCGCGAACGCGCCTCCGTATCCAACCGTCTTGCATTCGTAGTCCATCCGGGTGATCTCGGACGGCTCAAGCGTGGGTAGAACGGTGGATACGCGGGTTATTTGAAAACGTTCTCCTTGAAATAGGAATAGAACTTTAATTCCTGAAACGGCGGCCATTTTAGGCGGCTATTGCTGCACTAGCAATTGGACTTACGTACACCTGTCAGCCGATGGGGATATTTCAGAATTGGTGCTGGTCTCGTCTTCTGTCATAGTCAACAGGAAATCTATTTTTCTGCTGGAACCTTTTGACGTCGCCTTGCGGTCGGTTGGGGCTCAACCTTCCCTAGGGACGAGGGAGATCATGGTAGCGACCCTCTGCCAAGATGGACCAATTGGGCGGCGAGTAACGGCTTTTAGGTAAAACGGGCGATTCACCGAAGGATTACTTGCGATGCTGCTGAGTCAAAATGGTGCCGACATGCAAATACTAGTCTCCTTAAGCTGAGACAACATACATCGGAGGGGTTATCGCATAAACGGTCGTTTTTCGGAGATAGCGAGTGGGCCGAAAAATCTCCGTTTTCACCCTCTTTTTGCCCTCCCAAAACTATCTCCTGAAAGTCTTGCTCCTATAAGCTATAGTTGAGATGAGTTTCAGGAGAATAACGTTTTGTAGAGGGAGTGAGATGAAAATTGGCTCCGCGAGGGTATGTACTCAGGAGCAGGATCTGGCTTTGCAGTTGGACGCCTTAAATAAGGAGGGCTGCGAAAAAATTTTTCAGAAAAAAGCATCTGGTGCACAACGGGATCGGCCAGAGCTGAAAGCCGCCCTTGCCTACATGCATAAGGGCGACACGCTGGTAGTCTGGAAAATCGATCGGCTTGCAGGCTCCAGAAACAGCTGATCGAGACGACCGAATCGTTTCATGAGCAAGGGATAGGGCTTAAATCGTTGCAGGATCCCATCGACACCAGCTCCCCGAGCGATAAGCTCGTCTTTCATATTTTTGCTGCATTGGCAGAATTCGACCGCAGAGTAATTCGCGAACGGATTACGGCAGGCTTGAGAGCCGCCCGGGAACGCGGTCGCGTCGGCGGCAGACCTCCAGCCCTTTCAGCCAAGGATCTGGAGGCTGCCAAGGCCATGCTGAAAGATTCTGATATAACCGTCGCCGCCGTTGCCCGGCGATTAAACGTGGCGGCATCTACGCTGTACCGCCATATTCCACATGCGAGGAGTGCGAGTCTCGACATGGACGACTCCTAGCGATGCGTATACGTGCCAGTGCCGAAAACCGGGTCAGACAACGCTATACATCCCGCAAAACGGAATCTTGCTTTGTCCTGAGCCCTTCTGATACCTGGGCTGTTGTTCTAAAACCCCTTCTGCTACCTGCAGCATATGGCAGTTTCCATTTGCCAAACTGAGGATTTTTCCACTATTCCAATTGAAACCTCACCGGCATCCTTACACGCGCCACTACGGGTTTTCCGCTCTGCAAGGGAGGGGTGAACCGCCACCGCAACACGGCAGTAAGTGCAAGCCAACCGAGCTCCTCATTTTTTCCCTCTATCAAGCGAGGAAGATGCACCCACCCGTCCTCATCAATAAGAAACTCCACTAGGACCAAATCTGTAACCCCGCTGACCTTCAAATGGTAAGGATAAACCGGCTGCGGGGCATATACCGGTTCGGGTAGCGCATCGAGTTCAGACAACGAGTGAATATCTGGATCGTCTTCCTTTTTTCGTAGTAATGTTTCCGTCACGCCGCCAATGTTTATATCCCTGTTATCCCGGTCAAATTTCTGGTTCTTCGAGAAAGCTGCCCAGGTTGGTTTACCGTTCTTCGTGGCCGGCTGAAATATCCAAGACTGCATCATTGCCCGGGTGGCGACACCGAATTCTGGATGGGTGGCATCAAGGATTTCTACTTCTCTTACTTCCCCCTTGGGATCGATTGTGACCGATACTCTTGCTGAACCCCCGATATTCTTTCGCAGCAGGTCAACAGGATAAACGACAGGGGCAACGACTTTGATTATTGGGGGAACATCGTACTGGAATTCCGGCGGAAGGCCTTCTGTATTCTTGGGTAGTCCGAAAGCGGGATTTCCGCCGCCTGCTTCGTCCAATCGAAAATTGAATGGTTGTGCCATTCTGCCCGAAACGTTTTTGCCGGATAGGGTCCTTGGTGGCTTAACCTGCCACTTGAGCACGGCCTCCACTACGGCCTTTTCCAATGCAGGGTGTCCGGATTCAATAAGGATGTGATCTTGAACCATACCTTCTTTCGTGATGAGGACACTGACTATCACCGTTCCTTTTGTTCCGGATCGTCGTAAGACTTCAGGATAGATTGGTGCGACCTGATCAATGGGTTCTGGCAGATACCATGTATCGCCGGTCAGCTTGAGCATGGGCCGTAGCAATTCATCATGGCTTGGCACTGCTAAATCAGTCCCGCCACCAACGCGATTAACGAGCCTTGCAACTTCTTGCTCCCGACCTGTGGTTCTGTACAAACTGACCAAATTCCTGACAATACCAACACGATCTGGATGCTCATTATTCGACCCGAACGTTTTATCCATGATTTCAAGGGAGCGGGTGAACGCAGATTCCGACTGCCCGTAATCACCTTGGGACCGCCTAAGCTCGCCAAGCCTGTTTAAGGCATAGGCAACTACCAAATGATCTTCTCCGTACGTTTTCTGCAGAATTGAAAGAGAACGCTGGATGAACGATTCTGCTTCCGATAGGTTTCCAAGGATGAGGTTAAGCCTTGAAAGGTTGTTGAGGACGGTAGTCAGCGCAGGACCGTCTTTGCCAGAAACCTTTTCCAGCATTACGAGTGCGCGCTGGTATTGCATTTTTGCTTCCGAATGGCGCCCCTCGACATCATGAAGCGCTCCCAGATTATTAAAACTCGCCGGCAGGTCGGGATGATCGGTCGAAAAAGCGTTCTCCCGGATCTTGAGCGCACGCCGGATGAGCGGCTCGACTTTTTGGTAATATCCTTGCCTGTGATGAAGTACAGCGATGTTATTCAGGCTCATGGCAACTGACGGGTGGTTGGGACCAAAGATTTTTTCCGTGATCGCCAGCGTTCTCTGAAGGAGAGGCTCGGCCTGCTGGTATTGACCGTGTGTTATTTGCAACGATGCAACATCGTTAAGCTTTAGGGCCACATCCAGATTCTCTTCGCCTAACAGCTTTGTACGAAGTGCGAGCGAGCGTTCGGAGAGCTGTTGCGCGTCGGTAAACTTTCCTTGCCACTCATACACCAACGCCAGGTTGTCGAGCATCGCCGCCACATCCAGATGAGACTCTCCTCGTCTGGCTTCCACCTTCTGAAGCGCATGTTTGGCAAAATTCTCCGCCTGATCGTATTTTTTCGTATCGAAAAAGCGCCTGAACTGCCGGTTCAGGTTTTCTATTTCGTCTTCGTCGTCCAGCGCGCAGACAGATGTCGAAAGCAACGCGAATATGATAAAAAATGGAATGGCCAACAACGATCTGCTATCTCGCATGGGAAGTTCTGTGGGAGTGGAAATAAAGCCGCTGGGTGGCAAGCACATACGTGCAATATCGAGAGGAATATTGTTATGTAGCAGGGTGCCGGTTTAGTGCGATCAAACCCAACAGCCCGAGACCGGCAATGATCCTAGAGCCACGAGCATTAGACGCGAGAATGAATAAGGTAAATAGCTGTAACAACTGACAGGTACTAAGGTGTTGAAGGGTTTCCCCAGATTATGAGATTGTTTCCCTCTAAACAAGCCTCGGCCTCAGCTCACCACCGGCAACGCGTTCCAGTCCCCCGTATAGTTTGGACTCTTGAAGCTGCGGCGCATGGACCATGTATGGTCTACACCCTCGGACGCCAGATGAATGGTACTGCGCCGATATTTACCGTTAATCTTGTCCACTGTGTCCATCAGCTTGCCCGATCTGTTGCTGGCTGCCGAGAACTCTAGCAGGTCTGCCTGCTTCCCTGCTTGCGGGACTAGGTCCCACAGCATCACGCCCGCCTTCTGGTAATACACGTCGGGCCTGTAGATCTTCTTCAACAGCCAGAGTGCCGCATTGGTGATTTGCAGGCTACATTCCGTTGGTGCGGGCAAGGCAACGGTCTCGGTCCTGCCGTAGAACTCTGCCTGGTCGAATGGGCTGTTCTGGATGAAGACGGAAACGGAGTTGGCAAACAGGCCCTGCTTGCGCAACCGCTGAGCGGCATTGGCGGCATGGTAGCTGATCGCTTCCCTCAGCTCCGACAGTCTCTCTACCCTTTGCCCGAATGAGCGCGAACTCATAACCTGCTTGGCGAGGGGTACTACGTCATCCAGCTTCAGCCATGGCTCGCCATTGAGTTCCTGAACGGTGCGCTGCATTATGATGCCGAATCTGTCCCGAACCCTCCTGAGATTGGCTCGCTTGAGTCGTAATACATTTTCTACTCCCAGCGCTTTCAGGCTGTTCTCCAGCCTTCGTCCTATTCCCCAGACCGCTGAGACAGGGAGCTTCTCCAGAACCGCATCGAGTTCTTTCTCGCTCATACGGGTAAAGTCGCATACACCGTTTAATTCCGGCTGCTTCTTGGAACAGTGATTGGCAAGCTTGGCCAGCGTCTTGCTGTG
Organism: Nitrosospira sp. Is2; assembly: GCF_033095785.1. Classification (GTDB taxonomy): domain Bacteria; phylum Pseudomonadota; class Gammaproteobacteria; order Burkholderiales; family Nitrosomonadaceae; genus Nitrosospira. Next base: position 2,367,001 of record NZ_CP137134.1, on the reverse strand, counting down.
GCCGATGCCCACGCATATTGGCAATCCCGTCCAACCGGTGACGGTCTCTTTTATTTCCTGCCCATAGGCAACGAGGTCCCGCTTGATGCCGGTCAGATCCAGAAAACACTCGTCAATGGAATAGACTTCCTGCCGTGGGCTGAACTGGCGTAAGGTCGCCATGAAGCGATTGCTCATGTTGGCGTAAAGTTCATAGTTGGAGGAGAAGGCTACCGCACCTATAGCTTGCGCCCGTTCTTCCACTTCAAACCAGGGCCCTGCCATTCTGATCCCTAATGCCTTGGCTTCCCTGCTCTGGGCAATAACGCAGCCATCATTATTGGAGAGAACGACTACCGGAGAATTCCTGAGGTCAGGCCGGAATACTTTTTCGCAGGACGCATAGAAGGAATTGGCATCGGCCAATGCAAAGACAGGTCTATTTGGCTTCGTTGATGACATAGGTCACCACACCAAAGACAACGAGTTCCTGCCCTTCCTTGAGAACGATGGGCTCATTGAGGGGGTTTTCCGATAACAGCTTGATAACGCTGCTACGCTTGTACAGGCGCTTGACCATCCATTCCCCATCCACGTCCGCTATGACAATGTTGGAAGACTTAGGTCGCAGCGAACGATCTACGATCAATGTTGCACCATCGAAGATACCGGCCCCAACCATGGAATCGCCCTTGACAGTAAAGAAGAACGTGGCGGGTGGGTTGGCAATGAAGCGGTCATTAAGATCGAGCGTTTTCTGCTCGTAATCCTGTGCGGGAGAAGGAAAGCGGGACTGCCCTGCCAGAATCTTTCCGCTATAGATGGGACGCGGAAGGGACCGGGGATTGGAAATGGCCTGCGGAAACGCGGCGTCGGCGCTATTGTTGTCCTGGCTTGACGATTTGCGAAAGGGCTCGAGATAGACGAGGACATCGGACTTGAGGCTGAGGGGAACCCGTATCACCGCCGTTTTCTCCCCATACGGACTCATCGATTTCTTCGGACCCGAGCCTTCCCTTTTGCCGCCTCGTGTAGCCATCATATCCTCAACTGAACAATGTAACGGTGTTCAGTCTAGCATGAAATCGCCCCTTGAATGGCTGAGTCTGGCATCTTTGGCACGATGTCGATGCGATGCAACCCCGTTACTGTCCAACTTCCCATACTAGGCTACTTGCTGTACGATCGTCCAAAAGGACGGACAATCCTGACGCTGAACAGAGAACGTTTTATTGACGCTAAGTGCAGTCCGTTCGAGGTCTGAAGCGGGTATATGAATAACGGCATCAGAACGAGGCTCTCTGTTCAGTTCGCCCTTGAATGGATCTGGTTAATCACAACGTAGGAATTAAGCCATTATTGAGCAGTGGTCAAGCACGCTCATCCCTGCCCATGCTAACCGCTGATCTATCGTGTTCTCCACCATCCCCAGCTACGTCATCCTCGACCTGGAAACCACAGGGGCTACCCCCTCGTATGATCGCATCACCGAGATTGCTCTCATCCGCTTCGAATATGGAATCGAGACGCAACGCTGGCAGACCTTGGTCAATCCGGGTGTCAGCATTCCCTCCTTTATCTCTCGCCTGACCGGCATTACCAATGACATGGTCCAGGGAGCGCCCACCTTCGAGGACGTCGCCTCTGTCCTCTACGATTACCTCGACGGTGCGGTATTGGCCGCACACAATGTGCGCTTCGATTACGGATTTCTCAAGAGCGAATACCAGCGCCTTGGGGCCGTGCTGCGCCAGAAGGTGATGTGCACTGTCAAGCTCTCCCGCACGCTCTATCCGCATCACGACGGGCATAGCCTGGATGCCATCCTGGCGCGCCACGGTCTTGCCTGTTCTGCCCGCCACCGTGCAATGGGGGATGTCGAACTGGTGGTCGCTTACGTAGAGCTTGCCAAGCAGGAGCTGGGCGAAACCGCAGTGCTGGATGCAGTGGATAACCTCATGCACGGCCCCAGCTTGCCGCCGGGGCTGGACTCCGAATTTCTGGGCGACATTCCCGATAGCCCGGGCGTCTATCTCTTCTATGGCGCGAACGAGCTGCCGCTCTATATCGGCAGGAGTGTAGCCCTGCGCTCCCGGGTGCTGTCCCATTTCAGTGGGGATCATGCCTCCGTCAGGGATATGCAGATTGGCCAAACGATCAAGCGGGTGGAATGGATCGAGACTGCCGGGGAACTTGGTGCCCTGCTATTGGAAGCGAGACTGATCAGGGACCGGCAGCCCGTGTATAACCGAAAGCTGCGGGCACATAAACTCTTCTCATTGAGCGTAGCTGCTGGGCTCAACCAATTCCCAATGGTGCGGGTGGTGAGTGAGGAGGAAATCGAGCCTGATGTATTCGAGCACTTGTTTGGTCTGTTCCGCTCCAAGCGGGGGGCAATGAAAGCGCTGCGAGAAATCATCAAGGGGCAGAAGCTATGCCCTCGCGTGATCGGGATCGAGTGCGGCAAGGGCGCCTGCTTCTCCTCGCAGCTTCAGCAGTGCGAAGGCGTCTGTGCCGGGCAGGAGAAGCCGGAGTTGCATTATCTGCGCCTGAAGCTCGCGCTCATGCCCTACCGTCTGAAACCCTGGCCCTATCCGGGAAAGATCGGGGTGCGCGAACAGAACGCCACTACAGGGCACGTTCAGTTGCATGTCTTCCAGGACTGGTGCCATCTCAAGACGGTGGAAGACGAGAACGATCTACAGGATGTCCTAACAACGCGCAACTCCCCTGACTTTGACCTGGACACCTACAAGCTCTTGCAGCATCACCTCAAGACCTGCACGGATGTCATAAGCTATGAGCGGGAGGATATACACTTCGGTGAACGACCAGGCCCGCTAATGAAATCAGCGGGACAGCCACGCCAGGCGTAAGACACTGCCATCAGTAGCGCTTCCGGTGCAGTGGGGGTTCGGCCTAGCTCACGCTCGTCGCGCTCAACCCTTTCCAATGGCGTCTGCTATAAATGAGGTGACTGGAAGCGCTGGCCGCCACGACAAAACGCCCTGAGTTACTCCCCCAAGAGAGTTCCATTGGTCTCTCCCAAGCCAGCGCGCGGGCGGTTCTTACAGAGTTGCTACAGTCCCCCTGCGGATCCAGGCAATTGCGTGTTGGCTGCGTGATTTTGAAGAAGCCTGGCAGCCATTTGCCGGTGCAGGGCTGCTTCCTTGGTACTTGCTTCCACGCTTTTCTCATAATCACGGACCAGGGCCAAGGTATGCGACTGAAGATCCTGAGCTTGCCGGCCGTAGAGGTAGCTCCTGCTTTCATATTGCTCCAGCAGCTCTTTCTGCTCCTTCATCTTTGCCTGCAGCTGGGCAGCGGCCTTTTCATAGTATTTCGCTACGAATTCATGCTCGCTGGAGGTGGCGGCACTCTGAGCGGCAGCACGAATTTCCGACGTGTCAATCGGCTGCATCGCCAAGACTGATGAGCTTGCTGAGCACAAGATACCAATCATGGACCACGCTGCGAAGACATTTCCCAGTTTTGTTTTCATGGTGGCACCCCATAAAGTAAGTGATGCCATCCTACCGCAGTTAATGTAAGGAATATATTGGGGAAACTCTGGTTTTTTACTAAGCGTTTCCCTTAGTAAAACCATTGATGAATTGAGGATTTTGGGGCAGAGAAAGCAGCGCGGCGAGTGGGCAACATGCCATTCACCGTACGCATCTGAGGCACGGACATCTCCGGCTATTCGAAAAGAAGGTGGCGCGCGTTCCGCTGATACCCAATGCGGATCCGAACGCGGCTCGGTTGAAGACTACTGTGTACAGGCGATGATGTCATACCGTGCGGAGCCATGCACGTGTCCGCGAATGCGCGAGGGGACCGGGAAACAAAACTTGCTTGTGACGAGTACACGTTGGCTATCCCGGATTACCCGTACTTCAGTCCAATAGGAAATGCGCGCACCTTCAGTGAAGATGTAGCTGCGCACACGGCAGCGTTCGATGTCGGCACCCCAGGACGGTATAAGTGACAATTGTTCGGTTTACGGTTATTGCTCTTTTTGCAATTATGCTTACAAGCTGTTCTGTTTTCATGGCAGCGAAGCAGCCAGATAAAAAGAATGTCGATTTATTCAACATAGGTACCCCTCGAAGTATGCTGCTCGCCGAATTTGGAATGCCAACAGTGAGCGAGCTACGAGATGGCAAGAAGTTTGAGATATACAAATTCGTTCAGGGTTATAGCGCCGGGGCCAAGGCAGGCAGGGCGGTCTTTCACGGTGCTGCCGACGTCCTGACATTCGGGTTGTGGGAGGTTATCGGGACGCCAGTGGAAGGCACGTTCAGCGGCGACGAAATGGCCTATGAAGTCCGCTATGACGGAGAAAGCCGAGTTGATCAGGTCATTGCATTGAAGAAGTAATGCCGTCAAGCTAATGCTATCCGCTCTCTTTCTCGCAACGGTAATCGGTATCAGTGACGGTGACACCTTAACCGTCCTGAACGAAAATAAGCAGCAGATAAAGATCCGGCTCGCGGAGATCGATGCACCCGAAGCTCGGCAGCCATTTGGTACGAACTCGAAACAATCGCTCTCGGAATTGTGTTTCGGGAAGCAGGCTCAGATCAAACCTCGAGCGAAGGATCGGTACGGGCGCACTGTTGCCCGTGTTATCTGTGACGGCGTTGATGCCAATGCAGAACAGGTGAACCGTGGCATGGCCTGGGTGTATCGCAAATACGCCAAGGATCATAACCTCTACGTGCTGCAGCATGATGCGAAAGTAGCAGGGCGCGGGTTATGGAGCGAGCCCTCGCCCATGCCACCATGGAAGTGGAGGCAATCTGTGCGGCACCCCGCTCATCAATGGCTCCGCTATGCCTGATCTTTCCAAGGTCGAGCAATACATGGCACTTGTCGAGAAGCTGGTTCAGCTCGCTGACAAGGAGGAGTTGGCCGAGTGCGGACGAATACTCGCGATGAACCTTGCTCACTACAAAATGCAATACGGGGAATTGCCGCTAGGAGACGGAATGTTCATGGCCGATCAGGCTGAGCTTAGTGAACAGCAGCGGGAGCTAGTTGTTCAGGGCATGGAGACGCTGGTCGGCGTGCTGGGCAGCGTTATCCAGGGGCTGGATGAGAAGACCGAGCATTAATCGATATGTGTGGCCGGTTTGAACAATCCGAGACGCCACGCTATTACGCCGATGCGCTTAGCGCCCATATCAGCGAACAGCTCAGAACGCTAGGTGACAGTAGCCCTTCCTACAATGTTGCACCTGGGCAACGGCCATGGATGATCATGCTCCACAACGGCGAGTTACTGTTCATCGGGATGAACTGGGGCTATCGAACCCCTCAAGAGGCCACTGTGAAGACGAAACCGTGGATTAATGCCCGGGTGGAGAAGGCGCTAACGGGTAGATATTTCCGGCACATGTTCAGGGAAGGACGGGTAATCATACCGGCAGGTGGCTGGTATGAATGGACCGTCGAGAACGGGAAGAAGCAGCCCTGGTACGTTACAAAGCGAACGGATCAGCCAATTTTCATGGCTGGGCTGACTAATTTTCGGCCGGACGTGGAGCAAACGGTCGAAACAGGTTTCGTGATCGTGACTGAAGACTCAGGAGCCGGAATGGTCGACGTTCACGACCGAAGGCCGGTAGTGCTACAGCCGGAGGATGCGTTGCTCTGGATCAATCTCGACACGCCAATTGAAGAGGCCGCTTATATCGCGCAGACAAGATCAATCCCGACGGAACAATTCGTCTGGTGGAAAGTGGACCGGGCAGTAAACCGGGTCGATCCGAACAACAACGGCAAGCACTTGCTGACGCCTGTAAGTGAGAGCGGCTGAAACCGAATGTGCTTTACTGCTGCCGGCTCTTACTTTCCGCTCCCATTGATCGCTGCCTTGCGCGCCGCACCTGGCCCGAATGCTGCAACCCTCGATCCGGCAATTGTCAATTCCTCGCCGGTCTTGGGGTTGCGGCCATTACGTGCCGCACGATCACGTACTTCGAACGTTCCAAAGCCGGGCAACGACAGCGACTCCCCTTTTTTTAGCGACTCGGAAATAATTTCCGTGAGTGCGTTCAGTGCGCGGTCGGCAGCGGCAACGCTTGAGTCTGTCTTTGCAGCCATTGCATCAACGAGTTCTTTTTTGTTCATGGTTTGTGTAATCCGTTTCCAGGCGGTTAATCGAGAATCCATTATAGATGCCAGGAGCTGAAGACTGGCATTAGCCGGATACGGAGGAATGTCTGTAATCCGACAGCTCGTCCATTGGAGGGAGCCATCCACTGCCCCGCTAGAGTGGGGTACCGTTGGAACCTCAAGCGCCGATGCCCTTAAAATGCGTCTACAAGGCCGCAGGGCGCATTTCTACATCAAACCTAGGAAAATCCTCTTCTAATTTAACCGCTCTAGCGGGCTTAAAAGCCGTTTTATCAAAGCTCTCAATACGGAATGAATACAACGCGGAGGTAGGGCTCCAAGTGTTCATCAACTATATAAAGAGAAATATTTATAGATATTATCCAAATTCTTTGGACAATAACTTTGTGTTAATTTATAGTGTTCCTACGATATACACACAGGAACAAATATGGAAGATAAGCTGCTAAAAACGGTCCCTAAAATCTCCGTCAAGATATGGCGTCCCATTATTGAGGCGTTCGACAAAAAGATGGAGGCCGCATGCCTTCGTCGCGATGCGTACCTGAACAAGGTCCTTGAAGTTGAGTTGAACTGGCTTGATGAAGAAGTTTCTATCCCGAACTCCCAGGCGAGCTACGACTATGTCTTAGGTCAGCTTGATCAGCTTGACCGCAAACTTGTGAGCTTGGCGCTTTCACCCGAGCTGACAACACGCCTTAATGAGATCTGTAGTCGGAAACGCATCGTGCGTGATGCTTTTTTTAATCGTTTTTTCCTACTACTCGCAGCCTCTCCTAAAAATATAGATAGGTTGTTCTTCGGAACTGTTGAGGATAAATGGCGCACCGAGGTCTGGAGCGGGCTCAAGCACGAGGGCCCGTTCTTCAACAACGTTTTTTATCCGCTAGAGTCCACAATCGATCCGTTTTGGGCGATCCGCAGCGGACTGGATATGTACACTAAAGATGAAGGGTTAGAGGACTACATCGAGCCCACGAGCGGCAAAAATATTCGGGTTAAGCGTGACATCAACACAAAGATAATCACGCCGACGGATAACCTGTATACGGTTATCTTTGACCGCAAGAATCTGCTTGGCTTGAATTGTTACATGCCCGATTGGCGTATTCCCGGCAACGAAGCTGAAAAAGAATATTGCGCTAAGCTCGACGAGCTACTCGCATCGCTGGAACTCTAGCCATAAACACCAAGCATGCCGAAGTTCGGGCGCAGCAACGCGGAATTCCGCCAATGATCGAGCAACTGCTCGACCTGTACGGACAGGAAGAACATGACGGCCGCGGTGCCATCACCCTCTACCTCAACAAGAACAGCATCAGAAATATGGAGCGTGACCTAGGCCGGCGCGTGGTTTCACGGCTCGCTGAATGGCTCGATGCTTTTAAGATAAAAAGTACGGACGGTCGAACGATTACAGTCGGGCACCGCACCCGTCGCCTCTGGAGAAAATAATGCAAATACAACCTTCCGGCAGCCCATCATCGCAGTTTCCAATGCTGGAACTGGAATTGATCGAGTCCATTATCAAAGCGTGTTCACAGTGGCTAACGAGGCCTCAATGGTTAGCGATACTCGAATGTCGTCTTGAAGCTCTGCTTGCAGAGTTAGAAATCATTACGCGACCTCAGTCTTTTCCCGCACGACCTGTGATGAAAACAATTAGCCGTGGCTTTGAGTATCGAGGAATAGTGTATGCGCGCTGGAACAAGATTAGTATTCATATCGACCTCCTACGGTACTTGTGGACTGACTTTCCGGATCGCCGAGAAGCAATGGCACGCGCAATGGGTCGGGATAGCAGGATCCGGCCCTATGTTGCTAGAACCCTCGCGGAGTTGTTCCCGGGTCAGACACCGGCATTTGCTTCCCGACATGGACGGCCTCTAGTGGACGATTGGTATGTGGACACGAACCTCAATCCGAGGCAGATGCCTGCCATTCTCTCGGCTGCTGTTGCCACTGCGGGGTTTGAGTTGGGCAAAGAGGTAAAACTCTATTGGCGGCAGACACAGATTAAGTGAGCGGATCTTAGGCAGGGCAAGCCTGTCTTTGATCAGTGCTGAAGCTCATGTTTTTATTATCTGCCGAATATGTTGAATGTCAGTTTCTGGAATTTGGGAGAGCTTTGCTAAGTCGATTAGCTTACCGCTGGGCTCCGCAATCCGGAGAAGCGCCGGAACGACGAATGCCCAGGAATGAGGGCCATTGCTAGGACTCTGTTCATAATCGACTTGGGTTAACAGTCCCTGGTTTTCAAGGTCAATGCAGTCTTGCATGAGGGCAGGAAGCTCTTCAGGCCATATTTTCATGTTATGTAGACATTCCTTGTGTAGGCCCTCAAAACCACATTCTCTGGAAAGCAGCGCAAGGATGCACATTTTTTGATACGTCAATAACTCGAGTTGCTGAATTAACCGATTTGCCTCTCCTCTTGAGATAGAGGGGTCAAAAGGGATGGAAGCATAGAGATTTGCCAAATAGGGAAGCTTGTTTTCTTCATACTCAGACCGAGCGATACTGAGCACACCTTCAAATATTTCCTCAGCTGCGGGACGCCCCCCGACAGCCTTAAAGAAATCATCCGTTCTTAGCCTCATGCCCGCAGCCATGTTAATGCCAATTTCCCGAACTGCTGTGGTTGCGGCGGTTTCGACCCTTTCATGTTCCTTGAGGGATAAACTGCGAGCTATATAGTCTCCGGCAATGGGGGATAACCCTCCAATAAGACCTATTAACGCCCCTCCGTCAATACTCGTGGCCAGAACACCGGCGCTACCGAGAGCAATGCCAGATAGAGTATTTATCCCATTTGATAGCCAAGCTTTACCTTGATCATTCACATCTACTTTGTTCATATCAGTATCATTAATGGCTTGGGTCCTTAATGCCACATGTTCCTACAAAAGTGGATACTGCCATAACTGCATCTGATTGGCGTAAATGCATTATTAAGGGCGTAATTGCTAACGCATAAAACTTAACTAGGAGACTATTTTGGAAAGAACGTGGCGTGAGGCCATTATTCGAGTTTTGCGCGAAGCACAGAACCCGCTTGAATATGCGGAAATTGCTGAACGAATTCTTACGGGCGGCTACTACGAGACGGATGGCGCAACGCCGCGGGCCACAGTAAATGCTCAGATAACGGGGTCGATCAAGCGCGAGGGTTCAGCATCACCTTTCGTGAAGGTTGGAAGAGGACTCTTCGGTCTTAAAGAAATGGCGAAAGCAGACCCTGTCACCGTCCAACCAGTACTTACCCGTCCTAGTACGGATATTGCAGTAACTGAAGCCGAAGTTGAGAATTCCGATTCAATCATTCGGTCATTCGGCATGTATTGGCAACGGGATCTGGTTGTGTGGCGCGGCGACCCGAGGTTATTTGGCAAGCAACAGGCTATGGCAAAGCCTGTCGATTTTAGCAAGCAGAAGGGTATCTACATCCTCTACGACCACCATACGGTTGTATACATCGGCCGATCGATCGACAGGCCGGTTGGACGAAGGCTTTATGAGCACACCATTGATCGGCTTGGGAGTCGCTGGAACCGATTCTCCTGGTTCGGATTGCTCGATGTCACACCGGAAGGCGATCTCCGCGAACTTCCTCTGGTAGCAAGCCTTGCGTCAATGATTGGTACGCTTGAAGCACTTTTGATCGAGTCTCTCGAACCCCCACAGAACAGGAAGCGCGGAGATGACTTTTCTGCGGTGGAGTACATCCAGGACGTTGATCCTGAGCTACGAGAGCGCGAAATCCAGAATACACTGCGGTCTATCGAGCAAAAAATGCGCGGTGGATCATGATCGAAATTCATACCCCATTGCGGATATGATTCTTCATGACAGATTTATTTGAACGAATCGTCAGGACATATCTTTATCACTGCCCAGGATGTCACATTTGAAACTGGCATTTAGACTTGTAGCTATTGCGGCATTAGGCTTATTTATATCAGCCGCACAAGCAGAAACATTCAATGGTCGAGTCGTCGGCATCGCCGACGGGGACACTTTGACAGTTCTGACCGCGTCCAAGCAGCAGCACAGGATTCGTTTGGCCGAGATCGATGCACCTGAGAAGAGCCAGCCGTTCGGGTCCAAATCGAAGCAATCGCTATCGGATTTATGTTTCGGCAAGGAGGCGGAAATCTCATCTCGTGTAAAAGATCGGTATCAGCGAATCGTGGCCCGTGTTAAATGCGCCGGCGTCGATGCTAATGCCGAGCAGGTTAGTCGCGGCATGGCGTGGGTGTACCGGCGCTATGCCAAGGACCATGATCTATATGTTTTGGAGCATGTGGCAAAAGTAGAGAAACTGGGATTATGGGCAGGTTCTTCTCCTACTCCCCCTTGGCAATAGCGAAAAAACAGCAATGTGCGGCAGATTTGAACAATCGGAAAAATGCCGATATTACGCACGCTCACTGGGGATAAACCGTGCTGACCCGAACAAGAACGGAGCATTTTGCTCGTGCCGATAAGCTGAACTAATTCAAGACAGGCGAAGGCTGGCTGCTTTTATCCGTTGTCCTTACTCCTGATCGGTCCATCACCGTACGTGATAGCTCCACAAGCAGGCAGGCCGGTGCGGCGAGATTCCCGTTTGCTCCAGCATCGTCCTTACTGCCTCACCTTGGCCTGTGAGTCAAGACTTCGGCCCAAGGCAACCGCCAAGGGCCTCAGCATCTAAAAGAGATTCTTGCTACAAATTGAGACGAAGTAACGGGTTATATTATTTTCCTTGACGATAATTTCTTTCCCCCGCATCATTTATTCGCCTATAACCTCCCCTCTTTTAAAAGAATAACTCAATTTCAATATTATGGACCTAACCCTGCAAGTCGCCAGCCACTCGCTTTCAGACGAGGAAATGCACGATCTCACCCGCCAGTTGGCTCAAACAATTGGCAGCGAAACTGACATTACGGCACAAATACCAGAACATCGGCCAACATCGGGCGCTAAGGGTGCTTCGTCTATTTTAGGGGAGATTGTGCTTACCCTTTTCTCTAGTGGCGGCGCGGCGGTAGCACTGATCGGGGTGCTCAAAGCCTATTTCGATCGTGCCTCCAACTTCACCATTAATATCAAGCGACCTAGCGGGCCTGAGATAACTATCTCTGCTCAGAACATGAAGCCTGAGCAAATTGATAACACTATAGCGCGCGTAAACGATCTCTTCCGAAATTAGCCATGGCTGGCGCCCGGTATGCAGTCTTGATCGGAAGCAGCATCTTTCCCGATGAACCGAAGCTGCTGCCTCTGAGTGCCCCAGAGAAGGATGTGGACGGCTTGGCAGCGGTGTTGCGCTCGCCAGAACGCGGTTGCTTCAGCGACGTATCTGTCCTCAAAAACCGTCCGCAGTTTGAGATTATTCGTAATATTCAACGTACGCTCAACCGTGCTGGTCGAGATGACCTGGTAGTTCTGTACTACTCAGGACATGGCAAGCTCAATCGAGCTGGCCAGCTCCATCTGGCCGCGTTTGATACTGTATTGGACGAGCTTGAGTCATCAGCAGTCCCGGTGCGCAGTATTCGCGATTTCGTGGATGCGTCGCAATCTCAACGGGTGGTTATTATTCTGGATTGCTGCTTCAGCGGCGCCATTGGCGGAGCCTTTACCAAAGGCTCGGTCGACGACCAACTTCAGGTCGCAGCTAGGGAGGGACGTGGCACTTACATCATGACCGCTTCCACAGGCATACAAACTGCCTTGGAAAAAGAAACAGATCAGCATAGCGTCTTCACCAAGCACCTGATCGCTGGCATAGAGTCCGGAGACGCGGATATGAACCGGGACGGAACCATTACCGCAGACGAGCTCTACGACTACTTGTACATGCGTGTGCGTGAGGAAAGCCACCAGGAGCCAACTAAGTGGAGTGTAGACACACGTGGGCATTTCATTATTGCTAACAGCGGCCGCCTACCACGTAAAGAACGTGCCGAGGAATTACGGGAATTCCTGTTCGAGTTAGCCAAGGAAAATCGGATAACCACCAAAATTTTAACTGAAGCCCTGACGCTCATCAGCCGTCCGACCGATAGCTTGTCGGTAAGTGATAAAGCGCGCGATGTACTGCTTGACACACTCCGCGATAAAAAGATCGACGCTGTGGATTTTGTGCTGCAGTGGGTTCAGATAAGAAAGGTGCGGCTTAATAAGAGCCCTAGGAAACAGGCCAAGCCAGCGTCTGAGGTTGTCGCGGAGACAAGCAAGGCCCCTCCAAAATTAGCATCGATTCAAGCAGAGGCTATCTCAGAAAATCCCGATACGGAGACACGACCATCGCCTGACATCCCTCCATTAGTGATGCCTTTGTTGAACGAATCGCCCCAAGTCTCTGTTGGTAAAACGGTCCCATTTCCGCAGAAGCCAATTAGAAAATTGAATGAGAATGGCATAGAAACCCCCCTAGCGAGTGAAGTGCTACGCAATCCTGTAGTGCTCTTTCTAATAGGAATAGTTGTTATCGGCGGCATAATACTAGCTGTCACCTTGAATGGTCCATCGCCCAGCACCGAGACAGGTCACGAATATTCAGGATCCACTCAGCCGATGAAGTTGCCTGATGCAGCTCGCTTCACACAGACAGAGAACGATCCAATATCCGCAATGATAAAAGAGGCTGAACAGGGAAATGCTGGTGCGCAATTCAGACTCGGCTGGATGTATCAATATGGTAGCGGTGGCGTTCTAGAGAATAGTGAAAAAGCCAGAGAGTGGTATCGGAAGGCCGCCGAGCAAGGGCATCCTAAGGCAAGACGTCAGCTGGATGCAATAAAAATCGTTCCTACGCACCCTCAGGTACCTGCAAAGCAAGCAGATAGTAAGGTTGTCTCAGAGACCCAAGCCAAGTCGTCTACAAAGCTAGCGTCCGAGCCCACAAAAAAACAGGATAAGAAGTCAGAGCACGGCAAGGGGCGTTCTGGCGATGCTATGAAAGCTACACTTATGTATCAGGAGTCTACTGAACTGGGTAACGACAACACGAATTACCCAGCAATACACAAGTATCAGAAAGCTGCTGAAGAGGGTAATGCCGACGCGCAAAACAGCCTCGGCTCGAGTTATGCCGATGGCGAAGGCGTGCCCAAGGATCCTGCCAAAGCTATAGGGTGGTATCTCAAAGCTGCTGAGCAGAATAACCGCTACGCGCAAGCCAACCTCGGCTGGAGTTATGCCCATGGCGAAGGCGTGCCCAAGGATGCTGTCAAAGCCGTGGAGTGGTATCGCAAGGCTGCTGACCAAGGTAATGCCAACGCGCAAAACAGTCTAGGCCGGATGTATGAGAATGGTGAAGGCGTCCCCAAGGATGCTGTCAAAGCCGTGGAGTGGTATCAAAAAGCTGCTGACCAGGGTAATGACAACGCGCAAAACAGTCTAGGGCGGATGTATGAGAATGGTGAAGGCGTCCCCAAGGATGCTGTCAAAGCTGTGGAGTGGTATCGCAAGGCTGCTACCCAGAGTCACACCAACGCGCAATACAATCTGGGCCGGATGTATGCCAATGGCGAAGGCGTGCCGAAGGATGCTGTCAAGGCTGTAGAGTTGTATCGCAAGGCTGCTTCAAAGGGTCATGCCAACGCGCAAAGACAGCTCGACGCGATGAAATAACAAAGGCTCTGTTGCAAAAAAAGGACAAACCAGAGAACTATGGGTGTGATCTGATTGATTATGTTCTGTAGATACCGAATTGCCTTTCAATGAGCCAGATTTCTCCTGTGAGGCCTTGGCCCAATTTCAAATATCCAGCTGTCCTTTCTTGAACATCCGCATGAGCTCGAAACCTTTGATTGTGGTGTAGGCTGTTTTCATCGATTTAAAGCCCCGCACCGGATTTATCAAGCGTTTGAGCTTGCCATGATCAGCTTCGATAATATTGTCCAAGTACTTGACCTGCCGGTGCACGGTATCTGGCGGACACTTTCCTTCCGCTTTTAATTCGGCAATGGCGGACCTGTAAGCGGGCGCCTTGTCGGTATTGATAGCACCGGGGTACGCCCAGGGTTTCATGGATTTCAGGGCTTTGCCCAGAAAACGTTTGGCAGCTCGGGTATTGCGAGTAGCGGAGAGATAGAAATCAATCGTATGGGATTTTTATCAAGTGCCCGGTAGAGATACGTCCATTCCCCTTTTACTTTTACGTAGGTTTCATCCACCCGCCAACTGTAGCCCATGGAAGGTTTCCAGTACCACCTCAGGCGCTTTTCCATTTCAGGCGGCGTAATGCTGAACCCAACGGTAGAGCGTCGTATGATCCACATCAAGTCCACGCTCCAGCATCATTTCCGCCAAATCACGATAGCTGATCCCGTATTTACAATACCATCTGACACAACCCAGAATCATCTCCCCACGGAAATGACGCCATTTGAAATCTGACATTGAGGATCTGCTCGAAAAAACACAATGGTGCACCTCGCTTCTTATTTTTTGCAACAGAGCCTATAACTCAAATCCTGAATCGAATAGAACTCAACCCGGAAAAAGGCACAGTTAACCTAACAAAAAATCTCAAGAGGCAAGAGCTATGCCCTTGCTACCAAATTCAAAATCCATCTAAAAACCAAATCAAAAGCGGTTTGGCAGGAAAAGGGCGTTAGGGGCAAATTGAGCGTACGGCGATTATTTCCGATATAGATGTAGATAAATCCTAGCCAGCGGCAAAAAAACGCGTCCTGAGCCTTTCTGATAAGCAGGAAGGGAAATTTTTAGGGAATTTCTTCCACTAAAATCGGTTATGGAATTTTTGACTGATTAACAGGGGGAAACAATGACTGACAGTGTGAGTAGTTTTACCTTGTTAGCAGCACATTCATGGGAGTAGGCAACCATAAGAGCAATCATGAATACTATCAATAATCGTAATCTCCTCCGCAGCCCTGAGCTGCCCATAATCCTAGTTTTTAGCCTAACTGTAAGCATTGCTCTGATATTGTTACCTTTCACGTTAGAAGGGTTCGTAATGCAGTTATCACTGTCCAGCCAGAAAATGTTCTACAACGTCATATATGTCGGCACAGCTTCGTTCTTATGGTTTATCTTTCTGATCATTTATTGGCTTCGTCTGACTTACGACGGCCCGTACAAGGACTGCGTCAGGCACTATTGCCCGCTCATAGGGGCGCTTTACCTACTTGTTAGCGCATCAGGTCTGTTCGGCCTATATGATGATTCGATTAATGCATTTAATGGCATTCACTCCTTAGAACTCGACGAAAAGGTTGTGATAGCCAGCTTGGTCGAGAACCTTCGCGCTCTGAAGTTCATCATTCCTGTGGTCATGGTTGGCGTTGCTGTTAACCTCATTACGGAATTTCTCAAAACTTCTAGTCCCTTAAAGCACAGCAATTAGCGGCTTTAAAGATCAAGTAAAAGAAATTTTTCATCTTAAGGTACACACCAACTAGATAAATACCAGGCGAAAAATTATGATATGCGCATCGTGTGGGGCAGACGAACTGAAGCCTGATGTCCGGGACATAAAGCAAACCTACAAGGGCCGGGTCAACATCATCAAGGATTGCATGCCGACTGGTGCGACCATTGCGGAGCATGGGAACTAGACGCAGGACCGGGCGAGGAAGGGAAAGAGGGGGAACGAGTGTCGAAGGAAATGTGCGCCTTCGTGAAGAAAGTCGATCAAGAACAGTCGGATTAGGGTACACCTAACCTGACGACCACGCCTGACACTTTTACACTTGATTCATGTCACATTAGGCTTAACATTGGTATTACCTGACGGTCGGTAGCAAAGGTCTTTAACTCTAACCTGACATTTATTGGGCCGAAGAGAACGGCCCATTCAAAGAATCGGACACCCGCGTAGCTCGCTTGCCTCTCATCTTGTAACTTATACCTATTGGGATTCACAGGTGAATAGTGCCGACTAAACGGTCTTGCTAATGAGTTATATGAAGTTTCGGTCGCAAAAGGATGGTTTCTCCATGTATTCCTTTGATCACCATGCCTCGCTTGGTTCATTTTTGGAAGGCGATCCGACCACCTCGGTAAAGCCCCGCTCCCCGATTTTAAGGATCAGTTCAAATAACACGTAGCTGATCATGCTGCGCGGAAGATCGGGTGATCGTTCGAAAGCTATTACCTTTAAATCCTTTTCTCGGCACCGATTGGCTCGACGCTGACACGCAAATACCACGTTCCTCGCTGCATAGGCCTCGCTCTTCTTTTCTCTGCGGAGGAGGTCAGAAGTACTGCTCGCCCCATACCAGATGATGTTGTAGCACTGGGCCACGGAATAGTCCCTGAGGATATTCCTCAGCATCGCGGTGATTGCCTCATCACCCGGAATTCGTATTCTCCTTTTCTTGGCGCAATAATCGTAATATTCCATGCACTCGGCCATTGCGATCTCGGAGCAGATTGCATCGATCTGTGGCCGCCAATGCTCGGGCCAGTTTTGGGTTAGGGCACGAGATTCGATTTCCTCAGCCAACCGCAAGTTCTCTTCCGTGTTTCCTGTCCAGTAGACTTGCCGCGGATAGAAGTTAAGCCGCGAGTCTTCATACAAAATGGTACCGGGCGGCGAATGCTCTGAGATACTGATAAACCCCGCCTTGCGAAGCGAGGCCAGCAGACCGTCGGCGTATGAGCCGTTTGGCGCAAAAGGCACCTCGGATTCATCAAGGCTGCCATAGAACCCATCCTCATCAATCTGGCAGCACTTCGAGAACGCAAGAAACGCTACCGCTGTCGACAGCGGCAGCTCTTCGATTGAATAACTTGGGCAAGGATACTGCCGTCGCTCGGCAATAACCGCCTGAGCTATTTCGGCCTCACGCCTCGCCCTGTCCTCTTTCATCCATCGATAAAATCGTTCCGTGCAAGACGGGCAACCGCATTGGTTGTTGTCCTTATGCCGGCACGAAGAGCAATGAACCAAGCCTGGTGAATTCAAATTGTATCGTCTGGGCAAGTCCTCAATCATCACGCATCCACAAACGGGGCAAGACCGATCAAGAACTCGAGGAGGCAGCACGCTGTATAGCTGGTGGGGCGTACATTTGATTTTAAATCGCTCAATCAGCTCGGCCGCTTTCCCTCGAGCGAGGTAATCCGACTTCAGGGTCTCCATTTCTGTCTTGCTCAGGTGCGCGATAGCCGGATGAGGAATCTGCTTTTTCATAATGTCCCAATCAATGTTGTTTGCTGGAAATATAGTAGAAATAGGTATAATTGTCACTCATAGAGCGTGGCCTGATAGTAACCTGATCCAGACAATCTGGGGATGGTCAGAGATGCAAAGCAATCAGATCCCCGGCTCTTGTTTGGGAGGAAGCTGGCGCAGCTGCGCAAGGCACGCGGCTGGTCCCAGGAGAAACTTGCACTGGAAAGCGGATTGGCCCGTAGCTACCTGGGGGGAATCGAGCGGGGTCAGCGCAATATTGCCCTGCTTAACATTTTCCGATTGGCTGAAACGTTGGAGGTGCCGGCATCTGCGCTGATGGATTTTGAAGATCTGTCATGAGGCTTGCCCGACGAATTGTTCGGACGTTAAGCCTCGAACGTCGGGGCGGGCTTCTTTAAACAATGAACGTAAATAATTGATTCACTCAGCGGGGTCAGCAATCCAATTGTCTTTAACTTAGCAAGCCAACGCATAAACCGATGAGAAAAAGAAAGCGAGTACTTTACCGGCTGATACGTTTTACGCCATTTGCGGAATTGCCACGGCGCAAGAAACGGGACCGGTACGTCAGCCTGCGCTGGAAGATTGTGCGGGATACCAGCACATACGGAGGGAAATTCACCTCGCGTCTCATGCTCGATGAGCCAGGCCGACCCAGGCTATATAAGCAATCATTCGATTTCTATTTTCTGGGGAGCGATGGGGCCACCATCTGGAACACGATAATCCATACCGCAACTCATGAGTTCTGGAACAGAACGAGTGAACTCGCCTCCGAACGGGCGTTCTCCCTTCTATCACAGGAGCAACAGACTCATGAGGGCGGACTGAAGTTTGAAGGTCCCTTCATGAGGGATGGGGAAATGTATTACAGGCTGGCCGAACGCGTACCGCAAACTTATGACTGTTTCGGGGGGTTAACCTTACGCGAATACGAAAAGAAAACGGAGCTCGAAATCATCGAAAACGAGCCGCCGCTGATCTACGAATCATTCAAGCTTGATCCACTCTATGAATTTGGGATCGGATTGCACGCAGTGGTAGAGGCGCACGAAATCAACCGGGAAGTGATCGAGAGAACGATCGACAGGTTTTTCGACGTAGGCGAGACGGATTGGCAGAGCGCACATCCCGTTCCGAGAGAAATGTTGCCCGTAGAGTCTCAAGAGGCGGCCCTCGCGAAGGTTGAGTACCCGAGCGTCCTGCTTGGCTCAGCGGAGCATTCGTAAAGTCGGAACTACCATATTAACGCCAGCGGAAGCGTGCAGGTGTTGGGCTTGGGAAACCGCTTAGTCACCCCTGGAATCGGACGGCAATGGAATTGGAAACAATGAACGGCGTAACCGAACGTAGTGTTCGAACTACAGCTTATTTCACACTGCTATAGTTTCGGCCCCTCTCCAAAGCGGCATGTATGAAAATCCTGCGCATCTGTGAGGGGATGGACCTCAACCAGAGCCGAAAATCGCTCCACGGCCCGTATAGAGACCTTCCTGTCGATTTGCCTATATTTCCTTCACTTCCGCATCGTTCCGGTGCTAAAAAGCGGTGTTATCGCCCACAAACAACGTCAAAAGGGAAGGCGCCGGCTTATCCAGTACGGGAACGTATTCGGTAACAGTACGTCCACGTATTCGGTAACGCTCGCCATCCTCCGCAACTTTGATATGTGTTGCTTGATCGTACCGACAAGCGGCGTCGGCAACTCCTTCCTGTAGAGGTCGCCTCGGTTCAACCGCATCAACTCCCACCACGTCAACCAGAAAAGGTGTACCAAGGTCCACTAGTTATCGACCCAAAAAGACGTAACATCAATATTAAGGCGTCGTGGTCTGCGGAGTAGCTGACGGACAAACAATAGGAGAAGCACGATGAACAAGGCACATCGTTTCTGGTCGGATTACTGCTTGCTTTGGCATTTGAAATCTCTTTAGCTGGTCCACCGGCGCTCATCGACCCGGCCACGGGTAAGTTTCTCGGCAATCTTGGCGGCAACCAGTACGACGCGAATAGCACGAGCAATCCCTACGGACGTTATGGCAGCGAGTATTCAGCCGACTCCGTCAACAATCCGTACGGTCAATACGGTTCGCGCTATTCCAACGACTCGCCGAACAATCCCTATGCGACGAACGCGCCTGCAATTGTCGCGCCGGCGGCTCCGGGTTTGGGCATGCAGCCCTTACCAGGCTTCTGATCGGTAACACGGAGAGTGGACGGCGCTAATCTTTATCAAGTTTTCCGGGCTCCAGTAGCCCGGTTCACTTTCCATCTGCCGACACAAACGATATCTGGATATTGCTGGCGGTGGACTGGGGGTTGTTTTCCTTCCGGAAAAGGCCGAGGTGCTTGAACAGCCGCTCCTGAGCGCTGTTCTTGTCCCAGAGCTTGATCTTGCAAACGCGCCCTATCACCTTGCCCTCAGAACGCATTTCTCCCACTTCGATAGATGAAATAGCTGCAGCGGTTGCATCGTCGAGTTCCTGGATAGACTTGGGGGAGCCGTCTACATTGAACAGCCGGCGTATGTCGGAAAATGCAAGAGCAGAGGCCTCGCGCAGTACGTTCTCAGCCGTCACTTCTAATCGGCTTGCTGCTATTCTTTCCTTCTCTCGGATCGCTTGCTGAACCTTAGCATTGCTTAGCAACCGGGAGGCGCAGGCCTCAGCTGCGTTGCCCCGGGCGTTATAGCCAGCGCGCCTGTATGCAGCAGTGGCATTCAGGTCAACGCAATACTCTGCGGCGAATCGTTGCTGTTTTGGCGTGAGTTCAGTTCCAGTATTTTCGTTCAACCGGTTACTCCTCGCTATTGTGCTGCCAGTCCAATGAAAAAATCCCTCGCGTCCTGATCGGTTTGACACTGATGTAGCGCTGCGCTGATTATTACCTCATCCGTTTCGTTTATACGCTCCAGCCAATCCAGTATTGTGGTTTCCTCTTCTTGGCTTAACGGCGCATTTGGTTCCCGGAGCAGCGGCTTAAATGGTTCTGCCTTTATTGCATCTGGTTCCCCAGCCATTGCCTCTGCATGAGTAGCTGCAGGACTGTAGGACGCTTCCTTCGGCTCGCGGTCGGTATAGTGAAATCGCCACCACTGGGACGCGGTTCCGTTAGCGCCGTGCGCTGCTTTTTGTAACACATCTTCTGCATTGCACTTTTCCCGGGTAACAGGGGTATCAGGGGTAAGAGTGCCTGTTGGCGCGGGTTTTGATGTTACCCCTGCAGGGTTGATAGAGGTAACAGGGGTAACAATGTCGCGCCTTTCCAGTGTGACAAGCAGATCATCAAGCGACATGGCCACCGCCTAGCTTGCCAGCTTTTATAGGGTATAGCCGCTTCGACTCCCAATTGATATTGAATACCTTCGTTCGTTTGCCTTCCATGTCGGCAGGGGGTAGGGCCTCGATTTCCTGCAGGACATCGAGCGCCCGATCAAAATCGAAGCCTTTGAGTGCTTCCCGCAAACCCTCTGACGTGAACAAGTAGCTGCGTCCGGTTGGAGAATCCTGCCACCATCCCGCGCGGTTGAAAATCTGTGTTTCATCGTTCTTATTCGAAAAACGCGAGTCCCCGTGACGGTCTATGAACCCGGAGAGCTGTTCAACTATCTGCAGCCGTTCATCATTACCATGTCCACGCGAAGCGCGCCAAACCCTGAAACCCTCTCCCGCTGCCTCGGTCGCGGCCCCAGGAGGCCAACCTGTTATCCCGTAATCTGTTGCCGTCTCCCCCGCCAGCGCCAAAATGGCAAAACGCGCTGCTGCCCTTTTTTCCTGTCCCTCGCCGTCCTTTACCGCAAACTGCTTCAGTACCTTGAAGCGTTCGAGATAGCCGCCGAAATCCCGCGCGTCCCTCGTCAGATTTTCCAGAAAAGCCCGACCGGCAAGTCCATAGTGTGTAACTGCTGCTCGCTTGATTGCATCGGAAAAGGCCGTCCCGCTTTGTAGATTATGCAATGTGTCCCATGCTCCATATACCCTCGAGGCTGAGATGTTCAGCAATCGCACTGACTGCCCAGCCTTAGCCCGTTGTCCTACTTGCTGCATGGTCGTTTCAATGCTGCGCTCTCCACTGGAGAGCACGAAGCAGCGCCAGCGTGTAAGGGCACGGGCATTGCCCGTCCTGCCGGCTCGCTGCTTGCCGCGCCCGTTACTCAAGGCATAGATGATGGCACCCACTTCATGTGCATGGGCCTCACTGATTTCATCCAGGGCTAACAGGCAATCATTGAATGTTGCTGCCGCACCTTCCATGCCGTTGGCTGTTGCCCGCCAGCTTCGTCGGTAATTGGGTCCACCCCAGACCGAACAAGCCGCTTCGAGCAACGTTGTCTTGCCGGTGGATGAGTCACCGACAAAATGAAGCCCTCCACCTTCTGCATTGCACAACGCCAGCATTGGTCCCGCAAACGCTGCAGACAGCGCCTGTAGTAGAAGCGGATTGCCGATAGCCCGCGACGATATGTCGTGCTGCCAGCCCTCTAGCGTTCCAGCGGTGGTGTGTTCGTCGTGGCCGATCTCACCGCTCTGGAAGATCACGTCCGAGGACTTGGGGCCGATTACCGTATCGGGCAATATAAAAGAATCCTCGCACCAGCCAACCTGCAGCACACAGCGGATTCTCCGCTCAGGGGGCTTCTCTTGCAGGTAGGTTGAAAGCAGGCGCCGCACCCACTGGCTAGGGTCAAGCTCCACGCCCATCGCCAGCAGTTCGCCGCGCAGATCATCGGCTGCCCCGCGCAGCTGTTCCATTGGCATGGCCCATTCCCGCCAATAACCCAATGTGTTCCGGAAGCGCAGCAAGCGGCCGAAGTTGTGTTGGTGGCCGTCAGAGGTCACGGCGACGACGTGCAGTGGGGAACATACCCAGGTTTGCGTTGGTCTACCTTCCCTGTCCGTATCGAAATACCATACTCCAGCCTTGAATTCCTGCGCCTCATGCTCCACTCGGTCATCAAAGACGCGAAATGCAGGTCGGTCTATTGCTTCCGGGACCGGATTGCCTGACCGGTCTGACGTGCCTGATCCGTCTATTACCCTAGTTACCTCCGCAGGAGCGAAGCAGGTAACAGCGGAACGCCCGTGTTCAATGGTTTGCACCCCTGTTACCTGTGTTACCTCAGCATCCGGTGATGCAGTGCTTGCATCTCCCGCTACATCGAGACCATCCCCGGTATCGTCTTCCTGGTCATGATCTTTTTCTGTTATCGAAACCGCCGCGCTCACTAACACATGCTTGACGTCCTCAATCCCGCAGTGCGCTGCCATATCGTTGAAGTCTGTTGCTCCATCCGGTCTGTCTTGGCCGAAGTCTGGAACCGCCACCACTCCATCCACGGCCCCCGCCGCTTCCGTTGCCGCTGTCAATCCTGGGTTTCCGGGACTTGCGTAGTCATCGTCGGCGCAGATGACCAGCGACGCATCCGGAATTCTTTCCCTCATGACTTTTGCGACCGCACTGAGGTTGGCCACGCCAAACGCCACAGCTACCGGATACCCCGTCGCTTCGTGGATACTGGCGCCCGTTGAGAAGCTTTCGGCAATACATAGGACCGTAGCGCCGGTGGGGTCGCCGATTATGAAATAGCAACCTCTCACCCGCCCGCCAAGCAAAAACTTCTTTTTTCCCTCCGCAGTGATGAATTGCAGGGAATGAATTACGTCGTCCACCCAAAGGGGGATTACAAGCGCATCCTTGTATTGCCGTGCTCCATATGCGTGGATGTGCTTAGATGTAAGATAGGGGTGCTCGAAGCAGGGAACGGCTTTCGCCCAGATTTGTTCGGCCTTTTCACGTGCCTGTTTCCTGCGCTGGGTTTTCTCCGCTTCGCGTTGCTCATGCATTACATCCAAACTGGCCCGATGCTTACGCTGCTCAGCCGAAGTCAGAGCACGGCCTATCTCTGCTCGCCAAGTTTGATTAACCCCGCTGCGCCAGTCACCCAAGGCGCCGCAGGCGGGAACGACATTACCGTGATACACGTACCATCCGGCGTCATCGTCAGGCCTGCCATTAGTGGAGAAGCGATGCAGTTTTCCGTCTGCTTCGATTACATCTGGAGGGATTAGCCCCGCAGCCTGAATTGCATCCCTGAATTGGCTGATAGGGTTAAATATCGTCTCACCCTTCTCAAGTAACGGATCAGTGACGCAGGATGCTGTAGAGCTTGACCCCCCAGAGACCGCACGTGATTGAGCCTTAGTTACTGGATCCTGCGACGAGATATTGCTGGCGAGAGCTGCGGAGGTTGATTCAAGCCCGTTGGTTGCGTCCATCGTTTTCTTGGTCATGGTCGCCCCTCTAAACCTTGCGGCTTTTTTCGATTTGGGCGAGAAGCCAAGCCTCTATTTCGCTTTCGATCCAGCCGACAGTCCGTATGCCCAGCCGAACAGGCTGGGGGAAGGTACCTGCAGAAACCTTAAAATAAATGGATGAACGCGAGAGCCCCGTCCGAGCCTCGACTTGTTTGCGCCGGAGAATTGCGAGCGCGGTTCTGTACTGCTGTGCCATGCTTAAAGCTCCTATTTCGGTGCTTTATTTAGGTGCTTCCCGGCCTTTCCGGGATTTGCATGGTCACAATACAAAAAGTAGTTTTTTAACCCAAAGAAACTCGAAAGATTTTTGAGCCCTGAGTTTTCCAGAAATAGTGGAAAACTCAGCTCGGTTTTTTACCTCGAGTTTTCCAGTGGCCTATTGCCCGGTGGGAAAGCGCCTTTCGCACGTCATCGTACGTCACATCAACGTCAGGTAGGTTGATTACCACGTTAGCAATAATTGACATTGCTCGCATTAGCGGCGTGGTTAAGGTGAAGTTGTTGACAATAATCAGAAGATAGGCTAGGGCCCGGAGATATTGAGTTTTTACGCTACCCTGCCGGCTTTCGAGGGCAGCGTCGATCACGCCCTCCTCCTGCGGCTTAAAATCCCTTCCTGCTTTGGCTACAGTTTTCAGTAGCGCTGCAAGTGGAGGAGCCTTTTCCCACCCATACCGCACTCCTGCGAGCGGATCGTGCTCCACGGGCTCTCCGGGAGAAACAAATCTAATGTTTGAATGGTGACTGAGGACGGGGCCGACCTCCAACTCGCTTTCAAATTCCAAAGATGGCTGGGCTGGTTCATGCCGTTCGCGAGTATTCTCGCGCTCGCCCAATAGGTCCTTACGTGCCGCTTGCCAAATATACTGATTATGTCCTCCCGATTCGTCATTGTCCGTATTACCCAATAAAACACGGACAGAGTAGAACTCGGCGGGTCCTTCCACCCCGTTTCTCGAAAACTTATCGATTGCCCTCGCAAGCTTCTCCGCGATGTCAGCGATTTCCTCTTTTTCCTCATGTGCCAGCCTCAGGCGTTCCCGCCAACGCTCGAAATCTTTGCCCGCCCCATACGCCGAATTGATAATTTGGTACCATTGTTCGTCTGAGGTGATTTCTGGTATCAGAAGTAAGTACGCGGAGAGCATACGATGATCATGGACGAGTCGCAGCAAGCAATTCCGATGCTCAACTAGAACGTCTCTAATATTGCCGAGTTCAGCTTCTTGCTCGCGTAGGGTAATTAGAGATCCACCGGACCCGAGCCGGGCTTCTACTTCTATTGCTTCCTTTGTCTCAAATAGCTGTCGCTCGAAATTAGCGATCGAAGCGACCAAGCCGGATCCCATCTTGTCGCCCTCTAACAATGCGGTAGTGTATTCCCGGACCGCGGCCGGTACATGAGCTGCGAAGTCCACTTGGATCCTCTTATACTTTTCTTGAGTTAGAAGTCGGAGCGAACCGTGACCGTGCTACCCGTTTCCTCGATGGTACGGATATGAGCTACGAAATAAGCTCACGCAGCGTAATGCAAGTGCCGAACTTTGCTTACTGCCGCCAGTGTTTCGAGCCGGCGAGCCCATGCCTTTAACGCCTTCTCTCGCTGCTGTTCGTAAGTGTTATGGTTGTAGTGTGCGAAAACGCCAGAAAGAATATGGTTAGCAATCTTGTGGCCTAGGAATGGTTCGAAACCCAGGTCCGGGAGGCGCGTTATCAGCGTTCGCCTAAAATCGTGGACACGGCAACGAGTGACGTTTGGTAACTGGTTACGTTTAAATAGCGTTGCTAGCGCGTTGTTCACAGAACGCCCATAAATCGGCTGACCCGCTTTGTTCGGCGATTCAAACACGTAAAGTCCTTTCCCGGTTAGCGGTTTCAAAGACTCAACAATTGCGATTGCCTCGGGAGCCAAATGCACAAGATGGGCCCGTCTCAGCTTGGTGCGTTCCGCCGGAAGTACCCAAACACCGGCACCTAGATCCAATTCTGCCCACTGGGCATTGGTAACTTCGGTTTCTCGCTGCCCTGTCAGAATCAACAACTTTAAGGCAGCAATGGTAACGGGATCAGCCTTGCACTGCAGAGGGTTGTTCAATGCTCGCAAAATTACCGCTAGTTCATCAAGTCGTAGCGTCACATCCCGCTTTTTGGGCCTTGAGTCGAAATCGCGCCGCGATAGCTCTTCCACGCACGATACCGGCACCCATTCCCGTGCTTTAGCAAAACGCCATAGCCGTTTTGCAAGCGTCAACACCTCGCCGGCTAATTGCTTTGCAGTCCGCCCCTCTTTCCTACCCTCTGCGATGGTATCTAGCGCGGCAATAATATCCTGCCGGGACACGTCTTTAATTTTCTTGGTACCAAGAATCTCTGTCAGTCTCGTGAACCGGTAGAGCACCCCAGGTGCGCTGTTCTTTTTGGCCATAATCTTCGCCATAAACAACTTCACGGCGTCCTCAACCGTTGGTTGAGTTCGCTCGGACTCTAATGCTGTCACCCGCAGACGGACTGCCTCACGATCTGAGCTAAGTTGAGCTTCCCATTCTGCGGCTGGGTTATGCCCTGCTCTTCGAGCAGCCTTCCAGCTGCCTGCAATCGCCCGAGCCTGAGCCAAGGACTGCTGGCCGTTACTGAGCCAAGCCGAAATACTGTCGCCTTGCGCGCCGTTGCGTGAGTACGTACCTATGGTGTATTTTGTCCGACTACTATTTAACTCGTATTCAATAACCCATGTCTTCGTACCATTCGGTCGAATCCGGAGAAATAATCCGTCGCCATCACCTAGTAAGCGATCTCGATTTAGCGAAGGCTTTGCTCCTTCACAACCTATTGCCGAAAGTTTTGCCATTGAGGTTACTTCGCTTTAGTAGTGGGTGGGACTTTGGGGGGGACTTCGTGCAGGATTGTATAGAACATCTTGGGAATGTTCAAGCCATGAAAAATGGCAATGTTTATTGTAGTCAACCGACTATGGAATTAACTGGAACTCTTAGGACCTAATATGCGTTACTGGCTGATGAAATCAGAACCTTCGGATGTCAGCATTGATGACCTTGCCTCGATGCCTGATCAAACTGTCCCCTGGTACGGCGTCCGCAACTATCAGGCGCGCAACTTTATGCGCGACCAGATGCGCGTCGGGGACGGCGTGTTTTTTTATCATTCGAGTTGTCCGGAACCGGGGGTCGCGGGCATTGCCGAGGTTAGCAGTCCAGCATATCCGGACGCAACGCAGTTCGATCCCGCCAGTAAATATTTTGACCCGAAGGCAACGTCGCACAACCCGCGCTGGTTCAATGTGGATGTGAAGTTCATCAGAAAAACCCGCTTGGTCAGCATCAGGGAATTGCGCAGCCGGCCGGAACTGGCAAACATGCGCATTCTGCAAACCGGAAACCGCCTATCCATTACGCCTGTAGACCCAGCGGAGTGGGACTTCATCATGGGGATTTTTTGATGGGCTGGTCACAACCAGATTTGCAGACGGAAAGTCGCCGAAAAATGCTCAAGACAAGCATACCTTTCGGCCACGCTTGACGTGGAGTGGTGGCCGGCTTATCTGCTGCTGGGTGCAGTTGTAGGCTTTTTTGCCGGACTGCTGGGTATCGGCGGCGGATTGATTCTGGTGCCAGTGCTCACCGTTATTTTTACCAATCAGCATTTCCCGCCTGATCGCATCCTGCACCTTGCCCTGGGGACTACCATGGCCGCGATCATTTTCACCTCGGCTTCCAGCCTGCGCGCTCACCATGCGCACGGAGCGGTGAACTGGCAAGTCGTGAAACATATCACCCCTGGAATTATCGCTGGCACACTGGCCGGTGCGACTCTGGTGAACGCGTTGCCCAGCAGGGCGCTCAGCGTCATTTTTGTTGTGTTTATCTTCTATGCAGCCACGCAGATGCTGCTGAAAATCTCGCCCAAACCCAGCCGTGAGCTTCCCGGCAAATGGGGAATGATTGGTGCGGGCGGAATCATTGGCGCGGTTTCGAGTTTTGTCGCAATCGGCGGCGGGCTGCTGACGGTTCCGTTTCTTACGTTCTGCAACGCGCGATTGCAGCAGGCGATCGGCACCGCTGCCGCAGTGGGATTTCCCATTGCCGTAGCGGGCGCCATCGGATACATCGTTAATGGCATGGCCCAATCCCAGCCGTTACCGCAACATAGCTTGGGGTATGTCTATTTGCCGGCCTTGGGGTGGATCGTGCTGGCCAGCGTATTGACAGCGCCGTTCGGCGCAAAAACGACCCACGTCATGCCTACACGGATGCTCAGGACGATTTTTGTTCTGCTGCTTTATTTGCTGGGAACGAGGATGCTGATCGGCCTTTTTTAAAAGATGCGATGGAATAGCGCGGTATTGCGCAAAGGCTTACTGTTCTCTGCCCAGAATACCGATCGCGGGAGCAGCCTCATCCCGTTGAGGCTCGAACCACGCCAGTTGCCGATGCAGTTTGACGACCTCGCCGACGATGATAAGAGTTGGCGGAATCAGTTTGGCCGCAGCGGTCAAACCGGGAAGGTTCTGCAACGTACCGGTCAATACGCGCTGTTTATGCGTAGTTCCCTGCTGCACGATTGCGGCTGGTGTCGTAGCAGATAGCCCGTGCGCGATTAATTGCCGGCACAGCTCCGGTAGGCCGAGGAGCCCCATATAGACCACGATGGTCTGGTTTGGGCGCGCCAGCATGGGCCAATCCAGGTCCACGCTCCCGTCCTTGAGATGGCCGGTGACAAAGACACACGACTGGGCATAGTCGCGATGAGTGAGGGGGATACCTGCATAGGATGCCGCACCGGTCGCCGCGGTAATGCCCGGAACGACCTGAAAAGGAATTCCGTGGCTGGAGAGGGTTTCAATTTCCTCACCCCCCCGGCCGAAGATGAAAGGATCGCCCCCTTTCAACCGCAGCACGCGCTTGCCTTCCTTGGCCAACCGCACCAGCAATTGATTAATCGATTCCTGCGGCATTGCGTGCTTGCTGCGCTCCTTCCCGGCATAGATCCGGGCGGCATCGCGACGCACCATGTCAAGTATCTCAGGTGAAACCAACCGGTCATACACGACCACGTCCGCCTGCTGCATCAGGCGCATTGCCCGAAAAGTCAGGAGCTCCGGGTCGCCCGGGCCAGCGCCCACCAGATATACTTCTCCCCCGCTTGACTCATCCGGTTCGCTATCCAGCGCACGCTCCAGATACACCTTTGCCGCCCGGTCCCTGCCGGAGAAAACCATTTCGGCAACTGGCCCCTGCAATACTTTCTCCCAGAATCTGCGTCGGTTCTCGGGAACTGAAAGCTGCTGTTTCACTCGTTCGCGGAATTGGGCCGCGAACGCCGCAAGGCGGCCATAAGCCATCGGTATCATGGTTTCCAGTCGAGCTCTCAGTACCCGGGCAAGCACCGGTGACGCGCCCCCACTCGATACGGCGATAAGAACGGGAGAGCGATCCACAATCGAAGGCATGATGAAAGAGCATGAAGCCGGATCATCCACGACATTGACGGGGATGCGTAATCCTTTGGCAACCTCGGAAACCTTCCGGTTAACTGTGGGATCATCTGTAGCAGCGATAACTAGAACGGCATCGGCGAGATGATCGGGACTAAACGTTTCGGCAAGATAAGTAATTCTTGTTTGCGGCGGTTGTTCCCGATCCCGCGGCACCAACAGCCGCTCGTGCAGTTCCTCACAGAGCCGGGGGGCGATGATGGTGACCCGAGCCCCCGCTCGCGATAGCAACGCCACTTTCCGGGCGGCCACTTCCCCGCCGCCGACCACAAGGCAGTCACGATTTCGTATGTCGATAAAAATTGGCAGAAAGTCCATTTGTTCCGTCTAATCTGGGCAATTCGATATCCTACTCTACCGGAAGCATTCGGTCTTTTAGCGTGAATGCCCACGCTCCGCTCCGGGTGAGCCGATCAGTTGTCGCAGTTCAATTTTCCGCCCCCCCTTATGCTATGATGCGGCTCTCGCTTTGCGCAACCTGCCTGCTTCATGCTCAACATCGACTTGCATTGCCACTCCACGGTTTCGGACGGTCTGCTCACACCAACACAATTGGTCGAGCACGCTGCTGCGCGTGGGGTTGACATTCTCGCGCTGACCGATCACGACGACGTGGGAGGGCTGGCGGAGGCCCACGCGGCGGCCACGGAGAAGAACGTTATCCTGGTCAACGGCGTCGAAATTTCGGTGGACTGGCGCGGCCAGACCGTCCATATCGTCGGCCTCGGTATAAATCCTGAGCATCCCGACCTCATTCGGGGTTTGGCGTCCATACGAGACGGCCGGCTGGTGCGTGCGCGTAATATCGCCGCGCAACTGGACAAATTCGGGATTCACGGCAGTTTTGAAGGCGCCTGCCGCAATGCTGGAGAGGGGCATTTGCTGGGGCGGATGCACTTCGCCCGCTTTTTAATTCAGCAGGGTCACGCCAGAGATGCGAAAGCAGTCTTCAAGAAATACCTGGTCAAGGGTAAGCCTGGATATGCGCCACACCAGTGGGTGCCGTTAAGCGACGCGGTTGGCTGGATACGCGGCAGCGGTGGCAGAGCCGTGATCGCTCATCCCGGCCGTTACAAGCTGAGCAAGAAAGCGCTGGACGAGTTGCTGGAGGAATTCCGCGCAATGGGTGGCGAGGCTATCGAGGTGATCACCGGTAGTCATACGCCGGAGCAATCATTGCTGTTTGCGCGCCATTGCCAGCGGCTGGGCTTACTTGCTTCGCGCGGTTCGGACTTTCACGGCCCGGGGGAAAGCTACTTCGATCTGGGGAGAATGCCGGCGCTGCCTGCCATCTGCAGGCCCGTATGGCATGACTGGAAGGAAGCGATCCACGCAGGGTGATTGCCTTTTTGGGTGTACTGCCACCACGGCGCGATACTAACCAGTGTGATGTACCCCCTTTGGCACCCGAGATGCCTTCCGGCGGCCCACGGATGATGTACCAGGAAACGGACCCGCAGACAACACATTGATAAAAATCGTCAGCTATTTTTCTCGTGGCTCAATTCTTTTCGATTCATCCGGAAAACCCCCAGTTGCGTCTGATACGGCAGGCTGCGGCTATTGTGCGCGCCGGAGGGGTGATCGCCTACCCTACCGATTCGTGTTATGCGCTTGGAGGCCACTTGGGCGATAAAACCGTCATGACTCGAATTCGGGCGATACGGCAGATGGATGAGCGGCATCACTTTACGCTGATGTGTCGCAACCTCGCCGAAATCTCGCATTACGCCAAAGTTGATAATCGGCAATATAGGCTGCTCAAGATGAGTACGCCCGGTAGCTACACCTTTATATTTCAAGCTACCCGGGAAGTTCCGCGCCGCTTGCAGCCGCCGAAGCGCGATACAATCGGCGTCAGAATTCCGGATCATCCCATCGTGCAGGCGTTGTTGACGGAGTTGGATGAGCCGCTGTTGAGTTCCACCCTGATAATGCCTGGCGATGAGTTCCCACTTAACGATGCTGGGGACATCCGGGCCCGCCTCGAGCATCAGGTGGAACTGGTGCTGGATGGGGGCGCCTGCGGGCTGGAGATGACCACCGTCATTGATATGACCGGGGATGTGCCGGAAGTGATACGGGAAGGAAAAGGGAGCCTCCAGCCTTTTGGAATCTCCAATGGATAGCATTATTCAGAATGTTGCCATCTATGCGCTCCCGGTAATTTTTGCCATCACCTTGCACGAAGCCGCTCATGGTTATGTGGCGAAGCATTTTGGCGATATGACCGCCTATGCGCAAGGACGCGTCAGTCTGAATCCGGTTCGCCACATCGATCCGGTGGGCACGATCCTGCTTCCCTTGTTGACGCTGTGGCTGGGCGGAATACTATTCGGCTGGGCCAAACCGGTGCCCGTCGACTTCTCGGCGTTGCGCCGACCGAAACAGGACATGCTTTGGGTGGCCCTGGCCGGGCCGGGCGCCAACCTTTTCATGGCGTTGCTTTGGGCGTTCGTTATCAAGCTTGGCCTCGCCCTGTCGGACACCGATCTTGCCCGGCCTATGGTATTGATGGGGGAAGCGGGGATTAAAATCAACGTGATCCTGATGGTTTTG
Organism: Nitrosospira sp. Is2; assembly: GCF_033095785.1. Taxonomy (GTDB): domain Bacteria; phylum Pseudomonadota; class Gammaproteobacteria; order Burkholderiales; family Nitrosomonadaceae; genus Nitrosospira. The sequence goes on along the minus strand of NZ_CP137134.1, from coordinate 2,335,335 downwards.
AATCTATTGCCTCTGCCGCCGCTCGATGGCGGCCGTATCGCGGTAAGCCTTCTGCCGCAGCGCCTGGCTAACGGTTTTGCAAGGATTGAACCGTACGGCTTCATGATCCTCCTTATGCTGTTGATGACCGGGGTGTTGGGTGCCATCATTGGTCCGTTTACAGCGATTACGATACAGCTGGTAGCGTTGTTTTTTGGCCTGGAAGCCTACTGAAAATAATTGGATTGGTTGGATAAGGACAAGGGGTATGTTCACTGAGCGTGTTTTATCGGGAATGCGTCCCACGGGCGGCCTTCATTTGGGGCACTATCACGGCGTGCTGAAGAACTGGGTGGAGCTACAGCACCAGTTTGAGTGCCTATTCTTCGTCGCGGACTGGCACGCTCTCACCACGCACTACGATACGCCGGACGTCATCGAGCGCCACGTCTGGGATATGGTGATTGACTGGCTGGCTGCAGGCGTGGATCCAGCACAAGCGACATTATTTGTTCAATCCCGGGTGCCGGCACATGCCGAGTTGCACCTGCTGCTCTCCATGGTTACCCCCCTGGGATGGCTGGAACGCGTGCCTTCCTATAAGGACCAACAGGAAAAGCTGTTTGAGAAAGAGTTGAATACGTACGGCTTTCTGGGTTACCCCCTGCTGCAAAGCGCGGATATTCTCATTTATCGCTCCACCCGTGTGCCAGTGGGCGAAGACCAGACGCCGCATATCGAGTTTACCCGCGAAATCGCGCGGCGCTTCAACCATATTTACGGCAAGGAAGTCGGATTCCGCGAAAAAGCGGAAGCGGCGATAAAAAAACTTGGTTCAAAAAAATCTAAACTTTACCGCGACTTGCGGAATCGGTACCAGGAGCACGGCGACGATGAGGCGCTCGCTGCAGCAAAAGCGCTGCTTGAAGAACAACAGAATTTGAGCCTGGGCGATCAGGAGCGTTTATTTGGATACCTGGAGGGCGGCGGAAAGATGATTCTCTCCGAGCCCGAGGTTATGCTGACTCAGGCACCGAAAATGCCGGGTCTGGATGGACAGAAGATGTCGAAATCTTACAATAACACGATCACCCTGCGCGAGGAACCGGCAAGTGTGATAAAGAAGATACGCACCATGCCGACCGACCCGGCGCGCGTCCGCCGCAGCGATCCCGGGGACCCGGCAAAATGCCCATTGTGGCAGTTCCATCTGGTTTACTCGGACGATGACACCCGGGCGTGGGTGCAACAGGGATGCACTACCGCGGGAATCGGTTGTCTGGAGTGCAAACAGCCGGTTATTGACGCGATATTGGCAGAGCAGCAACCCATGCACGAGCGGGCGCGTATGTATGAGGAAGACCCCACACTGGTACGTAATATCATCGCCGACGGTTGCGAGAGAGCCGATAAATTGGCGCAGGAGACCATGCGGGACGTAAGAGAGGCAATGGGACTGGACTACTCTTAGCACGCTGGTAGATATGCCCTTTTCCTTGCTGAGCACGTTGAGCGTTTCCTTAGCTTCACATGACGATGGATAGTGGGTTTTCGCAATCCGCTGCTTCCGCGGTGGCTAAAATTCATGGGGAGCCCCTAACGGAATTACCGGCGGATTTGTATATTCCGCCCGACGCTCTGGAAGTGTTCCTCGAGACGTTCCAGGGCCCTCTCGATTTACTGCTGTATCTTATTCGCAAGCATAACCTCGACGTGCTGGACATCCCCATGGCGGAGCTCAGCCGCCAATACATGGCCTATATTGGAATGATGCGCGCAAACAAATTGGAATTGGCGGCAGAATACCTTCTCATGGCGGCGGTATTGATTGACATCAAATCACGCATGCTGTTGCCGGTGGCCGTTGTCCGAGATGAGGAAGAGAGCGACCCTCGCGCTGAATTGGTACGGCGCCTGCTGGAATACGAGCAAATGAAAGCCGCTGCTCAGCGACTCGATGAACTGCCACAAGCGGATCGGGACTTCCTGCTGACGAGGGTCTGGATCGAGCCGGCGATGGCCGACCGCCTCCCGGAAGTCAGCATGGAGGACCTGCGCGATGCGTGGCTTATGCTGATGGCTCGCTGCCAGGCAAATCGTCGCCACCAGATCACCCGGGCGGAGCTGTCGGTGCGAGAACACATGAGTCGCATCTTAAGCCAATTGCAGGGGCGCGCCTTTATTGAGTTTCACGATTTATTCAGTGCCGCGGCAGGAGCCCCGGAACTTGTCGTAACGTTTCTGGCACTACTTGAGCTTGTCAAAGAGCATCAGGTTGAGGTGAGCCAACCTCGTGCTTTTGGGATTATCTATGTCAGGCCGGTTAGTACCCTCTCCGTCATCTAGTTCCATAGGCGTGGTCAGCCCCGGCAATCCTGCGGAAATCAAGCGGATCCTGGAAGTGGCGTTGCTCACGGCCCAGGAACCATTGCCCCTCTCCGATCTCAGAAAGATTTTCGACGAAGAGCTGAGCGCTGAAGTGCTGCGCAGGCTACTGGAGGAATTGCGTCGGGACTGGGAAGGGAAAGGGGTAGAGCTGGTAAATGTTGCCAGCGGCTGGCGCTTTCAGGCTAAACCGGAGATGCAAAAGTTTCTCGATCGCATCAACCCGCAAAGACCGCCGCGCTACTCGCGCGCCGTGCTTGAGACGCTTGCGATCATCGCGTATCGGCAACCCGTGACACGTGGCGACATTGAGGAAATTCGCGGAGTTTCCGTGTCGGGGACCATACTTAAGGCGTTGGAGTCGCGTGGCTGGATAGCGGCAATCGGTCATCGCGATGTTCCAGGCAGGCCAGCCCTTTACGGTACAACGGCAAACTTTCTCAACGACCTGAACCTGCGCTCGCTAGCCGAACTGCCACCGTTGGATGAGCTGGGCTCGGTCATTGAGCAGAAAGGAACGATGGGATTGTTACCGATTCCTGACACCCCGGCAGACGACGCGCCCGAGTAATCCCTTGGTTTCATCTTGTGGGCATTTTAACTCACCACAAACCGGCCCACAGCGTCGTCCGCGAAGGCAGCACCGCCGTCGGCACTACTCGCTAGCCTTTATTCTTACGTCGCAGTCAATGCACATGGTCGCCTGGTGGGGGGAGTATTTCCTTTTCGCGATTGAGTTGTGCGACCTGCTGCATGAGGGACTGGGGATTGCTCCAGCCGGGGCCATCGGCATCGGCAATCCAGCGTGCGCGCAGATAGCCGAAGCGGTCCACCAGGAACTCCATGTGCTCGGGCAAGGTGCCCGGACCCAGCAGGTCGGGCTTGCTCAGGGTGCGACGGAACAGGGCATAGCTTTTCACGATCTCGTGGGCGCCTTCGGTCACCACCGGGAAGGGAACCTCCGCCTTGATCTGGGCCAGCTCCTGCGCATCGGGATCATCCTCGGGCACGGCCAGGAGCACTGTGTTGGCGCGCCCAAGCTCGGTATGGAGCTGCTGCAGCTGCTCCATACGCTCGCGCGATTGCGGCCACGAGAACAGCACCAGCAGCACGTTCTTCTGGCCGCGGAAATCCTTTAGTGTGCCGCTTGAGCCATCGTGGGCGACGTAGGAGAAATTGGGCGGGCCCATGGAAGGCTGGGGCTGCTCGGGCTTGACGCTGGGGCTCATCAGGCGCGCCTGATAGCCGCGCGACATGGCATGCAGGTAATTGACCACATCCCAGCGATCCTCTTCGGAGAGCTTGTCGGCAAATACCGGCATGCCGGTATCGGGGATGCCGAAGGTGAGCCAGTGGAAGAAGTCGCCTGCGGTATGCTTGGCGGTGTGCGGTTCAGTGAGCATGTCCACCGGTGGCTTGGCAAAGCTCTTGGCCATGACGCCATCGCCCTTGCCCTGGGAACCATGACAGGCCACGCAGTTCTCGGCGAACAGGGCCGAGCCGTTGGCAATGGAGATGGTGTCAAACGGCACCGGGGTCTTGCGATAGGTTTCCGGATAGGCGTCGATGGCAAGCGGCGGCAAGCCTACGCCTGCGGCCAGGGCCAGAAGCAGCGCCGGGATGCCGAAGCGGCGTTTCTTGTCCCATTTTTTGAGATTGCCCAGGGTGAAGATCACGCCGGAGAGCAAGAGCAGCGCCACACCGCTCCAGACCCGCATCATGACGGCCTGATCGCCCCAGGTGGCGGCGATGGAGAAGCGGAAGGAATAGGGCCAGGTCTGGATGAGGGCGTGCTTGGCTGGCACGGTGTTGGCCACGATGGTGGCCAGGAGCACAATGCCTAAGGCGAGCACGAATTCGAAGCTGACCCATTTGCGCAGCCTCTGTCCGCCGGCTTGCGCCAGGTTAGAGTCAGCACGCTGGGACAGCAGCGGCAGCCAGGTGGAGCGGGCGCGCGCGGCAATGATAAGTACGATCACCAGCAGGGCGATCTTGGCATCGAGCAGCCAGCCGTATGAAGTGGCCACGAGCGCGCCATAGCTGGTGTCGACCATGCGGTCGGTGATGATGACGCCGGTGGCAATCACCGCCAGCATGACCGGCAGGGCCATGGCGGAGAAACGCTTCAATGCCTGGGCATCGGCCATGACCGCTTCTTCGCGTGACTGGAACAGGGCATGGATGCGCTGGATGGCTTCGGTCTGGATGCCCGCGCGCATGGAGGGCTGGCTGCCCGTCGGATTGCCCGGATTGGATGAGGCAGGCTCGGTGCAGGCATAGCACACCACCAGGAAGGCGGGCAGGGCGCCGAACCAGACGCTGGCCAGGATGATGTGCAGGGCATAGGGCAATATCGATACCACTGACAGTTCTTCGGCCGCGGAATGGCTGGCAAGGGAGCCGACAGTCAAGGTCAGGGCGGCAGCGGTGGCGCACAGCACGTATTTCCAGCGCGCACGCTCGGAGTAGCGCAAATAGAGGGCGATGGCGGTGACGATCAGGGCGCAGATGACCCGCCCTATCCATATCTGTCCCATGCGGGTGTTTTGCAGGAGTGCGAGCCAGACTTGCGGGCGCCAGGCGTTCTCGCTGATGCCGGTGGCCTGTGCCGTGGTGGTGGCTAAAATGCCCAGCAGCCCGATCAGGAGGATCAAGCAGAGCCAGGGAAGCAGGCGCTCCAGGCGGGTAACCCAGGGGGAGTGGAAGGTCCCGGCGATTGCCAGAAAGACGCAGCCGCCGACCAGGATCATGTTGGACGCGAGCTGTAACCAGCGCAGGAGCGTCGCGATGACCTCGATCATTTCTCTTGCGCTTTGCTCTTTACTGTGAAGTCGTAGGACGTGTCAACTACGTGGCCGTCCACCGACAGTACCCGGAACTTGACTGTGTATTTGCCCGGCGCCAGTTCCGGCAATGCCAGAACTATGGCCTTGGGGTCGTCTGCGGCAATCGTGGGCTTGGCATCGGTCACCGCGGCCTTGGCCCCGTCAAGCACGGCAAGCGAGGCGTAATCCTTTTCGATTTCTTCGTTAAACCAGAGCCGCACTTGCGCAGGCGGCTGGGAGAGCACGGCGCGGCGCGCCGGCTCGGCCTTGACCAACATGGCGTGCGCCAGCACCGGGGCGCTATGCAGGCTCGCTCCCAGCGCCATGATGAGGGCGCTGCCCATCATGAGCCGCTTCAGGACCGGAATCATCAATGGTTGCATTCTTGCTCCTCGTTCTGACCGCCGCGCTCTCGCGGGCAAATGCCCCTGTTGGCGGCGCAGGTATGGTTGTTTGACTGCATTGCTTCAGTTTGGTTCTAGCACAGCCGCAACCGCCGTCCGGACCCATGGGCCCAGGTTCTGCGAAACGGCTGCGCCAGTGTTATGCGGCGCCCATATCGGCCGATTTGCGCCCGCGCAGGAAGAATACCACGGCGGCGACCACGAGCGCGGCAATGCCGACGATGAGATAGGGCGAGGTGCCCTTGGGTTCGCCTACCGAGAATGGGAAGCGTGACACATATTCACCCTTTTCACCCACGGTCACGAGGCCCACGAATTTGCCAGGCTGGGCAAACTGGTATTCAAAGTTGATGGAGCCATTGGGGTAGACCTTGGCCGGAACGTGCAGGATGGTGATGCCCTCCAGGTTTTGCTGTTCTTCCGGTCCAGGCTGGCCGCCGCCGGGGCCGGTGTCGCGAATGATGCGCACTTCGGTGGGCAGGGGACGCAGCGCTTCTTCGATGTAGTCAAGCGCGACCACGGTGCGCCCGGTAGCCGGAATGTCTTCGCAGAATTCCTTCTCCTGGGTACTATCCGGCTGGTAACCGGTAAAGTGCATGGTGTAGGGGCCGATGGTAAGTTTGCATACGTCGTCAGCCAGGGAGAGTCCGCCGTGGGCCTGCACCTGCGCAGCGTATGGAAGGCCGATGACAAGCATCAGGCATACGAAGGCCGGCTTGAGAAATTGTAAGGACATTATCAAAATCGCCTATAAGAATTGAGGAATCGTCTATCTGCTGTCTATCTACTTTTGGTTGCCTATGAGCGGCGCTGTGCGCGCCAGCGTTCCACGCGCTTGGATTTCATGAGTTTGTATCCCAGCAGGGTCAAGAGCAGCAGGCCGATGAGCGGCACGACCGCGGCGCGGAATATGTTGCTGTAATTGACCATCTGCACTCGCAGGGGGTATTGGTAGCGCAAGGGCGGAAGACCCTCGGCGGTAATGATGACGGTGTAGAGCCCCTGATCGAGGCTCGTCTCTCCCCTGATGACGCCGTCAGGATGGACGCTCGGACGCACGTGGGAGACGGTTTCGTCTTCCTCTGCGTTGGTGCCTTTTATCACCCGCATGCCGATGGACATCTCGCGCATCGCAGGATCTATGAGGTCCACTACCAGGGTGGTGTCTCCAATCTTGGGTATTTCGGTGCAGTATTGGGCGCTGGCGTCAAATTGCGGCTGGTAGGCGCTCAAATGCACCATGTTCTCGCCTATGCGGCGTACGCAGCTGTCTTCTTCCATCGATTCTCGTCCATGCGCGGCCACGTTGCCGGCATAGAGTGCCGCAATCAGGATGAGCGCGCCTGCCTGTGTCACTTGCCTAACCACGAAAGAATCCTCTCGCTTGCATATTACAACGCTGTTCGCTATCGGCTTTCCGTCCCCGCTATTTTAGCGCCGGAGCGGAGTCATTGCTGTTTCAGTTGCCGTTTTTATATTTCTTACGCGTTAAAAAAACACCGATCCACCTTTCCGTCTGTTGACGGCGGCGGACCGGTGTTTTGAGGAACCTTTCGTCTACAGGTTCCTCAGGTTTGCTTAGAGCTTGGTGAAGACCGGTATGACTGCACCGGCTATGCTGTTGATGTTGCGATCGCCAGCATCGTTCCAGGTCATGAGCAATCCGCCAAACCGGCTTTCCGGGTCACCCAGGAGCGCCATCAGCCGTTGTACTTCCCACAGCGCATCTTTCGCTTCCATCTTGACTTCGCGTGTCTCGCCCGGTTGGAGCGGGGCGTCGTTGTCAAACGAGAGTCCGGTGGCAACCAGTTCCTTCGGATAGTTGCGGTCCAGATGCTTCAGGCCCACCTTGTTGATGAAGCGCACACCCGCCGTGGTGAACTCGCCGATGCGATAGGCCGTATCCCCGCTGTTGGTCACAGACATCGTCACCCGCAGTGCACGCCCAGGTACGTCATAGTTGGCGTGGGTCACTTTGATGGCGATGGGGTTGGGTTTCACCGGCAACGGCTGAACCTTGGACTCACCCGCCTGGATCGGCACGGTGTAGGGATGCTTGGTCTCGGTGTAACGATACCCGCCCCATACGATGCCAAAGGTCAGGATGAGGATGATCCACGCCATCTTCTTGTCCATGGGATCGAGCAGAAGCTCGTCGCCATAGGCCAGCAGTACGCGCGAACGCGGCAGGAACATGGGCCGCGCAACGTAGTAGCCGATCCAGAAACAGCCAAGACCCAGCCACAGCAAATGCCAGAAGATGCCGTTGCTGAAGTTGAAGGTCTCGGTGTCAATGGTCTCGCCCGTCAGCAGTTTGATCGGGTTGGTGAAGTCATCCCAGCTGCCGGTGATGTTCATCCAGGCGGCAGGGCCTGCAATCGGGCCTGCATCCTTGATGTTGACCATGGCATGCATGTGATGGCGTCCCGGAATCCGCGCTTTGAGTTTGGCTTCAAACGCGTAGTCGCGGCCGATCTCAAGCGGACCCGAGATCATGGTCGGCTCACCGTTCAACTTGGTGCTAAGCCGTACGAACACCGGGCTGGGGCTGCCTACGTTGAAGAAGGCGCGTCCAGGTTTGCCAACGGCCCGCGGCCAGTCTTCGGCAAGGTGGAATTTGCCGGTCATGGATGCAAGATCGTTGACCTTGGTGGTCTCAGGCTGCCATTTCATGTCGTACCACTGGATGGTACGCATGCGCAGGAATGGCTCCTGCGAGCGTTCACCATGCGCTGCCGCAGGCTGGATGTCGAGCATCAGGCCCATGGCCAGCGCGGCTGCGCCGCACAGGCCCAATACGCCCTGTTTGATGAGGTGTTTTGTGTTCATTTATTTGATCCCCTCGGGAAAGCCTTCTTCGCCAAATGCGGTGACGTCGTTCTTCATGCTGACGCGGCCACGGGCGCCTTTTACGTAGTAGAAGGCGGTGCAGTAGACTTTGCCAAAATACCACCACACGCAGAACATGAGCATGGAGACGAACGCGGAGAAGAATGCGGCAATAACCGTGGTGTGGCCGCCAAACGTTCGCAGCGAGCCTTGTTCGATCAGGCGCACGTACTCAGGCGTGCCGGTGCGTACATACAGGAAGCCGGTGTAATCGGCTAACGACAGCAGTACGCCTTCAGCCACGAGCGGCAGGTGGGTGGGGCCAAATATCGGCCAGTTGCCCGGGTAGAACAAAAGACCAAATGCGCCGCCGCCAATCAGGGCTGTCACCATCCAGTTGCGCGTGAGCAGCAAGACGGTGTCCATGACCAGCGCTCCAGGTATCATGGTGGAGGGGAATACAAAGTTGATGGGGTAGTGTGACCACCAGTAGAAGCCCCAGTAGCGGGTCAGCCATTCGCCAACCAGCAGGCAGACGATGCATAGCGTGGCCCCAAAGGGCAGTCTGTAGTTGACCCACAGGTAGTACATGATGGCGGCACAGTAGGTGATGCCCACGATCGGTGTTACCACCGGCCACCATTGACGATCCTTCCAGTCCAGCCAGAAGTCCCAGTCGCCTGCCAGCAGCATAAAGTGCATGTGGTAGGTTCCAACCAGCAGTATGCATAGAATCGGGAAATATACCGCGTCTATCATCCTGGACATCTTTACTGCTTCCGGCGGCATCTTGGCCGCCTTTAGTATTTCATCTGTTCTGCTCATCGCGCCCTCCCCTCAAATAATCTATAAATCTTTAAACAGAATGTTGTGCTGCCGTGCTGCTGTCTTGCCTGCGGCCTCTACCCGGGTGCCTTCCCCTTCGTTCGTCTCTGGCTGCCCGTGCAGCGCTGGCACTAGGATCCTGCCAGTGCCTGGCCGCTGTCGCTGCGGCCGCTCCTCTCCCGGTGTTCCGGGGCGGGGGGCGGCCGCAGCAGGACTTTCAATCAGCCTCTTAACCGATTAAGGTACGATCCGGTTGTTGAGGATGACTTTGCTCTGTCCGTTCCAGACAACATCGGTCAGGTTGGAGTAGCGGGTGATGATTTGTGCTGCAATGCCACCGGAAAACAGTCCTGCCCAGCCCAGAATCACGAAGCCCCAATGCAGCGGTGCGCTGAAGAGTTCTTCCATGAACCAGAAGGCATGGCCCCATTCGTTCAGGCCTACGTTCGGCAGAATCATGAGCGGACCAGCAATGGCCATGACCAGCGGGAACGAGGTGCCGCGGGAGTACAGCGGCAGACGGGTCATGGCATACAGGTAGCTTGCCACGCCGCAGACGATGTACATCGGGAAGGAGCCGTAGAATACAACCACATGGCTCGGGGTGAAGCTCGTGTCGCGAATGATGACCTGGTGCCAGGATGCGTCTTGCTCGGTGAAGAAGCTGCCGCCCCAGTACACGCCAAACAGGTAGACGCCCAGCCACATCATCCAGTAGAAGTAACGCTTGATTTCAAGTTTCGGATCAAGATTGTCCAGTTGTGCCTGGGTGTCGCGGGTCTTCCAGATCCAGCCCCAGGTAACCAGTGCAAACAGCGGCATGACGATCATGTGTACGCGCCATAATCCCATCCAGACTTTCTCAAACTCGGGTTCCATCGAGTCCATCCCGTGCGAATAGGCAAAGGTCCGCTGATACCAGACCCAGAATATCGCCACCGCCAGCATGGTGATGAGCCCAAATTTGTACCACCTCGAGTCGTACCACAGCGACATGTCGTAATCGCGTCCTCCCGACTTCGCCGTGCTCGACGTTTCATAGGTTGTTGCCATTTTAATTTCTCCTGTTGCGTTGATGATCGAGTACTACTTCTTCCTCAGGAACCGCCCCCTTCCCCTTCTTCCTCCCAGGGCTGTGGCGCTTCCCCTTTCCTCTTTCCTAATACTGAACCATTACCAATTTAACAACACTAAAATACTGATATCCCCGAAATACCCCTTGAAATACCAATATCAATACCAATGTTACATATACTTTACATACCCACAACCCTGTAAAGACTATCCGCGAAGATCAACCAAGTCAAGCAGTTTGTCAGCACTACAATACTCAGCAATATCCCCGCATCCCCTGACGAAAAGAGCGCCTAATGGCTCAGCCTTCTTCTCAACGTTTTTTGGCCCTTGATAAGAAAACCGAAATCCGTTGTTGCCATTACCCCAGCGGAATCGATCCGTCCACTAGCGTGCGGCACGGACAGTGCATCGCTTCGGTTAAAAGCATATCTTATGCCAACCCCTAGTGGATTCCGTAAATCAAGAGCTTGAGAAACAAAAACAGGCTTACCCGGGTACAATGTAAGAAGTCCCGACACGCCAACCCCAGATCCGGCGCGGAATTAAGCCGGTAACTGTCGGGGTTAAATTCCCCACCTTACTGCGATCGCCTCTCACGTCACCGCGGCGTCCGGGCATAATTGTCTGTTTCACTGGCTCCAGTGTCCATATTCCCATGCCTATCATTCGCGTTGCACTCGATGTTCCTGTGAACACCTTGTTCGACTACCTAGCACCTGACGAAATATCCGCGCGAGACATCGGCCTTCGTGTGCGCGTTCCATTCGGCAAAAATACGCTCACGGGCGTAATCATAGAAGTGATGGCTCACTCCGCCGTGCCGCCCCAACGGCTCCGCTATGCCAGTCATGTTTTCCGCGATGTCCCTCCCCTGCCAAAGGACCTGCTCGATCTATTCCGTTTTTGTGGCGATTATTACCATCATCCTCTGGGCGAGGTCGTCCTCAACGGGTTGCCCTCCAGGTTGCGCAGCAATAAACCCTTTGTAAAAAGGGCTGACGCTGATTTGCGATATCGCCTCACGGCGACAGGGGAATCGACTGATTTATCCCACGTTCCCGCGCGGAGTATCGTCAAGCGCAGGCTTTTGGCACGCCTGCAAGGACAAGGCGGGATGAGCATGAGCGAGGCAAGAGAAATCTCCAGCCGGGCTGTGAAGGCTATCAAGGACTTCATCGCCGCAGGATGGGTGGAAGAAATCCCGGTTTCATGCCCCGGCTACAGGATCTTCGACGAATCAAAGACATCGCCCGTGCTGACCCCCGCTCAGAAAAACGCGGTCGATGCCATCACGACGAAAGCAAATGAATTCCACGTCTGGCTATTGCATGGAATCACGGGGAGTGGAAAAACAGAGGTCTACCTGCGCCTTATATCGCTTTTACTCCGGCAAGCGCGGCAAACGCTCGTACTGGTGCCTGAAATCAACCTCACGCCACAATTGGAAGCCAGCTTCCGCGCCCGCTTTCCAGCTGTGCGATTGGTAAGCCTCCACAGCGGGCTCAACCCGTCTGAGCGTGCAGCCGGCTGGCTGCAAGCGCAACAGGCAGAAGCTCAGCTCATACTTGGAACGCGTCTCGCAGTTTTTACCCCACTGCCAAAGCTGGGATTGATAATAGTGGATGAGGAGCATGATCCGTCGTTTAAACAACAGGAGGGATTGCGCTATTCTGCCCGAGATGTGGCGGTATTTCGTGCCAAACAAGCTGGCGTGCCGGTGATATTGGGATCCGCCACCCCTTCTCTGGAGAGTTACCATGCCGCTCTGAGCGGCCGCTACACCCGACTTCGATTACCGTTACGCGCGGTGAAGAACGCCTCGCTGCCGGTCGTACGTTGTGTTGATATGCGGACCACCCGAGCCACAGACGGCCTTTCGGCTCCAGCGACCGCCGCACTGGCAAGATGTCTGGCATTAAACCAGCAAAGTCTTGTGTTTATCAACCGCCGCGGCTACTCGCCAGTATTGCTGTGCAGATCGTGCGGATGGGCGGCGGCTTGCCATCGCTGCGCCAGCCGCTTGGTGGTATACCTGCGCGAAAAACAATTGCGTTGCCACCATTGCGGGCACCGGGAACGCTTCCCCAACGCCTGTCCCCAATGCGGCGATCAGGATATCGCGCCTTTCGGACACGGCACGCAACGCGTGGCGGCCACGCTGGCAGAATGCTTTCCTGACGCCCGCGTCATGCGCATTGATCGCGACAGCACGCGCCGTAAAGATGCGTGGCCACAGATGCTGAAAGACATCCAGGAAAAGCGGGTGGACATTCTTGTCGGAACGCAGATTCTAGCCAAGGGGCATGATTTCCCCAATCTGTCGCTCGTGGCCATACTGAATTCGGACGCTTCGCTATACAGTACCGATTTTCGTGCTTCCGAGCGTTTATTTGCGCAGTTGATGCAAGTCGCTGGCCGTGCGGGACGCTCGGGTATTGAAGGAGAGGTATTGATTCAAACGGAGTTCCCTGGTCATCCGCTATATCATGCGCTTCAGAAGCAGGATTATGACGCGCTAGCCCGAACGTTGCTGGAAGAGAGAAGAGCGGCGGGATTCCCGCCTTTCGTGTATCAGGCTTTATTGCGAGCGGAGGCGCCGGAGATTGGCGTGGCGCTGAGTTTTCTCGCCAGCGCGGCATCTATCGCGCAGGCGCCGGAAGAAGTCGAAGTATTCGATCCTGTGCCCGCCCAAATGTCACGCCTCAAGGGAATGGAGCGGGCGTATCTGCTGGCGCAGTGCGGCTCCCGCAAACAACTACAGGCATTCCTCGCGGGGTGGAGATCAAGACTCGACGCGCTTCCGAGCCGCAAGGTGCGGTGGATATTGGACGTAGATCCCCTTGAGTTTTGAACGCACCGGACCATATCGGGCGAGCGTAATCGGTCAACGGCTCTTCCGCTGGAGTCAAAAAACGACGGCCGCCATCAGCGCATGGGGGGAGCGGATGTTTTGTTTTATACTCGCGTTCTTTAAATAGCAAAGGAGCGTTTGGAAAATTTAATATTTCCATTCCAGCAAGAATAATGGCAACCACCCACAAGAACAGCGCGTCGATCGAAAACACCAACGCCACCTGGTCAGGGCGCTTCGCGGAACCGGTTTCGGAACTGGTGCAACGGTACACCGCATCGGTGAATTTTGACCAACGGCTGGCGGAGTATGACATCCAGGGGTCTCTCGCCCACGCGGGCATGCTTGCAGCCGGAGGCATCATTAGCGCCGATGACCTGGCTGCGATCGAGTCTGGTTTAGCTGAGATTTTGAACGAAATACGGCGCGGCGAGTTTACCTGGAAGCTGGAACTGGAAGACGTGCATCTCAATATCGAGAAACGTCTTATCACTCTTATTGGAGATGCCGGCAAGCGCTTGCATACCGCGCGGTCCCGCAATGACCAGGTGGCGACGGATGTGCGCCTGTATCTGCGCGCCGCCATCGACAATATCGTTGATCTCATACATGCGCTTCAGCGCGCGCTGCTCGATCTGGCTGAAGCGCATGTGGATACGCTGATGCCGGGTTTCACGCACTTGCAAGTCGCGCAACCCGTCGTATTCGGTCACCATCTCATGGCTTATTTCGAGATGTTGAAGCGGGATGCTCAACGCTTGTCCGACTGCAGAAAGCGCGTGAACAAACTGCCGTTGGGAGCAGCAGCATTGGCGGGTACAAGTTATTCAATCAACCGCGAAATGGTAGCGCGACAATTGGGGTTCGACGGGGTTTGCGAAAATTCCCTCGACGCGGTTTCCGACCGTGATTTTGCGATTGAGTTCTGTGCCGCGGCAACACTCGTGATGACGCACCTGTCGCGCTTATCAGAAGAATTGATCTTATGGATGAACCCCTCCTTCGGCTTTATCGACCTTCCCGACCGGTTCTGCACCGGCTCATCCATCATGCCGCAAAAAAAGAACCCCGATGTGCCGGAGCTGGTGCGTGGAAAGACAGGGCGCGTTAATGGACATCTCATTGCCCTGCTCACGCTGATGAAGGCTCAGCCGCTGGCATACAACAAGGACAACCAGGAAGACAAGGAGCCGCTGTTTGATACGGTAGACACGCTCATGGACACGCTGCGAATCTATGCGGACTTGATAGCGGGCATTAGGGTCAACCGGGACGCGATGCGCGACGCGGCTATGCGGGGCTACGCCACGGCTACTGATCTGGCCGATTATCTGACAAAAAAAGGGTTGCCTTTCCGCGAGGCGCACGAGGCAGTAGCCCAAGCCGTGCGCTTCTCCGACGGAAGCGGCCGCGACCTCAGCGCACTCAGCCTGCCCGAGTTGCAGCAATTTTCGAGTCTAATCGACGATGATATCTTTGCGTTGCTAACGCTTCAGGGGTCGGTCGACAGCCGCAACCACATCGGTGGAACAGCGCCGGTACAGGTAAGCGCGGCGATCGCAAGGGCAAGGACATGGCTGGCCGGCGACGAACAGCTGCAAAGCGGATAACGTATATTCATGACGTCATGGACCGAAATTGCCGCGCAGATCTCCAGTTCAGAAGGGATTCCGTTTGTTGTGGAGAAAGTTGCGTCCATCGGCGGCGGCTGCATCAACCGAACTTATAGGGTGGGGGGCAGCGGACGCGAGTTTTTTGTCAAATTGAACAACGCGGATGCCTTGGCCATGTTCGAGGCGGAAGCGGCAGGGCTCAAGGAAATCCTGGGATCCCGGTCCCTGCGTGCGCCGGCGCCACTGTGCTGGGGGACCAATAGCACTGAGGCGTGGCTGGTGCTGGAGTATCTGGAGATGAACGATGCTGGTCGGAGCGGCGCAATCGCCCTGGGGCAGCGACTTGCCACGATGCATCGTTTCTCGTCGCAAAAATTCGGGTGGATACGCGACAACACGATTGGCTCTACCCCCCAGATCAACAAATTCTCAACCGGATGGACAGAGTTCTGGCGCGAACGCCGTCTGGGTTATCAGCTGAGGCTGGCGAGAGCGAATGGCTATACGGGCAGGCTACAGAAGCAAGGTGAGCAATTGATGGAACGGCTCGACCATTTTTTTCCAGGTCCGCAGCCGATTCCCTCTCTATTGCACGGCGATTTATGGGCGGGTAATTTTCGTTTCGACGACTCGGGACAACCGGTGGTATTTGATCCTGCCGTGTATTACGGCGACCGTGAGACGGATATTGCCATGACCGAGCTATTCGGCGGATTTGCGAATTCGTTTTATGCGGCTTATGGGGAAGCATACCCCCTGGAACCCGAGTACGAGACCCGTAAAACACTCTACAATCTCTATCACATACTAAACCATCTCAATCTGTTTGGGGGCGGCTACCTTCGCCAGGCGGAACAGACGACGGGTAGGCTGCTGGCGGAAGTCAGCTAATAAGCTTGATCCATCCGCCCCAAGGCTACACACCCCGGTGGAAGGAATGCTTCTTCAATCAGATCGCGCGCAGCAATGCCTCTGGGTGGTGTCTTACGCACACTGAAATACCAGCCCCGCGTGCTCTCGCATTCGGTGGAAACGGATGGTTTCCCAGCTTTCCTCGGCAACGCTCAGTTCAGCGCCAAATGATGCAAGGAAGGCCGGGGCGTTGACTGCGTCATACGCCACCCGATGCGCGTTGGAATCGATAAAGCGCCTGAGTTCGCGTTCGTCTTCCGCGGTAACCCAACGCGCAAGCTGGAACTTGGAGGGGACGAGCCTCGCGTCGACGCCATACTCGTGTTTGAGTCGGTGCGCCACCACGTCGAACTGCAGGGTACCCACGGCGCCCAGCAGCAGAGTACTGCTGGAATGCGGCCGAAATACCTGGATCGCGCCCTCCTCGCCCAATTGGGCGAGTCCCAATTTGAGCTGCTTGCTCCGCATCGGGTCCGCAATTTCCACCGTCTGAAAGATTTCGGGGGCAAAAAAAGGCAAGCCGGTAAACTGCAGGCGTTCACCTTCTGTCAAAGTATCCCCCAATTGTAGCGTTCCATGGTTGGGGATGCCGATGATATCGCCGGGATAGGCGATGTCTAGCAAGTCCCGCCTCTGAGAGAGAAACGATACCACCCCGTTCGTCCGAATGTCCTTATCGTTACGCACGATTTTCAGATTCATGCCGCGCTCGAACCGCCCCGAACAGATCCTGACGAAGGCGATTCGATCACGGTGGGCTGGGTTCATGTTGGCCTGAATCTTGAAGACCACCCCGGAAAACCTCTGCTCGCCGGGTTGCACTTCGCGCTGCAGGGCCATGCGTGATCCCGGCGGCGGCGCGAGACCTACCAGCGCATCAAGGACTTCACAGATGCCGAAGTTGTTGATGGCCGAGCCAAAAAATACCGGTGTTTGCTTCCCGGCAAGGAAGGCGGCTTGGTCGAATTCAGGGGACGCCCCGCGTATAAGCTCGATTTCCTGCTGCATTTCGGCGGCGGTATCCCCAAACCGAAGTGCGATTGCGGGGTTATCCAGACCGTGGATGATTTCGTCATCCTCATCCAGCCGATCCGAGCCCGGACGAAAAACGCGCATCTGGTCGCGCTGCAAGTCGAATACGCCATTGAAACTGCGACCCATGCCCACAGGCCAGGTAAACGGCACTGCCGCCATGCGCAGCGTTCGTTCGATCTCATCAATTAGATCCAGCGGGGGTCGCACCTCCCGGTCCATCTTGTTAATGAACGTGATGATAGGCGTATTACGCGCCCGGCATACGTCCAGCAAGCGTAACGTCTGCGCTTCGACACCGTTGGCTGCATCGATCACCATCAAGGCTGCATCCACGGCAGTCAGGACACGATACGTATCTTCGGAGAAATCCTGATGCCCGGGGGTATCCAGAAGGTTGATGACGCAGCCAGCGTACTCCATCTGCATAACCGAACTGGCTACCGAGATACCACGCTGTTTCTCGATTTCCATCCAGTCCGAGGTGGCGTGCCGGCTTGCCTTGCGCGCCTTGACACTCCCGGCGATATGAATTGCGCCGGCAAACAAAAGCAGCTTTTCGGTAAGCGTCGTCTTACCCGCGTCCGGATGAGAAATTATCGCAAACGTGCGACGCCGCGCCACTTCCTGACTGACCATTCTGAATATTCCTTAAGCTTGCTGAGAATCTTGTTCCTGGGGATACAAATAGCAACGCGCGGTATGCGTTGAACTAAATGTGCTTGTTGCGGGATAAATTTCTCGGCACACGGGCATGGCGTGCGGGCACCGGGGGTGAAAATGACAGCCAGCAGGCGGATGCGCAGGTGAGGGAAGATCGCCGTGCAAATGGATAATATGGCGTTTTGATTCGAGCTCGATCACCGGCACCGCCGACAGCAGGGCCTGAGTATAAGGGTGCTTGGGGCTGGTCAGCACTTCATCCACCGTTCCGCGTTCGACGATTCTTCCCAGATACATCACAGCGACTTCATCAGCGAGATATTCCACCACGGAGATATTGTGGGTTATGAATAGATACGCCAAGCCGAGATTGCTCTGCAATTCCTTCAACAGATTCAAAATCTGGGCTTGCACGGAGACGTCCAGCGCGCTGGTGGGCTCATCGCAAATGATAAGCTTCGGGTTGACGGCCAAAGCTCGGGCGATTGCAATACGCTGGCGCTGCCCCCCGGAAAATTCATGCGGATAGCGCCACTTGGCTTCGGGCGGCAACCCGACGCTATCCAATAGCGCATCCATACTCTGTCCCTGAGGTATCTTTCGCTGCGGTATCTTTCGTGGAAACACCCCAGCCTGAAGCTCCGCCGCTCTTCCGTCGCTTCCATTGCCGACATTCAGTGAATTAATGCCTTCTTCGATGATGTCGACGATGCGCATCCTCGGATTGAGCGAGGAATACGGGTCTTGGAATATTAGCTGGAACTCGGCACGCATGCGTCTAAGCCGGTTGCGTTCCAGCCCTACCAGTTCCAGCCCGTTGTAGCGTACGCTGCCCGAGGTGGGTGGAATGAGTTGCAGGATACTCTTCCCGACTGTTGTCTTCCCGCAACCGGACTCGCCCACCAGCGCCAGCGTCTTTCCCCGACCAATGTGAAGCGATACGCCATCCACCGCTTTGACGTATCCCACCACGTTTTTCATCAGCCCCTTGCGGATGGGAAAGTGGACCTTCAGGTCCGTAACCGACAGCAAATATGCGTCGGTGGTGGTTGCACCGGCAGGCGGATGCGACCCGATCTGCGCTGTAAACTCGTCCACAGCGCCAGGGTTATCAACGGTATTGGTGTTCTCCCGGAGCTGCCGGCCGGACGCTTGCTCGGCGGCGAGTGATCCGGCGTCCGCACCATAAAGATGACATCTTACGTGATGTTCCCCGGCTACAATGGACCAGCCCGGTGCCGCCTCATGACATAAGTCCCATGCATGCTCGCAGCGGTCCGCGAAACGACAGCCGACAAATTCCTGCGATAAGGGGGGCACGTTCCCGCTTATGGCTGCCAGGCGCAAACCTTGCCGGCGCCTGTTTCTCCCCGGAAGGGAAGCGAGCAACTTGCGCGAATAGGGATGCGCGGGAGCCTGAAAAAACGCATCCCGTGCGGCAGTCTCCACGATTTCGCCAGCGTACATTATTCCTACCCGATGCGCCATTTCGGCGGCAACGCCAAGATCGTGCGTAATGAGCAGAATCGCCATACCGTCACGCTGTTGGAGAGTACGCATGAGGTCAAGCACCTGCGCCTGGATGGTCACATCTAGGGCAGTCGTCGGCTCATCGGCGATTAGAAGCTCGGGTTGTCCCGCCAGCGCCATGGCTATCATCATCCGCTGCTTCATTCCACCCGAGAACTGAAACGGATATTCATGCATGCGGCGCGGCGCGTCGGGTATTCCCACTTGATTCAAGATTTCCACGATGCGCTCTTGCTCGGCCATACCGCGAAGATCGAAGTGGCGGCGAAGAACCTCGCCGATTTGCTCCGCCACGGTCATGACCGGATTCAGGCTTAGCATTGGCTCCTGAAAGATCATGCTGATGCGCTTTCCACGAACGCCGCGCATGGCCGCTTCCGGCAGCAGAAGCAAATCCTTTTCGCCCAGCCTGACCGACCCTCCCACAATTTCGCCCGACTCGGGCAGAAGCCGCATTATGGAAAGAGCGGTCATGGATTTACCGCAACCTGATTCGCCTAGCAAGGCGAAAGTCTCGCCTTTCCCAATCTCCAGCGTAAGCCCATCCACCGCATGTACCACCGTTGTATCGGTGTAGAGAATGGTTTCGAGATTTTGTATTCTCAATACCGGGCTCATCACAAAAATGAGTCCTCGGGCCTCGCTGAAGCGGTTTCAACTTCTGGCTTTTTCTGGATTTTTTTTCGGTGGAAGGCTTTAACCCTTGTCGACAAGTTCTTGGCTCGGGGGTCAAAAGCATTCTGTACCGCATCAGCGAATAGATTGGCGCTCAATACCAACGCAAACATGAAGCTGAAAGCGGCGAGCAATGCCCACCATACCATCGGCTCGCGCGCCATTTCCATGCGCGCGGCGTTAATCATAGTGCCAAAACTGATCATGGAGGGGTCCACGCCGACGCCTACGTAAGAAAGCACGGCCTCGGCCAGAACCAGACCGCTGAAGTCCATTACCGTCGATATCAGCACGATATGCATCACGTTGGGAAGGATGTGGCGGCTGATAATCCGCCAATGAGACACACCGAACGCATGGGCCGCTTGAATATACTCCATCTCCCTCAGTTTCAGGGTTTCACCGCGCAACAGCCGACACAAGCCGGTCCAGCTCGTTACCCCGAGTATGACGCACAGAAACAGCAGACGCAGGTCGGCGCGTGCCGCAACCGTGTCGAACAACTCCGGACGAGTTTCGATATATACCTGCATCATCAATACGGCGGCGGCAATCAGCAAAACGCTGGGAATCGAACTGAGCGTCGTATACAGGTATTGAATCACATCATCCACCCAGCCACGGAAATATCCCGCAGTGATACCCAGGAGCAGCGCAAAAGGCAACATCATCAATGTGGTGAGCGTGCCAATCACGAGCCCGGTGCGGATGCTTTTAAGCGATAGATAAAAAACGTCCTGCCCCACCTTATCCGTGCCGAATATATGGTAACTGCTGCACAACGCCAATGCCGCGCCGAGTAATACCAGTATCAGCGCGAGCATGATGCTAACGGCGTACCATGGGGTTGCGGTGGTACGGCACCGTATCGCGGCAAGTGCGGACATGAACGTTTCATTTCTTTGTCGCGCCAATGTCACAGCTAGCAAGGCGATCAGGACACCGCAGAGGAGCAGCCCCCCTACTGCGCCCGTCGCAGCCCGCGCCATAATGTCCGGCATAAGCTCTAGTTCCGGGTCCTGTAAATGCGCTCCGCCGTACTTCAGTCGAGGAAACTCGCGCGTCTGCCCGCCATCCGGAAGCTCTACCGTTTCGCGCGCATACAGATGAGCGGCAAACGGCGCGGAATAGGTCTTTTCCACGCGCGTGCGGAGAGGAGCCGCAATTAGGTCCAGCAAGCTCAGCACTTCAACGCTGTAAGCTGTCTCACTAACCGCGCCGTTGTCGCCGTTGCCAAGTTCGGTAGCGGGACGGAAATGTACCGTATCAAGTAATCCGGTAATGATAAAGAAGACCAGCACCGTGAGCGCGGACATACCGCTCGCGCTATGGCCCACGCGCCGCCACGGAGCCAGAAGGTGCTCGTTTCGCCGTATATGCCAGACAAGCACGAGCACAACCGCTACCAGCAGGTAGACGAGTGCGTCTGTCCACAGGACTACGGGTTTGAAAGACATGACAACTGCCGCGATCGCTCCATTATTCCATTCTTATTCTGGGGTCGACCAGCGTATAGGAAATATCCGTCAATATCAGCCCGACGATATACAACAGGGATCCAAGAAAAACCATAGCCCGCACCACCGCAAAATCCTGTGAATTGATCGCATCGATGGTATAACTCCCCAAACCCGGGATGCCAAAAAAGGACTCGGCAATGAGACTGCCCAGAAAAAGCAAAGGGATCACGACCACCGTTCCAGTCAATATCGGTATGAGCGCATTTCTCAGCACGTGCCCAAACAGCACGATACGCTCTGATAAACCCTTGGCCCGCGCGGTGCGGACGTAATCCCTGCTCATTTCTTCAAGAAAGATCGTGCGGTACCAGCGAGTATTGGCTCCGGCGCCGCTAATCACGCCGATAATCACGGGCAGTATGAGGAACTTCGCAGCGTCCATCCCGTAGCCGTAACCTGAAATAGGTACGAGATGCCATAGTTTGCTGATCAGGAATTGTCCGCCGATAATGTAGAAGAGGCTGGAGATGGACATTAGCGCGACGCATAGTACCACACCCCAGAAATCCACATACGTCGCCCGAAAAAACACCATCGTCAGCGCAAACACGATATAGACGCCCAGTCCCAGCAAGAATACCGGCAGCGCAATTGAAAGACTGGGTATCATCCGTTTTCTTATCTCATAGGCAATATCGCGCCCGTCGTCGGCCCGGCCAAAACGGAACGCAAACATGGATACCGACTTCTCAAAAAAAACCGTCCGGGTCAGTTTGGAGAAACCTTGCTCGGCATTATTGAACATCAACGGCTTGTCGTATCCACGCTCCTGCTTCCACCGGACGATGGCCTCGGGCGTCACGCGCTTGATGCCAAGCTGCATCCGAGCCATATCGTCGGGCGTATTCACCACGAAAAACAAGGTGAAAGTAATCAGGTTAACGCCAATCAGAATTGGAATCGCGTAAAACAAACGCCGGACAATGTAGTTAAGCATCTAATCTTGATTTTAGGCGGTGCTCAAGCGGGCTTGATGTCGCGGCTGGTTATTCCCGCGCTCCGTTCCCTGTGGCGATAAACCATTACCGCGGGGATCAGGCTGGCCAAAAGCAGTATTGCTACCAGCACAACCGGCCACAGCACTGGTTCATTCCATTCTCGCCGTTTCTCGGCTCTCAAGCTGCCATCTATGCGGAAGTATTTAATATTGTTGTGTGACAGTCTGTTCGGCTTAACATTCTCGTACCACGCGTGATATAACCCGTACTCCTTGGGGTGATAACCCCATAGCCAAGGCGCATCGCGACGCAGGATGCTCACCATGCGGTCAATGATGCGTTGGCGTTCCGGGCCGTTCTCCATATTCTTCATCTGCTCGAACAATCGGTTGTATTCGGAATTAGAGTAATTTGAGGCGTTTTCGCCCTCGCTCCCCGCCTTTCGCTGCGGACCGTGCAGAAGGAACAGGAAATTCTCCGCGTCCGGGTAGTCCGCATTCCATCCCCACTCGAAAATTTGCGCATTGCCCTTGCGTATCTTGTCCTGGAAACGGTTGTAGTCTGTACTTCGGACCACGAGCTGGATATTGAGTTTCTGAAATTGTTTCCGCATCCAGTCGAGACTTGATTTATCCTCGGCGCTACGGGCGGTAACGTCAAAGTACAGTACCAGCGGCGCTCCCGTCCGGGCATCCCTGCCGTTCGGATAGCCCGCCTCAGCCAGAAGCGCTTTTGCAGCTTCGATCGGTTTGCGCCGAGCACGTCCATTGACCCAATCGTACACTACTGGGTTCACACCCTCCTTGCCCTCGCGATGGCCTGCGATACCCGGCGGGATCGGCCCTTGCGCCGGAATGCCACGGCCGTTGGCAAATATCGAAACGTACTCTTCGTAATCAACTGCAATCGAGATCGCCTGCCGCAGCTTTCTTGCCGCCTCCTGTCCCTGCTTACCTACACCGCCTACTACCGGGTCTAACATATTAAAACCCATATAATTGGTGGACGCTGCCACAGCGGTTTCCAGCCTGATGCCCTGCTGCTTCATCGCTTCCGTCACTGTGGCTTCTCCCTGCCCCGTCAGTTGTACTGCCTGATCGAAACTGTCGGAACCAATGGCGGAAGCGTCATAGTATCCCTGGAGGAACTTGTTCCAGCGCGGAATGCTTTCCTTGTCACGGCTGTATATGACTTTCTCAATGAATGGCAACGGCTTGCCGGCATCCTTCAGCAAGCCCTCGTCTACGTCCTCGGGTGGGCCTTCCGTCGGATAGGCTTCGCCGTGAAAATTCGGGTTTTTCTCAAGTATCATTACGCGGTTTGGATCGTTTTCGGTCAACATATAGGGACCAGTACCCACGGGGTACCAGTCCAGTGTGATGTTTTTTTCCGCCATTCCGCGTTGACCGTAAAAACGCTCCGCCTCCCACGGGATGGGCGCAAAAAAAGGCATTGCCAGCCAGTACAGGAACTGCGGGTATTTCCCCTTGATCTTGATGCGATAAGTATGCGTATCCACAACCTGGGCGCCCTCGAGAGGGAAACTGTGGAGGTCCAGATAGGTGTCCGCGCCTTTTTGGTTGAACTGCGCCTGGGCCGCTACAGTCTCCAGCGTTGCTGAATATTCCTTAAGTCCGACGATATAGTCCGACATCAAACCCAGTATCGGTGAATGCAGCTTCGGATGCGCCAACCGCTTAACCTGGAAAACGTAGTCATGAGCCGTGAGTTCCCGCGAGCCGCTAAGGGGAAAGTCACTCAGCTTGTAAATGCCCGCAAGATCCTTTGCTGACAGGGAATGATAGAGAAGTTCACCGCCCTCGTTTCTGGCAAATGCGGGGTGAGGTTGGTAACGAATTCCGGGCTTGATCGAAATTTCATAAACCGTATAGGCGATCTGCGCTGCATTGGCGTCATCCGCCAGCCGCTCCCCGCTCTGGCCGAAATATTGTACCACCGGCATTTTTACTGCTGCCGATGGGATCAGTTCATAAGGACGCTTCAGATAATGGTATTGCAGCGGCGGCTCGTAGATCTGAGCCGTAAACAGAATTTCGTTTGAGCTATAGGACTGCACCGGGTCCAGGTGCTTGGGGCGTTCCGCAAAGGCGCTATAAAGTATATTTTTGTCTGCATCCGCGGCAGGGTAGGGGCTATTCCAGGGGTTGCCGCTGCACGCGCTAACCAGAATCACGGGCAGTACCGGAACATATTTCAGGGCCGCCTTAATAACGCGCCCGAGACGTGAGCCGCGGGAAAAACCAGATGGCGTGGCCGATGAGCGCATCGGGAAAAGTCTGCAACTCGGCAGGCTTCGAAATTGTTCCGCTCGGCGGTAACGCTCTGTAGTACCGGAGTCGCCACCGGACGCTGGACATTGGGATGCCCATGCGAGGATCTTTTTAGTCAAATATCTGGAAATCAGGTTACGCGAAACTGACCCGCTCCGCCCGCGCGCGCATCGGCTTCGACACGTTCCGTTTCGCCACGCTGCCGCCGCGCCTGCGCATTGCGCAACCGTGGATTTACTAGGGGGATCCGCTAAAGCTGCCTTCATTGATGCAAGTGTAGCGTATAACCGACATGGAGACTGAGCACCGGCCAGCTAAAATTCGATGATTCCACAAGCGCCAATAACTTGACGCTATAATCCCCCCGATCGTTCAATACATTGCAAGGATATAACATGACACTGCTCGCCGATAAGCGGATCCTCATCGCCGGATTGCTCAGTAATCGCTCCATTGCTTATGGAATTGCGAAGGCGATGCATCGCGAAGGCGCGAAATTGGCCTTCACTTATCAGGGAGAGGGAATCCGCGAACGCGTTGCTAAACTCATCACCGAGTTTGATAGCGATTTGCTATTTCCTTGCGATGTTTCAAATGATGAGGACATTGCGAAGTGTTTCGACAGCCTGGGACAACACTGGGATGGCCTTGACGGCATCGTTCACTCCATCGCTTTTGCGCCACGGGAGGCTTTGAGCGGAGACTATCTGGAAAGTGTCAATCGGGAAGCTTTTCGCATCGCGCACGATGTAAGCTCCTATAGCTTCGCAGCTTTGGCAAAAGCCGGCCTGCCGCTGATGCAGGGGCGCAATGGTGCCCTTCTCACGCTTACCTACCTGGGCTCGGCTCGCGTTATGCCGAGTTACAACGTCATGGGACTGGCTAAGGCAAGTCTTGAGGCAAACGTGCGCTTCATGGCATCCAGCCTTGGGCCCAAGGGGATACGGGTCAATGCCATTTCCGCTGGTCCAATCAAAACCCTGGCCGCAGCCGGAATCAGCAACTTCGGAAAATTGTTGAGCTATACCGAAAAAGTCGCCCCGTTACGTCGAAATGTTTCGATCATGGAGGTAGGCAACACGGCCGCCTTTTTGTGCAGCGACCTCGCGAGCGGCATCACCGGAGAAATTACCCATGTGGACGCGGGGTTCAACACGATAGCGTTTGACGTCATCGACTCCTGCCTTTAGTGGATAAATGCCTTTCTAGTTAACGCTCCTGACCGAAACGTCATAACGCGTCCTAACACCCGCTAAATAGGATGTCAGTTCCTCCTGGGTAAGCAACTGCTGCAGTTGTTTCGCAAAAGCTCTGCGTGTAGCCACGTCTGGCACCTCTGGCTGAACGACACGACTGACCCGAATCAAAGTGAAACCGCCTTTAGGATTCTCCACCCCCGTATAAGATGGCAATGCCGCGGTATCAGTCTTGAATGCGGCGCGCAGCGTATCGTTATCGAGACCCTGCGGATCCTTTCGCGAGACCCGCTGAGCTGCGCTCCAGGTAATGTCGGTTCGCTTTCCCGCATGTAACTGCGCAAGCTTTTCCTTGCCCTCCTTAGTCGCCAGCGCTCGCGCTTCCTGCTGCGCTACCACCGCAGAAATTTTATCCTTCAACTCCGCAATAGAGGGCATCCGGGCTGGTCTATGGTCAAGGACCCTCGCCGCAACCAGGGTGTTGGGCGCGACCTCGACCGCTTCCGTGTTGCGCTTGTTCTTTAGTGCATCCTCCGCGAATATCGCCTGCAGCAGTCTCGCGTTGGTCAAGTATGGTGGCTGGCCCGAGTCTCTGCCTATCCAGTCACTTCGCTGAACAGGTAAGTTAAATTTTTCCACGGCGGGCTGAAGGCTATCGCTCTGCTCATAAACTAAATTGCTGAAGCCATCCGCTACTTCGCCGAAAAGCTTGCCGGCTTTCTCGTTTTTGATTTGCTGCTCAACCTGACCTTTTACCTCGTTAAAATCAACCGCCTTCGCACCTTTGATCGCCGTGAGTTTAATGATGTGAAAACCAAAGTCTGTCTCGACGATATTACTGATGTCATCCGGCTTCATCTGGAAAACAACGTCCTCAAAAGCCTTGACCATCATATTGCGTCCAAAATAGCCAAGATCCCCGCCATTGGCTGCCGAGCCCGGGTCTTGGGAATTCTGCTTGGCAAGCTCGGCAAAATTTTGCGGGGCTTTCCTCGCCTGGATGAGTAATTGCTCGGCTTTGGCCCGCGCTGACTGCCGCTCGGCGTCGGAGGCGGATGCCGGAGCGCTTAGCAGGATGTGGCTGGCGCGTCGTTCTTCCGTCTGGCCGAATTCACTCCTGTGCTCGTCAAAATATTTCATCGCCTCTTCTGTACTCACGGGCGATTGTTCAGCTAATTTTTCCAGCGAAAGCACCACGTATTCAACTTGTACTTGTTCCGGCAGCTGGAACTCAGCCTGGTGGGAGTCGTAATAAGCCTTGATGGCCGCATCGTCGGGTTTGACACGCCCCAGGAACTCGGCCGGTAGTATTTGAACAAGGCTGATTTCGCGCTGTTCTTCGCTCAGCCTTAGCAATTTTTCCGCTACTGTGTCTGAAACGAAGCCATTTTCGCCATAAGGCGCAATCAGTTGCTGGCGCATGAGTTCCTGCCGCACCCGGGCTTCAAATGTTCGCGGAGTCATACCCTGGCCCCGCAGCAACTCTTCGTAGCGCTGCTTCGAAAACTTGCCATCTTCCTGAAAAGCGGAAATGTTTTGTATCATCTCCACCAATTGCGGGTCGAGTACGGCTAAGCCTGCGCTGGATGCCTCATGCTTTAACAAGCGTTGCTGAATCAGCCCCTCAAGGACCGCGGTTCGCACTTCGGGCCTGTCCAGCATGGTATCGTTAAAATTCTCTCCCATCGTTGCTCGCATGCTTTCCTGCTGATTGCGCATCGCCTGGTCGAATTCCTGGCGCTGGATTTTCTCTCCTGCGGCCATGGCGATGAAATCTTCGCCCTCATTGCTCTGATACGACTCGAGGCCCCAGAACAGGAACGGCAGCACGGCAAGACCCATGATGATCTGGACGATTCGTCTTTTTCTATGGACAAAATCAAACATTAATCGAGAAAAATGAACAAAAAAGGCGAACTTGCGTTCGCCCTGGTTTAACACAAAGCTGGCGGAGTGGACGGGACTCGAACCCGCGACCCCCGGCGTGACAGGCCGGTATTCTAACCAACTGAACTACCACTCCAACAATCTAATAATTTTCGCTGGTGGGTGCTGACGGGGTCGAACCGCCGACATTCGCCTTGTAAGGGCGACGCTCTACCAACTGAGCTAAGCACCCCGGCCAAAAGACTTCTAGTTTACTGCATCCTTGAGCGCCTTGCCAGCGCTGAATTTCGGGACTTTCGCAGCCTTGATCTTGATCGCTGCGCCCGTCCGGGGATTACGGCCCGTACGAGCCGCACGCTTGCCCACCCTGAAGGTTCCAAAGCCGACGAGGGTTACACTCTCGCCTTTCTTGAGAGCGGCTTTAATAGCGGATAATGCGCCGTCCAACGCTTGTCCCGCAGAGGCTTTGGAAATATCGGAAGACTTGGCGATGGCATCGATGAGTTCGGCTTTGTTCACGTGGTTCCCCTTTCGTTATTGTTAAAATACTTTTGACCCTGCAATCGGTTTATATCAAGCCGCTTGGGCTTGGTCAAGATTATTCAGGATAAAAACGGGCTCAACGGCGACACCTGGAGTTTAACCCAGCCCGCCGTCGAACCCGAACACATTTTTTTCCTAGTGCTTAATCACCGTGCTGGTCACATCCCCCTCAACCGCAACAGGTGCAGGAACAGCCGAGGCGGACGCGGGGAGCGGCTCCGGCTTCCGTTCCAGGGCGAAATCGAGTACCTGATCGATCCATTTTACCGGGTGGATATCCAGCCGGTTTTTAATGTTCTCGGGGATTTCGGTCAAATCCTTGACGTTGTCCTCGGGGATCAGTACGGATTTGATACCTCCACGGTGAGCCGCCAACAGTTTTTCCTTGAGTCCTCCAATGGGCAAAACCTCACCTCGCAAAGTGATTTCCCCTGTCATCGCCACCGTCGCTCGAGCAGCAATGCCTGTCAGCGCCGACACCATGGCTATACAAATGCCGATTCCGGCGCTCGGACCATCCTTCGGGGTCGCCCCCTCCGGCAAGTGGATATGAATATCGCTCTTCTGGTAAAAATCCTCGGAAATACCCAGTGTCCTCGAACGGCTGCGCACAACGGACAGCGCGGCCTGGA
Source organism: Nitrosospira sp. Is2 (assembly GCF_033095785.1). Taxonomy (GTDB): domain Bacteria; phylum Pseudomonadota; class Gammaproteobacteria; order Burkholderiales; family Nitrosomonadaceae; genus Nitrosospira. The sequence goes on along the minus strand of NZ_CP137134.1, from coordinate 2,306,728 downwards.
TTGACTCCTGCATCACCTCGCCCAATTTTCCTGTGGTAATCGTTTTTCCCTTCCCAGGCAGCACGACTGCCTCAATGGTCAGCAGCTCCCCTCCCACTTCCGTCCACGCCAGACCGGTAACGTGTCCCACCTGATTTTTCTCTTCAGCCACCCCATAGGTGTAGCGCCGTACGCCAAGATACTTATCGAGATTGCGACCGGTGACCGTGACCTTTTTCTGACCGCTTTTCAAAAGTAGCGCCTTAACCACTTTTCGGCATATTTTGGAGATTTCCCGTTCCATGGCACGAACCCCGGCCTCACGCGTGTAATAGCGGGTGATATCTCGTAATGCCGATTCCGATACCGCCAGTTCCTGCTCCTTCAATCCATGATTTTTCATTTGCTTGGGCAGCAGGTAGCGCATGGCGATGTTGAGCTTCTCATCCTCCGTATATCCCGAGAGCCTAATCACCTCCATCCGGTCCAGCAGGGCTGGGGGTATGTTAAGCGTGTTCGCCGTTGCCACAAACATGACATCCGACAAATCATACTCAACCTCAACATAATGATCCACGAATGAATTGTTCTGTTCCGGATCCAGCACTTCCAGGAGCGCCGAGGAAGGATCCCCGCGAAAATCCATGCCCATCTTGTCGACTTCATCAAGCAGGAACAAGGGATTCTTGACACCCACCTTGGTCATGTTCTGCAAGATCTTGCCTGGCATGGATCCGATATAGGTCCGCCGATGACCGCGTATTTCGGCCTCATCCCGAACGCCTCCCAGGGACATGCGCACAAACTTCCGATTGGTGGCTCGGGCAATGGACTGGCCGAGCGATGTCTTACCCACTCCCGGCGGGCCCACAAGGCAGAGAATGGGCGCTTTCAACTTATCCACACGCTGCTGCACCGCCAGGTACTCGACAATGCGCTCCTTGACTTTCTCAAGACCATAATGGTCTTGTTCCAGCACGACTTCTGCGGCAGAAAGATTTTTACTGATTTTGCTTTTTTTCTTCCATGGCAACGCCACCAGTGCGTCAATATAATTGCGCACGACGGTGGCTTCTGCAGACATGGGAGACATCAGGCGCAGTTTTTTCAGTTCGGCTTCAGCCTTGGCGCGCGCATCCTTCGGCATCTGAGCGGACTTGATTTTCTTATCGACCTCTTCGAGATCAGCGCCATCTTCGCCTTCACCCAGTTCTTTCTGGATGGCCTTTACCTGTTCGTTGAGATAGTAGTCGCGCTGACTTTTCTCCATCTGGCGCTTCACCCTGCCCCGGATGCGTTTTTCGACTTGAAGAATATCAAGTTCGGTCTCAAGCAACCCCAACAGATGCTCGAGCCGTTTCGGCACATCAAAAATTTCCAGCACCTCCTGCTTCTGCTCGAGTTTCAGCGGCAAATGCGCGGCGATCGTGTCAGCCAAACGTCCCGCTTCATCGATGCCGCTTAATGAGGTCAGAATCTCGGGTGGTATTTTTTTGTTGAGCTTTACATACTGGTCGAATTGCGCGAGCAATGCTCGACGCATTGCTTCAACCTCATGGTTGTCCACCGCATCCGGCGGGAGTAGCGAAGCCTGGCCAGTGAAATAATTGCCGTCATCGACGACCTTTATAATGCGGGCACGACGCCCGCCTTCGACCAGCACCTTGACGGTACCGTCCGGCAATTTGAGCATCTGGAGCAGATTGGCGACGCTGCATACGCTGTAGAGATCGTCCGGCGCAGGCTCGTCCTTGGCCGCGAATTTCTGCGCCACGAGCAGTATACTCTTGCCCGACTCCATGGCGACTTCCAGCGCCTTTATCGACTTTGGCCGTCCGACAAAAAGGGGGATCACCATGTGCGGAAATACAACGACATCCCGCAATGGCAATAGCGGCAACGAAATTTGACTAGGATCAATGATTGAAGAGGACATATCGGCTCGCACCTATGAGAACAAACAGAGTTAAGAGGTTATGGGGGCGCCGCGGTAAAATTCAAGACACGGGCCCAACCAAGCCGGGCAAATAATGAACGTGAGCTACGCCGGTTAACAGCTCTTGGCCACCTTCGGTTTATCCGAATAAATCAGGATTGGTTTGACATCGCCGTTGACTGAGCCGTAATCAATTACCACTTTGGCTACATTTTCCAATGACGGCAAATCGAACATCGTATCAAGCAAGGTACTCTCCAGAATCGAGCGTAAGCCGCGAGCGCCCGTTTTTCGGGCCAGCGCTCTCCTGGCAATCGCTTTGAGGGCCTGCTCCCGAAACTCGAGATCGACGCCGCCTTCCATATGGAACATTTTCTGATATTGTTTGATAAGCGCGTTCTTTGGTTCGGTCAGAATTTGAATCAATGCTGACTCATCCAACTCTTCAAGGGTGGCGACCACCGGCAACCGCCCCACAAATTCCGGGATCAGGCCATACTTGACTAAATCTTCCGGCTCAACACCCCGCAGAAGCGCACCGACGTCCTTGCGGTTCTCCTGGCTTTGCACATTCGCGCCAAAACCAATCCCGCCCTTTTCCGAACGGGCGCGTATCACCTTGTCCAGGCCATCAAAAGCACCGCCGCAAATAAAGAGAATGTTGGTCGTATCGACCTGCACGAACTCCTGATTGGGATGCTTTCTCCCTCCCTGAGGCGGTACCGACGCGATTGTGCCCTCGATCAACTTGAGCAGAGCCTGCTGAACCCCCTCTCCGGAAACGTCGCGGGTGATGGAAGGATTGTCCGATTTACGCGAAATTTTATCAATTTCGTCTATATAGACAATTCCTTGCTGAGCCTTTTCGGCGTCATAATTACATTTTTGAAGCAGCTTCTGAATAATATTTTCAACGTCTTCGCCGACATAGCCCGCTTCCGTAAGGGTGGTCGCGTCAGCCATGACAAAAGGCACATCAAGCAGTCGGGCCAATGTCTGCGCAAGCAGTGTCTTGCCAGAACCCGTGGGCCCAATCAGCAAAATGTTGCTCTTCGATAGCTCGATGTCGTCTGAATCGCCCGACTTTGAGAGATTTCTCAGGCGCTTGTAGTGATTGTATACCGCCACAGACAGTATTTTTTTCGCCTGCTCCTGGCCAATTACGTACTGGTCGAGAATCTGGCGAATCTCGTGCGGAACCGGCAGGTCCGACTTGGTAAGTTTGGCGGCCTCGGCTCCCTGTATTTCCTCACGGATAATATCGTTGCAAAGCTCAATACACTCGTCGCAAATAAATACCGATGGACCGGCAATAAGCTTCTTCACTTCGTGCTGGCTTTTGCCACAGAACGAACAATAAAGCAGTTTTTCCCCGCCAGTTTTCTCCGACATAGTCTTTATCCCGCATTATCCGAGCGAGCGCGCTCGTAGCTAAGGAACCTCTGAACCGGTGCTCTGTCGAGCGCCTGCCTGGCATCAGTTTCCTGCTCATTATATGCAGCGTGAAAGCGGCAATATGCGGCTCCACTTTCGCGGCGACGCCAGGCGTTACGACGCGGCACGCATCTTTCTTTGTCGCAATCTAACAACATGACATCCCGTCTAACCGCTCCGGAGGTTCCTTCATAAATCCCCCCATATTAGATTTTAACCCGGACCCTCACTTCTGGAGGTTAGCACAGCATCGACCAGGCCGTATGTCACCGATTGCTCAGCACTGAGAAAATTATCCCGATCCGTATCTCTCTCAATGGTTTCTATGCTTTGGCCACTGTGTTTCGCCAGTAACTCATTCAAGCGTCGCTTTAGAAACAGGATCTCTTTAGCATGTATTTCGATATCCGAGGCCTGCCCCTGGAAGCCACCCAATGGCTGATGGATCATCACTCGCGAGTTAGTAAGGCAATAGCGTTTACCCTTTGTGCCCGCAGTAAGCAGCAGCGACCCCATACTTGCAGCCTGCCCGATACAGAGCGTGCTGACATCCGGTTTTATATACTGCATAGTATCGTAAATCGCCATGCCAGCCGAAACCAGACCACCCGGAGAATTAATGTAAAAGTGGATATCCTTGTCCGCGTTTTCCGATTCCAGAAACAAGAGTTGAGCCACAATCAGGTTGGCAGATGCCTCTGTGACCGGGCCGACAAGAAATATGACCCTCTCTTTCAACAGACGGGAATAAATGTCATATGCGCGCTCCCCCCTCCCGCTGGTTTCGATCACCATAGGGATCAGGCCGAGGCCAGATGTATCGAGAGATTGCTGCGTCCAATGAAGCTGTTGCATCATGTCATGATCTTCCCATTAACTCGTCCAAAGACATTTCCTTATCCGCCACCTTAACATTTTCCAACACCCACTTCACGACGTTGTCTTCCAGCGCCGCCGACTCGATCTCGCTGAGTCGTTCCGGGGCTGAATAATGCCATTTGGTAACCTCGGCGGGATTTTCGTAACTTTGCGCGAGATCTTCCACCACCGCGCGCACCTGCTCGGGTCTCGGATGCAAGTTATGGGCCTTCACCAGTTCCCCCAAGATCAACCCAAGACCGACTCGACGCTGCGCGCGCTCCTTGAGCAATTCCTGCGGCAATGGCATATTCTTGGCAGCAAGGCCGCGGGACGCCAACTCGTTATGCGCATCCTGTGTTAAACGCTCCAGCTCAAGCTCCACCAATGCTTTCGGAGACTCGATACTGGTACTATCGAGGAGCGCCTGCATCACCTGCTCCTTGAGTTTTGCATTTACCCGCTTGGATGCCTCTCGCTTGAGATTAGCCTCAATCTCGCGGCGCATTGTTTCGATATCGCCGTTCGCGACACCTAGCGATGTTGCAAATTCAGCGTTAACTTCCGGCAGCCTCGGTGACTCAACTCCGTTGAGTCTGACTTCAAACGTCGCGGTTTTGCCCGCAACCTCCTTACCATGATAATCCGCCGGAAATGTAACTTCAAATGTTTTGCTTTCGCCTGCCCTCATCCCGATAAGGGGAGCTTCAAAGTCCTTGAGCAGTCGGCCCTCTCCGAGTACCAGTGTAAAATTCTCAGCTTTATTGCCTGCAAATTCTACCCCGTCGATAACGCCACTATAATCGATACCAATTCGATCCCCCGCCTGCGCAGGATCATCGCCAGCTTCGAACTGAACACGTTGCCTGCGAAGTACCTCTATCGTTTTATCGACATCAGCAAGTGTGACGTTCACCACGGGCCTTGCCACCTCGATGTCGCTTAAGTCACCCAGCACCACATCCGGATAGACCTCGAATGTCGCACTAAATTCAATGGGGGAAATATCCCCATCCGCAGCTTTCGGTTCGAAATGAGGATAGCCTGCAACCCGAAGGTTATTTTCGCGCACGGCCTCATTGAAATTCTTCTTCAGTGCATCCCCTATTACTTCCTGGCGAACCTGCGGGCCGTATTGCTGCAAGACTACCTTGTAGGGCACCTTGCCGGGCCGAAACCCGTGCAGTTTAGCCGTGCGAGCCAGTCGCTTCAGGCGGTTTTCCACCTCCGTCTGGATTTTCTCCTGAGGAATTGAAACGTTGATGCGGCGTTCCAGCGCGCCCAATTGTTCGACATTCGTTTGCATTACATTTCCTGATGGTTGGGGGTAACGATCGCGCGGCATCTGCGGTCGGAGAGGCACGACAGCCCGCATGAAGGCTTATCCGACACCGCCTAGCGAATCCCTGGTGCGAAAGGGGGGACTCGAACCCCCACACCTTTCGGCGCCAGAACCTAAATCTGGTGCGTCTACCAATTCCGCCACTTTCGCAGGGTTTTTTCCGCTGTTGTATGTAAATTATACCTTTTTCTCTCCGCCGCAGCAGCCATACTATACACGGCCCTGGCAAATTACTGTTTCGCCGCGGACCGTTATACTATCCGGCCCCATCAGATATAAATAATACGGCATGAGATCCTGTGGCTGAAGCAGGCTATGCTTGATCTCTGCGGGGTGTGTCCGGGTGCGCTGCGGAGTGTGCGTGGGTCCTGGAATGATGACGTTTATATGCAAATTCGGAAGTATTTCCCATTCCTGCGCCTGAATCCTTGCCAAAGCCTCGAGGCCCGCCTTGGCCACCGCGAAACCGCCCCAGTACGCTGCGGGCGCATGACCATGCGAGTCCGATGTCATTATCACGTGAGCATCCGGAGATGCCTTTAGCAGTCCAAGACAGGCTCGCGTCAGAGCGAACGGTGCAATCAAGTTGACACGCAGCAGGGCCTGCCATTGCTCCATTGTCTGGGAGTGCAGCGGCGTCAGGTTAAACAGTAATGCTGCATTGTGCAAAATTCCATCCAGCCTGCCAAGTTGCTGCTTGATGGCGTGGGCAATTGCCAAAAAATCCTTGTCCTCGGCTTTTTCCAGATCGAGTGGAAAGATTGCTGGCTGAGCGCCACCTGCCGCCTCAATCTCGTCATACACGCCCTCCAATTTCTGGACATTGCGGCCGTGTAGTATAACGGTAGCACCATGCATCGCGTAAGTGAGCGCCGCAGTACGGCCTATCCCCTGCCCGGCACCGGTGACCATAACGACGCGATTCTTCAGCAGATCCTTCGAAGGACTGTAACTTTTCAGATCTTTCATAAACGGATGACACGATGGGAAACCATGATGTACGTTTAGCAAAATGATGCAAAGGCGAGATATGCTGTTCCACTCAACGTTCACCGACGGAATGCTGAATCCTTTTAAATAGCCGGATATCGGCTCACACTAAGAAGAACAATACTGCGGAACCTGTGCGTTGCAGCAGTTCCAACGTTTAGAAGCAGGCGGGCGCGAGACAGCAGGACGCCTATCCCCTCATCCATGTGATCCACGCGATCCACAATTTGCGTATCGGTGTCAGGCTGACCCGTTGATGAAGGACATGGCAACCGTCTTGCTTGATTTCCGTCAATAACGATCGGTAGATCGCCGCCATGACGATGCCTGGCCTCTGCTTTTTTCGATCCTCATCAGGCAATGCTGCAAACGCCCGGGTGTAGTAACTTTCAGCCCGCTCGATCTGAAACTCCATCAATCTCTTGAATTCTTCGGTTTCGCGACTATTGAGGATGTCGCCCTCGGTTACCCCGAACCGCGCAAGCTCATCTTGCGGTAGATAAATACGGTCGCGACGGGCGTCTTCGCCTACGTCACGTATGATGTTGGTAAGCTGAAACGCGAGCCCGAGATCCTCGGCGTACTTTAATGTATCCGGATTTCGATAACCGAATATCTCTGCCGAACATAATCCCACCACGCTTGCCACATGATAGCAGTAGTGCCGCAAGGTATCGAAGTCGGCGTAACGATTATAGTTGAGGTCCATTTCCATGCCATCGATTATCTGATTCAGTCGCTCGGCAGTGAGATTGAACGTATGCGACACATTAGCCAGCGCTTTCGCCACGGGATGGCTGGGCTTGGTTGGACTTTCGGCACTAAACATGGAATTGACTTCCTGCCGCCACCACGCAAGCTTGGCGCGCGCCACCGCCTCATCGCTGCATTCGTCCACAACGTCATCCACTTCGCGGCAAAAGGCATATAACGCAGTGATCGCACGCCGCTTTTCGGCTGGTAAGTAGAGAAAACTGTAGTAGAAACTGGAGCCGCTCTGGACAGCTTTTTCCTGACAATACTGTTCTGGTGTCATGATAAGAAGTTAAATCGAGGTGCGCCCTATCGGCAGGCAGTGGAAAGTAGAGATTATCTCATCCAATTGCCTCCATTTCTCATAGTATCGCCCAACGCCCGCAACTGGATCGAAAATCAGCAAAGGGAGGGGCAATACCAGCGAAACAACAATAATGGCAATCTCAGCGCCGTTCGGAGCGCGCCGAAGCATGAAACTCAAAGTGATTCGGCGCTGCGGCAGGCCCAATGCGCTGACCGCAAAATTCGTATAATCAATCTTGCGGCAGCTTTGGCACAACAAAAAACCCCACCGGAGCGGGGTTTTTGTTGTACTGCCGTTGTGCGACCAACCTACATGTCCATGCCGCCCATACCGCCCATACCGCCCATGCCACCGCCCATGCCACCCATGCCGCCGCCACCGGATTCGTCCTTAGGCAGCTCCGCCACCAAAGCATCGGTGGTAAGCATCAGGCCGGCCACGGAAGCCGCGTGCTGCAGGGCATACCGGGTGACTTTGGTAGGATCGAGCACACCCATTTCGACCATGTCACCGTACTCACCAGTGGCGGCGTTGTAACCGAAATTGCCCTGACCTTCAGAAACTTTGTTGATGACCACTGAAGGCTCATCACCGCAGTTGGCAACAATCTGGCGCAGCGGCTCTTCCAGTGCACGCAGAACGATCTTGATACCGGCGTCCTGATCGGGGTTGTCGCCCTTGATTTGACCAACAGCTATGCGGGTACGCAACAAAGCTACGCCACCGCCTGGAACGATACCTTCTTCCACGGCGGCGCGAGTCGCATGGAGCGCATCTTCCACGCGCGCTTTTTTCTCTTTCATCTCAACTTCGGTGGCCGCGCCCACTTTGATCAGCGCTACGCCGCCAGCCAGTTTAGCGACCCGCTCCTGCAATTTTTCCTTGTCGTAGTCGCTCGTGGCTTCTTCTATTTGGGCCCGGACCTGTTTGACGCGGGCCTCGATATTCTTTATATCGCCGGCTCCGTCGATAAGCGTTGTTTCTTCCTTACCCACTTCCACGCGCCTGGCTTGACCCAGTTCGCTCAGCGTTGCCTTCTCCAGCGACAGACCCACTTCCTCAGCGATAACGGTTCCACCAGTAAGGATGGCAATATCTTCCAACATTGCCTTGCGACGATCCCCGAAGCCCGGCGCTTTCACGGCGCAAGTTTTGAGAATCCCACGGATATTGTTCACCACCAGGGTCGCCAGGGCCTCGCCATCCACGTCTTCAGCAATAATGAGGAGCGGCTTGCCGGCCTTCGCTACCTGTTCCAGCACTGGCAGCAATTCACGAATATTCGAGATTTTTTTGTCATGCAGCAGGATAAAAGGATTTTCCAGGGCGCAAATCTGCCTATCGGGGTTATTTATGAAATAGGGCGATAGATAGCCGCGATCGAATTGCATCCCTTCCACTACATCAAGTTCATTTTGCAGCCCGGAGCCATCTTCTACCGTAATCACGCCTTCCTTACCTACTTTTTCCATTGCGTCTGCAATGATTTTGCCAATTTCGAGGTCGGAGTTAGCCGAAATGCTTCCCACCTGAGCAATTTCCTTGCCGGTCGTACAAGGCCTGGAAATTTGCTTGAGTTGTTCAACCGTCGCGGTTACCGCTTTATCGATGCCGCGCTTGAGATCCATCGGGTTCATCCCGGCGGCGACATACTTCATGCCTTCTTTCACAATCGACTGCGCCAGCACGGTGGCGGTAGTGGTGCCATCACCCGCTACGTCAGATGTCTTGCTCGCCACCTCCTTGAGCATTTGCGCGCCCATGTTCTCGAACTTGTCCTTCAGTTCGATTTCTTTCGCAACCGAAACGCCATCCTTGGTAATGGTAGGGGCGCCATAGGAACGCTCGAGCACGACATTACGCCCTTTCGGTCCCAATGTGACCTTTACCGCATCGGCAAGAACATTCACCCCGTTTATCAGTTTGTGGCGTGCTGAGTCGCCAAATTTCACTTCTTTCGCTGCCATAATTTAATTCTCCTAAATGTTCGGAAATCTTGTGTAAGGCCGTCGCTGGTAAATTAACCTTCGATAACGCCCATAATGTCTTCCTCGCGCATTACCAGAAGCTCCTCCCCCTCTACCTTCACTGTTTGTCCGGAATACTTGCCGAACAGCACCTTGTCGCCGACTTTCACTTCCAGCACGCGCACGTTGCCATCGTCGCCGACCTTGCCTTTACCTACGGCTATAATTTCCCCTTGATCGGGCTTCTCTGCAGCACTGTCAGGGATGACAATACCGGACGCGGTCTTGCGCTCTTCTTCCAGCCGCTTGACAATAACGCGGTCGTGTAAGGGACGAATCCTCATGTTTTCACTCTCCTGTCTGAAATTAAAACGATGAAATCTCGGAACAACTGTTCGCAGCTGAATTCATACGAATTATTAGCACTCACCGCGAACGAGTGCTAATAATAGTTGGTGTCGGACGGGATTTCAAGTAGAAGGCAATAAAACATATTTGAGCGCTGCCTTGAGGGCTCTGCGACAGCTCATCATTTCGTGAAGGTCTCCGCCCTTCCCTTTGCCGCCTCATGAGGAAGCCAGGAGATAAGGTCGACGAGGCAGCAGGCAGGGGTACGGTACAGTGAGCCAGGTATCCAGACACCGCGCTTGGTCATGTAAAGTCGACTTCGCGCTTAGCGTAGTACAGGAAAATTCTCCGCGAGGATGATACACTTCCAACGACCCCTTTTTCAGTGGGCGCCGTTGCAGTCGCAACCGCACCTGATATCCGCAAAATTGCGCTTTATCTCACTTCCCGCTCATACACGCGTCGTCCTTTTAATGCGCAATCGCCAGAATACCGACAATGAGTAGTAAACACTTGCCGGAGCAGAGCTTAAGATCGGTCTGGCACCCCTGCACCCAGATGAAGCAGCATGAGACGCTGCCGCTGGTCGCCATCGCGCGAGGCAAAGGCGTGTGGCTTTATGACTATGAAGGGAAACGCTACCTCGATGCAATCGGTTCCTGGTGGGTGAATCTGTTCGGTCACACCAATGCACGCATCAACGCCGCCCTCCGCGATCAGCTTGACAGGCTGGAACATGTGATGCTTGCCGGCTTCACGCATGAGCCGGTGGTGCAGCTATCGGCGCGCCTGAGTAAACTGGTTTCGGGTAACCTGGGGCACTGCTTCTATAGCAGCGACGGCGCGTCCGCAATTGAAACCGCGTTAAAGATGAGTTTTCATTATTGGCGCAACCGCGGGCTACCTGAAAAAAACCGTTTTGTCAGCCTGCAGAATGGCTACCACGGCGAAACGCTGGGCGCGCTGTCAGTCACCGATGTGGCATTATTTACGGATGCCTATGGGCCGCTGCTGCGCCACAATGCGCGCGTGCCCACTCCAGACTGGCGTCATGCGGCCGGAGGGGAATCCCCCCGTGAATATGCGATTCGCGCAGCCAGTGCGCTCGACGCTCACCTGGCCGAACATCATGCGGAAACCGCAGCGCTTATCGTCGAACCGCTGGTGCAGGGCGCAGCCGGAATGGCTATGTATCACCCCGAGTATCTCAAGCTCGCACGTAGGATATGCGACGAGTACCAGGTACATCTCATCGCCGACGAGATTGCAGTTGGTTTCGGCAGAACAGGAACGATGTTCGCCTGCGAGCAGGCGAACATCGTTCCAGATTTCTTGTGCCTGGGGAAGGGGCTGACCGCCGGTTATCTGCCGCTGTCCGTGGTGATGACCACAGACGGCGTTTATCGCGGGTTTTACCACGACAAGACCGCCCTCGGCTTTCTACATTCGCATACTCATGCAGGTAACGCATTAGCATGTCGCGCCGCCCTCGCGACACTGGATATCTTCGAACAGGACAAAATCATCGATGCTAACCGCGTCACGGCAGATTATCTCAACAAGGCGGTACGTCCAATTACACTCCATCCAAAGGTGAAGAACTTTCGCAATTGCGGCATGATCTGGGCATTCGAAGTTGAGACCTCCGATCCCGCTTTTGCCGCAACTTTTTTTCAGGCAGCGCTTAAGCAGGAGTTATCGTTGCGCCCGCTGGGTAATACGGTCTACTTTATGCCGCCATACGTCATCACTCAACAGGAATTGGATTTTCTGGTGAAGGGGACGCTGCGCGTGCTCGACCTATGCCAAAAATAGACCTCGTGAGCCGTACTCAATTTCGGTTCCCGGCTCATGTCATGTGGTAGAAACGCCGTACTTACAGTTTCCGGTGGACGGCGGAATGTTCCAGGGTGACACAGCAGAGACCTGATGCTCGAATTTTTCAACCGGAGTGCAACCCTTGCGTGGCAAGCATACGCCGCCATCGCATGGGGTTTTCGATGTGGCATTCTTGCTCTTCTATCGCTGCCGGCGCTTGCTCATAACCTGCCTGCGCCGGTCAGCCTTGCGCTCAAACAGGCCGGGATTCCCACATCTGCGACTGCGGTTTACGTACATGAGATCGGCACGGCCCAACCGCGGCTAGCAGTGAACGCCGGGACCGGTATGAACCCGGCGTCGGTGATGAAGCTCGTCACGACTTTTGCCGGGCTGGAACTGTTGGGACCGGCCTATACCTGGAAAACCGAGCTATATGTAAATGGCGTACTGAATGGCGATACCCTTCAGGGCGACCTTATCATCAAGGGTTATGGCGATCCCAAGCTGAATCTGGAAAACTTCTGGCTGCTCACCCGGCGACTGCGTCAAACTGGGCTACGCGAGATCACCGGAGATCTGGTGCTGGATGGCAGCCATTTCGAGCTGCCGAGTGCCGACCCGGCGGCTTTCGACGGCAAACCACACCGCTCCTATAATGTACTCCCTGAGGCGCTACTCGTGAATTACCGCACGCTTGCGCTGCGCCTGATTCCGCAACCGGCGAGCAAAACCGTCAGGATTGTCGCCGATCCTTTCCTTGGGTCACTTGACCTCAAAAACGGCCTGACCCTGGTAAGCGGTCCATGTAACGTATGGCGCGATGCGCTCGATACTGATATTCGTACCGCCGCTAGCGGCAATGTCCGGGGCTTGATTGCCCTCAGCGGCATTTATTCCAGCGATTGCGGTGAAAAAACCCTTTATCTAAGCGTGCACGATACTACCGATTATATCTTCAGCCTGTTCAAGCAATTATGGGAAGAGCAAGGCGGCACATTTCGCGGCAGGGTACGCACGGGCACTGTTCCCGAAGGAATAACGCCACTGGAAACCCATCAATCTCCCCCGCTTGCAGATATCGTGCGGGATATCAATAAATTCAGTAATAACACAGCAGCACGGCAACTATACCTTGCGCTGGGGTTAACCAGTGGTCCTGCTTCGGGAGTGGGCGCGGGGGGGACCGATATGATACTGAACAGCGCAACAAATGGCGCAGCCAGCAGCCCTGACAAGCCACGCGCAACGCTCGAAAAATCGGCCATGGCGATGCAGCGGTGGCTGACGTCCCGTCGGCTCAGCTTTCCCGAACTGGTGATCGAAAACGGCTCAGGGTTATCACGCAATGAACGTATCAGCGCCGGGCACCTCGGCGCACTTTTACTCTCGGCCTTCCAGAGTCCCGTCATGCCGGAGTTCATTTCGTCTTTGCCGATCGCGGCGGTGGACGGCACCATGAAGAAACGGCTTAACGGCAGCGGTGCCGCTGGTCAGGCGCATATAAAGACCGGTCTGCTGGAGGGAGTAAGAACCATGAGTGGATATGTTCTCGATAAAGCCGGCAAACGCGTGGTCGTGGTTTTTTTTGTGAACCACCCTCGGTCGGGAAATGCGCAGCCCGCAATGGATGCGTTGCTGCATTGGGTGCACGAGGGGCGTTAAATACCACAGAGTCACGTCCTGCCAGTCTGCATTACTCGACCTTGCTGTCCAATCCCGCTTCAGCAATCTCTGCCGCTCGCAACAACGCCTTGGCCTTATTTTTTGTTTCGACCCATTCGCTTTGCGGAACGGAATCGGCAACAATGCCAGCCCCGGCCTGAACATGTAGTGTACCGTCCTTGATAATGCCGGTGCGAATCGCGATGGCGAGATCCATATCGCCGTTAAATCCAAGATAGCCCACGGCACCGGCGTAAATGCCCCGCTGCGAGACTTCGAGTTCATCGATAATTTCCATTGCCCGTACTTTCGGGGCTCCGCTTACAGTGCCCGCAGGAAATGTCGCACGCAGCACGTCCATTGCGTTCAGGCCGGGTTTCAGCTTGCCCTCCACGTTCGAAACGATATGCATGACGTGCGAGTAATTCTCGATTTGCATGTTCTCGGTGACTTTAACGGAGCCGGTCTGCGCAACACGACCGACGTCGTTGCGCCCGAGATCCATCAGCATGACATGTTCCGCCCGTTCTTTTGGATCAGCGAGCAGATCGGCGGCCAGCGCCGAGTCCTCCTGCATGGTTTTTCCGCGCGGGCGGGTGCCTGCGATGGGCCTTACCGTTACGCTATCGCTCTCCAGACGCACCAGAATCTCGGGCGAGGCGCCTACCACGTGAAAGTTGCCAAAATGGTAGTAAAACATGTAGGGAGAAGGATTCAGGCTGCGCAGGGCGCGGTACAATGCCAGCGGCGATGCGCCAAATGATTTGCTGGTACGCTGCGAAAGCACAACCTGCATGATATCGCCATCGAAAATATAGCGCTTTGCACGCTCCACTGCCGCGATAAAATCCGCCTCGCTGAATTCGGAAACAGCCTCTCCCGGCTTGCCGGGCGCCTCCGCAGGGATGTCTACCGGTTCGCGCAGACTTGCCAGAAGTTGTTTCAAGCGTCCCTTGGCCGCCAGGTACGAGCCAGCGAGGGCGGGATTCGCATAAACGATAAGGTAGAGCTTGCCGGAAAGGTTATCCACCACTGCAAGTTCTTCAGATAGCAGCAAGGATATGTCCGGGGTACCGAGCCCGGCCGGACGTGCCTTTGCATGGGGATGAGCAGCGAGCTTGCGCTCGATATAACGCACAGTATCGTAGGAGAAATAGCCCGCGAGGCCGCCGCAGAAACGCGGCAAACCCGGATAAGGCGCCACCTTGAAACGTGACAGATAGGATTGAATGAAAGCCAGCGGGTCCTCCGCCTCGATATCTTGCGCTTCAGCGTCACCGATAACGCGGATAAGAGTGCCGCAGGCCTCAAGCCGGGTCTTCGCCGGGAGGCCGATAAAGGAGTAGCGTCCAAAGCGCTCCCCGCCCTGCACGGATTCCAGCAAGTATGAATATGGACGATTTGCCAGCTTCAGATAAACCGACAAGGGTGTGTCGAGGTCGGCAAAAGTCTCGAGGACCATCGGGACACGGTTGTAGCCCTGTGCGGCAAGATCATTGAATTCGATTTCGGTCATGACTCAACTCCGCGATCACAGAAAGAAAGGAAAAATACGCGACGATGCGCAGAAACTCGACGTTGGAACCGGCCTGGAGATTCCTAGGCACGCCAACAATCGGAGCGGCGGCGCCAACAGCGCCAGGCTCTAGGCACGTATTCGATCATTTCCGTTGTTTTCGTTGATCATGACAATTTCTGGATCAGCCTTGTTGCTTCGAATAACGAAGGGACGATAGCGTCGCAATCGAGTTCGCGCACGTCTCGTCCTTCATTATATCCGTACGGTACGCAGAAGACGCAGCAGCCCGCCGCGCGCGCCGCCTGCGCATCGTTAAGCGAGTCGCCGATCAGCAGCATCTCGCTCGGCTGAATACCAAAGTGCGTACAGGCATGCAGAAGGGGCATAGGATCAGGCTTCTTCCGGGGCAGACTATCCCCTGCAAGGACAATATCGAAAAAATCCAGCAGGCCGGTAGCACGAAGCAGCGGCGTGGTAAAAGCCTCAGCCTTGTTGGTAACACAGGCCAGCTGAAAAGCACCCTCACGCAGGATGTTCAATCCTTCCAATACGCCGGGATAGGGCCGCGTGCTCATGCACAGCGTTTTGGCATAGTTGCGCTCGTACAGTGGCATCGCTTTGTCCAACAGGTCGGCATCTGGCTCTCCATCCAGGGTCCCGGTAAGCGAGCGCTTTACCAGCTTTTGGATGCCTTTCCCGATGTACGATTTTATGGTTTCGAGCGGAAGCTCCGCCTTGCCGAGTTCCCTTAGCATCATGTTCGCCGCGGCAGCCAGATCCCCCGCGGTGTCTAAAAGGGTTCCGTCCAGATCAACCATCACAGCCTTGACGGAAATGGGAAATTTTATTTCAACCGCAGAGGTATCGGTCGTGGGGGAAAAGCTCTTGTTCAAGTTTAGTGGTCTCGGATAAATATCAATCATATGACAGCACGCCCGTCCGAAGCGACGGGATTTTTCGGGATGCTGCGGAACCGTCCGCTCACCACAACAGCGCCTTGCACTGCCCTGCAATAATCAGCCCGGCGAATTCCTTCCGAATGGATAGGGCAAGCCGGGCACCTCACGTAGCAAACGCTTGAGCCGAGTTAGGCTCTTATGCCTCGTGCCCGATCAAGCTCAGCCAATTCAGACTTTAGCCAACTCTGCCCGGAGTGCGCCCACGACTGTATCATAACGATGCGGGTCACTGTCCCGGCCCGCGCCGTAAATCGCGGAACCAGCAACGAAAGTATCTGCGCCTGCACGAGCAATTTCCGCGATGTTGTCCACTTTTACGCCGCCATCAATCTCGAGAAGAACCTTCCTGCCGCTTTCGTCTATGCGCTTGCGTACCGCCCTGAGTTTCGCCAACGCTTCAGGGATAAACTTCTGGCCGCCGAAACCGGGATTTACAGACATGATCAGCACCAGGTCCAGCTTATCCAGTACGTGGTCCAGGTAATTCAAGGGAGTGGCGGGGTTGAACACGAGGCCCGCTTGGCATCCTTGCTCCTTGATGAGCCCAATCGTGCGGTCGATATGGTTGGATGCCTCCGGGTGAAAGGAAATAATATTGGCTCCCGCCTTGGCGAAGTCCGGAACAATACGATCCACCGGCTCAACCATCAAATGCACGTCGATAACTGCATCCGTCAACGGTCGGATCGCCTCGCAGACCAGCGGCCCAATGGTCAGATTGGGCACATAGTGGTTATCCATCACATCAAAGTGAATGAAATCCGCACCTGAATCGATGACAGCGGTGATCTCCTCGCCTAACTTGGCAAAGTTTGCAGAGAGAATACTCGGGGCGATGCGATAGTTAGCCATGAAGGGCATCCTTTAGTCGAAAATTGGCAATTTTAACCGCAAATGGCAATCTCGCGTTAACTCGCTCGACAAACGAGTATTGTGCAGGTTTGCCTACATCCACGATGGAGATCCCGTCACCCTGAAAACCCCGCCGTTCGGCCTTTTCAACTTATTTTGTCGGAACCACCCTTGCCGTGAGGCAAAAAATAGTGTGCAATGTAGCTATGGATGAAGGAAAAAAGTACGAAATTATTGTCAAGGTTCAAACCACATATCTTCCGGAACAGTCGGACGAGGCGCTCGATCGTTATGTTTTTGCCTATACCATCGTCCTCTCCAACACCGGCACCGTTCCCGCGCAGCTCATCAGCCGTCACTGGATTATTGCGGATGGAAGCGGCGGCGTGCAGGAGGTCCGCGGACTCGGAGTGGTGGGGGAACAACCCCTGTTGAAACCGGGCGACAGCTACGAATACACCAGCGGCACTGCTATTTCCACACCGGTTGGATCCATGAAGGGCAGTTACCAGATGGTCGCTGAAGACGGCCTCCGTTTCGACGCATCCATTCCAGAGTTTATCCTGAGCGTCCCCCGAGTGTTACATTAGGGCGCTTCCTTCTCGCCCTTTCCGCCTTTCTTTTGTATCCCGTTAACAACGATACCGCCGCTGGCGCTTGCGCCATCCCAATCTCAGCTATAGTGCTTTCTTCCGTATCTGCGACGGCGGTGCGCCTGTTTTGCGTCGGCCTCGCTTAAAGGAGCAGGCCGCTTCCCGGCAAAAGGATTCCGGCCCGTTTTAAACTCCACCCGCAAAGGCGTCCCTTCCAGCTGGAAGGTTTCGCGAAACATATTTTCCAGATACCGCTGATAGGTCTGCGGCACCTGATCCAGGGCGCTGCCATGGATTATGATCAATGGCGGATTGGAACCGCCCTGGTGGGCATAGCGCAATTTCGGCCGCGAGGCGCCACTGCGCGGCGGAGGTTGCTTCTCTACCGCTGCAATCAGTGCCCGGGTGAGCTTGGGGGTCGGTAAATGCGCCATCGCGGCGTTGTAGGCTGCGTTTATTGATGGCAACAGGCCTCTTATGCCGCTACCAAGCAGCGCGGAAATATAGTGAAATTTTGCGAAACTCATCAGAAAGGGCAGTTTCCGGGCTATGCTGGTCTTGATCACGTCACGTTGATGATTGTCCAGGCCGTCCCACTTGTTAATCGCCACCACCAGCGCACGACCCGTCTCAAGGATGAATCCGGCGATGTGCGCGTCCTGATCCGATATCTCGCTGCTCGCATCCAGCACCAGTATTACGACATTCGCGTCTTCCACTGATTGCAGCGTTTTAACTACCGAAAACTTCTCCACCGTTTCGAGCACCTTCCCGCGCCGACGCAAACCAGCGGTATCAATCAGGGTATACCTGCGGCCGTTGCGTTCGAAATCGATATAAATGCTGCTGCGAGTGGTCCCAGGCTGATCAAAAGCGATAACGCGATCCTCGCCCAGCAAGGTATTCACGAGCGTTGATTTGCCAACGTTCGGGCGTCCGACAATGGCTATTTTCGGCTGCTCCTCCTGTTTTTCGGCTTCCTGCTCCTGAGGAAAATCAAGTAGGGCCAACTCGACCAGTTCACTGACGTTATCGCCGTGCTCGGCTGAAATTGCGCAGGGCTGCCCCAGTCCAAGTTCGTGAAATTCAGCAGTAACGACGGAGGATGACATGCCTTCCGTCTTGTTCACCACCAAAAGTATTCCGCGCCCGGTTTTACGCAGTTGCTCCCCTATGATTCTGTCTTGTGGAGTCAAACCGGTCCTGCCATCAACAATGAAAAGGACCAGGTCGGCCTCGTCGATCGCCTGTCGTGTCTGCTTGGCCATTTCATGCAATATGCCCTCGGTGGCCATGGGTTCGAAACCGCCTGTATCCACCACCAGGTAGGGCTTTTCGCCCAGCCTGCCGTGACCGTAATGACGGTCTCGCGTCAGACCGGGAATATTCGCGACGATCGCGTCGCGGCTGCGCGTCAGGCGGTTAAAAAGTGTCGATTTCCCGACATTGGGCCGCCCGACCAGAACAAGGGTAGGTTTCATGGTTCAGGCTATGCTGAAGACTAAAATACTCAAGAGGAGAAAAAGTAAACCGTCCGCGTTAAACGCGGTTGAATGACTGGGGGTCAGCGGTCTACAGCCCGAATGCGAAGATACCGCCTTTCCTGGTCTGAACCGCGAAGCCGTTCGGCAGAGATACCGGTCGGGTAACAATCGGACTGTCGTCACTGGCAGAGCGCGAAATCATGTCGCCGTTCTCACTCTTTATGACATTAACGTGCCCTTGGGAATCCCCGACTACAATATGATTCCCTTGAAGAAGAGGCGGAGACAATTTCATGCCGTTAAGCAGCTCCTGTTTCCAGATCGAAGTGCCATCCCGTTTGTCATAGGCCGAGATACTGCCGCGATTCTCGCTGACATAAACATAATTATTGTCCATGGCGAGACCTGCATTGCTCGATACATCCTTCGCCCAGAGCTGGTTACCCGTACCAATTTCAAAGCAGGCGACCCGCCCCTGATAGGCGACAGCGCATACCTGCTGTTCATCGATCATCGGCGGACTGGTGATATCGGCAATACGCTCCAGTTCCGTGGCCCCTCGCGGCCTTGCTACCACCGCTTCCCAGCCCGCCACACCGTTGGATAAGTTTATTGTTACCAGCTTGCCACCCGCAAAGCCCGAGTATACGGTATCCCCCGAGATCAGGACACCGGCAAAGTTGCGCACGGTGAGCGATGGGGTGGCACCCTGGTAAACCCACTTGCGTTTGCCGCTGCCGGCTTCCAGGCCAAAAATCCGGCCATCCCCGGCTCGAACGACGACCATGCCGCCGGCTGCCTGCGGCGGACTCAGCACCTCGCTGGAGACTTGGGCGGTCCATAAGGGCTTACCATTTTCCCTGTCGTATGCCAGCACCTCGCCTTTGAAAGTTCCAACCATCAACATGTTTTCCCCGGTGCCGATACCGCCCGAGAGCCGCCCCTTGGTGTCGATCGTTCCTTCTTCCTTCCCCGATGCCGAATTGAAACGCACAAGACGGCCCTCGGTGGATGCCGCGTAAACCGCACCATTTTCGAATACGGGAAAAAATACCGCCGCTTGACTCTCTTCCAAAGCGTTGCGCCACAACGGGCGGGCGGGTGGAATCTTTACCAGCTGCGCGGTCTGTTCCGGACTCAACTCAACCTTACCACCCCCGAAGAGGTCGGTGACACCTGACACATCGATATCTGCAAGGCCGGTTATCACGTCGCGTGCCAATTCGGTAACGCCTGCGCACCCGGATAACGCGAAGATCGAAACTCCCAGCACGATATGCTGGCGAATGACGTTAGACACGGGCTTGCCTGATGGCATTGTTATTGTTCAAAACAAATAGGTATTGTTACGTTGATGGATTTGACTGCATCACTTACTGCCGGAACAGAAGAAGCTGTTTGCCGCCCCTTTCACGCGAGCTTCCCGCGCGCGATTCCAAACCCGGTTATTTCGCGTCGAGCAAAGCGTCGAGCTTCATTTGAACGATATTGAAGTACGTCCCCTTCCCACCCATCTTATCGAGCGCCATTTGATAAGCAACCCGCGCTTCGGGAATTCTTCCCGCTGCGGAGAGCACATCACCTTTAAGATCAGCGTAGAGACCGTCAAAAGATGTACCGTGCTTTGTTTCCAATATCCGCAGGGCATCATCGTATTTTTTCTCATCCAGCAGGATGCCGGCGAGTCGCAGCCGAGCAAGATTCTTCAGCTCATCTTCCTTCGAATTGTCCAGCACCCACTGCAGCCGGCTCTTTGCGTTTTGCAAGTCACGCGCGTCGAAGCTCGCTCGTGCCGAGATTATCGCTGCCCGCGAGGCATAGCCGCTGCCGGGAAAGCCTTCCATGAGCAACCCCGCGGCATCGTTGATCTTCTTGGGGTCGCCGCTTGTCTGGAGTTGCAGTAGCGAATCGAATAGTTCCGCCGCCTGCCCGGTTTTTTGACTCTGGTAGTACTTCCACGCCTGCACGCCCGCGATGCTGGCGGCAAAGACCGCCAAGCCAATGACGATGAGCGTGCCGTATCTTCTCCACCAGGCTTTCAGTTCGTCTATTTTTTCCTGCTCTTCCAGATCATAAACTGCCATTTAGAGTGTCCCCATCAAGAACCTGTTACTCCCGAACCTCTGAGCAAGTCGGCCGCTTCCGCGAGCGCGACTCTTACCTGTTCGGCTGCTTCGCGCAGGGGCTTGATGCTTATCTCGCCCGCTTGCACTTCCTCATCGCCGATAATGACTGCAAAACGTGCCCCACTGGCATCAGCTTTTTTCATCTGCGCCTTGAAGCTGCCGGTGCCGCAATGGAGAATTGCCTGCAACCCTCTTTCCCGCAGATGCCTCACGGTTTTCCAGGCGAAGCCATCCGCAGCCTCGCCCTGATGCACGACATAGGCATCGGGCACAGGACCCGGTATATTTATGCCGCTTTCCGCCATCAACGCCAGCACTCTTTCAATGCCCATGGCAAAACCGCAAGCGGGGGCCGCTGATCCCTTCCCGCCGCCGATCTGCTCCACCAAGCCGTCATAGCGGCCGCCGGCGCATATCGTACCTTGCGCGCCGAGCCTGCCGGTGATCCATTCAAATACGGTGCGGTTGTAATAATCCAGTCCCCTCACCAAGCGCGGGTTGATCTCAAAGTCTATCCCCTGATTGCGCAAGATTTTCTGCAATCCCTCGAAATGCGCGAGGGAATCCTCATCCAGATCATCGAGTAACCGCGGTGCTCCATCGATGATCTCGCTCATTTCAGGATTCTTGCTGTCCAGTATTCGTAACGGGTTGCTGTGCAATCGCCTGGAGGCATCGTCATCAAGCTTGCCCAGATGGCGCTCCAGATACTCAATCAACCGGTGTCGATGCACTGCACGGGACGCGGTGCTGCCAAGTGTGCCGATCTCAAGGCGCACATCAGAGATACCCAATCTTCTCCATAACTCCGAACACATAATAATGAGTTCGGCATCGATATCCGGGCCTGCGTAACCCAGCGCTTCGACCCCTACCTGATGGAATTGACGGTAACGTCCTTTTTGCGGCCGCTCATGACGAAACATCGGTCCGGAATAATACAATCGTTGGGGGCCGGCATAGAGCAGGTTATGTTCCAGAACCGCACGTACGCAGGACGCGGTTCCTTCTGGACGCAACGTCAGGCTGTCGCCATTGAGATGGTCCAGAAAGGTATACATCTCCTTCTCGACGATGTCGGTCACCGCACCGATCGAACGTACGAACAGGTCGGTCTGCTCGACTATTGGCATGCGGATATTACGGTAACCGTAAGCCCCCATGGAGTCGCGGACAACCTGCTCGAAGAACTCCCAAAGGTATATCTGGTCAGGCAGGACGTCGTTCATCCCGCGGATGGCTTGAATCCCCCTAGTGGACATTACCTGCTTTCTTTGGGTACTTCATTTGCACGTATTCATCGACTATCTGGCGAAACTCTCCGGCGATGTTGTCGCCTTTCAGCGTCACCGATTTTTGCCCATCCACGTACACCGGCGCCACCGGTCGCTCGCCAGACCCGGGAAGACTGATCCCGATGTTGGCGTGCTTGCTTTCACCCGGGCCGTTGACCACGCAGCCCATCACCGCCAGGGTCATATTCTCCACCCCATCATACTCCTCGCGCCATACCAGCATCTGGTTGCGAACATAACCCTGAATGCTCTCCGCCAACTCCTGAAAATATGTACTGGTGGTACGCCCACAGCCGGGACAGGCGGCCACCAGGGGCACAAAGGCGCGCAGCCCGGTAGTTTGCAGGATCTCCTGCGCGACGATCACCTCACGCGAACGGTCGCCGCCCGGCTCGGGTGTCAGCGATATGCGAATGGTATCGCCGATTCCATCGAGCAGCAGCACCGACAGCGCAGCGGTAGATGCCACGATTCCTTTTGATCCCATCCCCGCTTCTGTCAATCCGAGATGCAGGGCATAATCGCACCGCGCAGCAAGGTCGCGGTAAACTGCGATCAGATCCCTTACGCCGCTCATCTTGCAGGATAATATGATCTTGTCGCGGCCCAACCCGATCTCCTCGGCTCTCGCTGCGCTTTGCAGCGCGGAGGTGATCAATGCTTCATGCATAACCACTGACGCCTCCTTGGGGTCGCCTGAGCGCGCGTTCTCATCCATCATCCTGGCCAGCAACTCCGGATCGAGGCTACCCCAGTTGACCCCGATACGCACCGGCTTGTCATATTTGCAGGCGGTCTCGATCAAGATGGAGAACTGTTCATCGCGTTTCCTCCCATGACCCACATTACCGGGATTGATTCGGTATTTGGCCAGCGCCCTCGCGCAATCGGGATATTCCGTCACCAGCTTGTGACCGTTGAAGTGAAAGTCGCCTATCAGGGGCACATGACAGCCCATGTCATCAAGCCGCGCCCGTATCGCAGGCACTGCTTTGGCTGCCGCGGGGGTATTGACGGTAATCCGCACCAGTTCCGATCCGGCACGCGAGAGTTGGGCCACTTGCGTCGCCGTGGAAATTTCGTCTTCCGTATCGGTATTGGTCATGGACTGAACCACTACCGGGGCGCCGCCCCCGATCGTTATGGTATCGACGCGCACGCCGACACTGTTGCGGCGGGGCGGAAAAATATCTTGTGACTTAATCATGATAAGTATGAAAATCCGTAAATTTAAGAATCCTATTCTAGCGACAGACGTGCAGTTCCCCCATACACGTTGATGTGGGGCGTCAAATCAACCGGGTTGCTATTGTAGACTAGCTTGACCTCGGCAGCGTTGCCGATCTTCAGAGAGAATGGCGGCGTGCCGCGCAGCACCTGCTCGGTACCCCGGGCATTAACCCGCGACAATAGCAGCCTCCCCTTTCCGTCCCTGGCTTCAACCCAGGACTCCCCCTCGAATATCAAGCGCACGACACCCGGCCCTTCGTCCGCCAATTCCCGCGAGGGCGCATCAGCCGACCTGGAAGCGGCGGGTTGCTGGGCCGCTTGCGGCGCCGCCGGCACGACCGGAGAAGACGCAGAACGCACGGGCGGGGGCTGAACATCGGGCTTTGGTTCAGACGCGGCAGGCCTGCCGGCAGAAGCCGCGATATCAGCTCCGTCAGCCGTAATTTCCGGGGGCGCCTCGAATAATGACGCGTCTGAAGTTTGCTCCGTCTCCACTCTGCTCTCCACATTGCCGCTTGGCGCTTTTTCGATATTCGCCTCGCTGCCGCGGTAAATTTCATACACAAGCAGTAGCAACGCCAGAACGATCGCTACCCCGATAATCAGGTTGCGCTTACCGTGGTCCCGATTTGACGGAAAGGGAATTCCCTCGATTGGATACGAAATGGTTTGGGTAGGCGGCGGGGGGGGAAGGGATTGCTCTAGTCGCTGCAACAACGGCGCCGCATCCATTTGCAGCAGCTTAGCATAGTTGCGCACGAACCCGCGGAGAAATGTGCCGCTTGCAACCTTGGAGTAGTCGTCCTCTTCCAGTGCTGTAACCTGCCTCACCGATAACCGCAATTGCCGCGCGATATCCTCTATGCTCAAACCGCGTTCCAGCCGCCCGGCACGCAATGATTGGCCCGGGCCCGATTCGGTTTGCGCTGGTTTTGGTTCGGCTATTTCGCCGAAGTTGTTATCTTGAGGATCCGTCATCAGCTGGACACACCACTGCCTGGCACAAGTACTTTCATGCCTTCCTGAACCATGCATCCGATTGCCGTTTCCGCCGCAAAATGAGCCATGGTCCGCCTCATCTTGCCGGTTCCGATAACCTGCGGTTTGCGCGCCGCGTCTTGTCCAGCACTTTTCCGGCAAGCTGACCACAGGCTGCAGCAATGTCATCGCCGCGTGTCTTCCTTACCGTCGTTACCAGGCCAGCTTGCATCAGCACATCTCGAAAGCGCGAGACCGCTTCTGCCGAAGAACGTTTATAGCCGGAATCCGGGAAGGGATTGAATGGAATCAGGTTGAATTTACAAGGCGTATGCCGTACCACTTGCACCAATTCCCGCGCATGAGCCACGCTGTCATTAACACCATCCAGCATGACGTACTCAAAGGTGATGAAGTCCCGCGGCGCTGATTCGAGATAGCGTTCGCATGCGGCCAATAATTCCTTGATGGGGTATTTCCTGTTGATCGGCACCAACTGATCGCGCAGCGTATCGTTCGGCGCGTGCAAGGATACGGCCAGTGCAACAGGGCAGCGTTCGCGCAGCCGATCCATGGCTGGCACCAGTCCCGAAGTGCTCACCGTCACGCGCCGCCTTGAAAGACCATAGGCATTATCGTCCAGCATCAGATCGAGTGCTGCAACCACATTTTCAAAATTGGCGAGCGGCTCGCCCATGCCCATCATCACCACATTGGTAACGGCACGCTCCCGCACAGGTTCGTTTTCTGACTCCTCGGCCAGGGCTTTATTGGCCCACCACAGCTGGCCAATGATTTCTGCGACACCCAAGTTGCGGTTGAATCCCTGTCTGCCGGTAGAGCAGAAGCTGCATGCGAGCGCACATCCAACCTGGCTGGAGATACAGAGGGTTCCGCGATGCGTTTCAGGTATGAAAACCGTCTCGATGCCGTTACCCGCTCCAACCGACAAAAGCCACTTGCGCGTACCGTCGGCAGCGATATGATCGCTGATAACCTGGGGAGGATTGACCACGGCGGCCGCGGCGAGCTTATCCCGTAACCCCTTCGCCAAATCGCTCATCGCGGCAAAATCCGCCTCGCCCGAACGGTGTATCCAGCGCAGCAATTGGCGCGCGCGAAACGGCTTCTCGCCTATTTCCTCACAAAAACCGGCAAGAGATTTCGCATCGAAATCGAGGAGATTGACGCTCATATGGTGAGCTGCGTTCCGTCCTATCGGGAATAAATGTTTAGTTCAGGGAAAAAGTAAGCGATCTCGACCGCTGCCGTTTCAGGCGCATCGGAGCCATGCACGGCGTTGGCATCGATACTGTCTGCGAAATCGGCCCGTATTGTTCCCTTCTCGGCCTTCTTGGGATCGGTCGCGCCCATCAGTTCACGGTTCTTCCTGATTGCGTCGTCACCCTCCAGTACCTGCACCATGACGGGTCCTGAAATCATGAATTTCACCAGATCATTAAAAAACGGACGGCTTCGATGCACCGCATAAAAACCCTCTGCCTCAGTCTGGGACAGGCGCGCCATGCGTGCCGCGATGATTTTCAATCCACCGCCTTCAAAGCGTGAATAGATTTCCCCGATCACGTTTTTTATCACCGCGTCAGGCTTGATAATGGAAAGGGTTCTTTCGACCGCCATCAAATTCTCCTACTAAATTTATGAAAATAAGTATATTTTAACAAAAAACCGGTTCCAAAGTCGGTAAATGAGAAAACCCGTGCCGACGGGCTTCTCGGGGCAGGTAACGGATCAGTCAATGGCTTTTCGATTCGGCTGGATACGCACCAGATCCGAAAAGGCATATTTCCGCCTTGAAGACCATTAGTCCAGCTTTACGACTTGCGAGCGTGTGGGCCACGCACCACGATTGATCATCTTCGCGCCATCAAACACCACATAGCTCTGGCGGCCGTAATGGGGCAGCGGCCGCGCCAATGCAGCAAGTGAGGGAACATCCGCCGCAGACACCATCGCGAGGGTCACACCATCAGGTCGACTCACCGTCCATGCTTGCGCCGAGCCCTTGCCCTTAATAACGTCGGGGCGCGCCGGTAAACGATGCTTTGCAAGCCAGGCATCCACCTGGTCCGCCAGGCCAATAACCAGCAGCGGTACAGCCGGCAGGTTATCGCCATCTGCTCGCATCGCCAATTTTGGCGCGCGGTTTTGCATTTTGGCCGCAAGCGTTTCGGCCGCGCTGCGCGCCTCTCCGTTTTCCGGCAGCAAAATCGTCTCAGCTGTGTGATCTACCATCACCTGGCGCAGGATTGGCGGGGCTTCATCGGGCATCAGGCGGCGGAATAAGCGGAGATCCGGGTCAAGGATTATCTCCGTTGGCCGGTTGCGAACGTCAACGGTAAATGCCTGGCGCGCGCTCTCCAGGTCAAGCACGTGAATTTCCTCGCTCTCGGCGGTGCGGATGCCAACCGGTACACGCAAACGGTACACTGGCTCAGCTTGCTCAAGGGTGACCGTAACCCGATGGCTACCCGAGCCCGGCTTGGCCAGCGCCGCGTCCGCTATTCGAAGGACCGGCGCGCCCGGTCGCGTAAGCCATTGGTCAAAAAATGGACCGAGATTCTGCCCGGACGCTTTCTCGAAAGCGTGCCGCAAGTCCGCCCACGAGGCGATACGGAAGCGCTGCTCGCGCCAGAAGGTTTGAAGCGCGCGATCGAAGGTATCCTGCCCGAGCATGTCGCGCAGCATCAAAAACAGCATCGCGGCCTTGTTATAGCCGACAATCTGCGTCGCACCATGCAAACGTGAAGTAAATGTCGTGAGTGGTTTATCCTGCCCAGGCGCCAGCGCGGCAAAATCACGCAGCCAGCCACGCCGCATATCACGCGCAGCACCGGCGCTTTCACGCTCCTTGTACGCATAGTCCGCCATGAACGTGGTGAGCCCTTCCGACCAGTTTCCTTCAGCGTAATCAGGGTACACGCCGTTCCCCCACCAGTTGTGCAGCACCTCATGACCCAGCGAGGTGCCGCGGATGAAGGGCAACCTCAGCACTTCCACTCCGAGATAAGTAAGCGTAGGCATACCGAAACCCGTCGGCGTCGGGCTCGATACCACGCTGAATTCACTGAACGGGTACTCGCCGATCCACGATTCGTAGAGTCCGAGATAGCCTTTCACCGAATCCAGGTACGCCGGTGCAAGATCCGCAATTGACGAATGGAAGTAGGTTCGTAGCTGTATGGGCTTGCCGCCTGCCCCCCGTACTGTGCGCGTGTCGACAGCATAGGGACCCGCCATGAGATCGATTCCGCCCGTTGGAGCGGGAAACTCGAACCGTGCGCGATACCCATCGGCCGTTTCGGTTTCCTCGACAAGACGACCGGGCACGATACCGCGTTGCCCGGCCGGCAACTCGATAGTCAGATTGTAGCTGGCAAGCTTATCCGCCAGAAAGGGGTACCAGCCGCTCGAATCCGGCAGAAAAGTACCCGCTTCCCCGCTGGCTGGGTCATTCCGTCCCAGTGTCTGATGATGGTCGAGCGCAGTATCGAGGGCAGCAAGCTCCCCGCGCCAATGGATCTCGATACGGCGGGGCAGTTTTTCATCGCCTAAGATCCGCCAGCCTCGCATTCTACCCATGGTCGCGGCTGGCCCAAACGGCTCGGCATCTACTCGTCCACGCATGACTTCGAAGCGGCGGCCGATCACCAGCGTCAACTCTTCGGGTGTGTTTGCCGTGATAACACTGCGTCCTTCAATCTTGCGCGCAACAGGATCCAGGCGCACGGTAATGTCATAGTGGACCTCGGCACTAACCGGCGTGGCGCCAGAAGTAGCGGATGAGGTCGCGGACGACGTAGCAAAGACTGTGGTCGCCATAAGCATCGAAAACAGGAAACCGACTACACCATTCATGTACGTGAGACGTGCGTGCAGCATGGGCTTGTTCCTTGGGTTCATTTCCGCACCGCCGGAAACTTGGCAATAATCTCGCTCGTATCGCTGCCGCGTTTTAACGTAAGCGGCAACCAAGTGCCCGGTGGCTGGCGTTTGACTGTCTCTACAATATCCTCGGTCCGCTTGACCGGCACGCCAGCTGCTTCGACAATAATGTCGGCGTCGCGAATACCAGCCGTCTCCGCAATGCTCCCCTTCTCCACCTGCAGCACGCGCGCACCGCCATCCTGGGCCATTTCAAAGCGGATCCCCAGGCGCGGTCGCGAGGAAAGTTCCGGGGTGGCAGGCGATAGCGATGCGATACCAAAAACTGCGTCTGCGATTCCGGTCGCTATTTGACCACACACGGTGCCGCTATTCCACGGCAAGAGGGTCCCTACATCGCCCACCCCCAGGTCCTTCAGTTGATGGGGAACTCCGTAGCCATGCTTGATGTGCCCCGAGCCCATGATTCCGACCACAAGGGGACGACCCGGACGCTCCAGGGCTGAGTGTATCGCCTGGGCCATTGCGCGGTCCCAGAGTTGCTGACCTTCAACAAAGCGCAGAAAATCCGGGTCATCCGGCTGGGTATCGCCCCGCTTCTTGCCACTGCGGTCGTGCTCGCCATAAATCGGCAGGAGATACCCCAGGTAAGCGGCGCTGGGCGCAGCGGGCTGGGTCACGCCTTCGCGCTCCTTCTCAGCCACGCCCGCAAAGCCCTTCGAAGCGACCGTCCGCCTTAAACGCGTATCGATATTAAGGGCCACCATGGGTATCCGGTTCATGCGGGCAAAATGAAATAATGGCAAGTAAAGATTCGCGTCCGTGCTCCAGACGGTGCCCCAGTCGGCAGCGGCAAGAAACTGAGCCTCGGTAAGGTCTCCCGCCACCCATTGATCAAGCGCTTTTTGCACACGCCGCGGAAACATCTCGAAACCGATAACCATTTCTGGCCGTGCAGCATGCAACGCAGCCAGCGTCTGCAATTGCCAGCGGTGATGCTCAGCGTTATCGTGCATTTCGCCCAGCAGCACTACCGGGCGTTTGGCTGCCTTGGAGATGACCTCAGACTCGGTAATCTTTCCTCCGCCCGGCACGACCCAGTTCCCGACCGGAGCGCAGTCGACGCTTTCTCTTTCCTTGTTATCCACTTTTGTCTCCGCTAATGCAAGGTTAAGGGGCACGCTAACGGCAGTTATCGTCATTGCCG
Organism: Nitrosospira sp. Is2; assembly: GCF_033095785.1. Classification (GTDB taxonomy): domain Bacteria; phylum Pseudomonadota; class Gammaproteobacteria; order Burkholderiales; family Nitrosomonadaceae; genus Nitrosospira. The sequence continues at coordinate 2,277,182 of NZ_CP137134.1, read as the reverse complement.
ATAATGCGCCAACCAAGGCAAAGAAAGCGTTCCGGATAATTTTCAAGCTGATGCTCCTTATCATTTGTCGTACTCATTCGGATGCGTTCTCAAACTCACCTGTCGTCTATCAGCTTTGCCGCGAGGACAGTTTCCGATCACTTCGGCAGTGGCGCTTACCCCACCCATTTGCGCGCATTCCGGAACATGCGCATCCACGATGCGTCTTCGCCCCAGTCAGGATGCCATGAGTGCTGGACGGTTCTAAAGCCGCGCTCCGGATGGGGCATGAGTATGCTGAAGCGGCCATCCGGCGTGGTGACGCCAGCAATAGCTGCGGGCGACCCGTTGGGATTGAGCGGGTAAATCTCGGCAATTTTGCCGCGGTTATCGACGTAACGGAGCGTCACCAGGGATGAGATGACTGAGACAGCTTTCTCATCGGAGAATTCAGCGCGACCTTCACCATGCGCAACGGCAATGGGCATCCGGCTGCCAGTCATGCCCTCGAAAAACAGCGACGGGCTTTCCTGCACCTCCACCATGACAAGGCGAGCCTCGAACTGCTCCGATTTGTTCCGCCCGAATTTGGGCCAATGTTCGGCACCGGGAATAATCTGATGCAAATTGCTCATCATCTGGCAACCATTGCACACGCCAAGAGCAAAAGTATCGCCGCGTGCGAAAAAAGCTTCGAAGTCATCGCGAGTACGGCCATTGAACAGTATCGAACTGGCCCATCCCTCCCCTGCCCCCAGAACATCACCGTAGGAAAAACCGCCGCAGGCGGCAAAGCCCGCGTAGTCCTTCAGCGAAATCCGTGCGGCGATGATGTCGCTCATGTGTACGTCAGTCGCGGAAAATCCGGCCCGGTCGAAGGCTGCCGCCATCTCCACATGCCCGTTCACGCCCTGTTCGCGCAAGATCGCGACGCGAGGTCTGGCACCGGTGGAGATATAAGGGGCGGATATGTCGTCGTCTACATCGAAACTCAATTGCGCATGCAAACCGGGGTCATCGGCGTCGAGTATGCGGTCATATTCCTGTTGCGCGCACTCGGGATTGTCGCGCAGCTTCTGCATCTGATAAGTCGTTTCTGACCAGGCGCGATGAAGGTCGACGCGTTTCTCAGCAAAAACCGGTTTATTGTTACGCAAAAAACGGATCTCATCCTTGTCGTTAACCGCGCCAATAATGAAGCTAACGTCTCGCAAGCCATACTCCGCGAGCACACTCAGCACATCGAGGCGCTCCGCGGTCTTTACCTGGATTACGGCGCCTAGTTCTTCATGGAACAAGACACGGAGGATACGCTCCACAAATCTCCCGCTCAGCGCTTCTGGCCGGAGTTCATGACCATCCACATCATTCGCAGAAGCATCGAAGCACAGCTGATCGAGATTTATGCTAATTCCCGCGCGGCTGGCAAACGACATCTCGCATAAAGTGGCGAAAATCCCGCCGTCCGAGCGGTCATGATAAGCCAGTATTCTGCTTTCACCGTTTAAACGTTGTATGGCAGAGAAAAATCCCTTGAGTTTCTCCGCCCCCTCGGGAACTTTTATATCCGGCGCGTCATCGCCCACTTGCTTGTAGACCTGGGCGAGCGCCGAGCCCCCCAGCCGGTTCCTGCCCTCACCAAGATCAATCAGGATCAACTCGGTCTCGCCACAGTCGGTGCGCAACTGAGGGGTGAGTGTTCTGCGCGTATCCGTTACTCTTGCAAAAGCGGAAATAACCAGCGACAGGGGGGCGGTCACTTCCTTTCTGATTGCCCCCTCCCGCTTGCCGGCCCCGCCAGCGGCGCTCGTCCCGGCTTGCCATACCGTCTTCATCGACATTGAATCCTTACCCACCGGGATACTGATGCCCAGTCTGGGGCACAGCTCCATGCCGACTGAGTGCACCGCATCGAACAGGGCCGCATCCTCGCCGGGATGCCCTGCCGCTGCCATCCAGTTTGCCGATAGCTTGATCTCTCCGATAGTTGCTATCGATGCCGCGGCGATGTTGGTAATCGCTTCACCGACCGCCATCCGCGCCGAGGCCGCCGGATCAACCAGAGCCACCGGGGCGCGCTCGCCGATCGCGAACGCTTCCCCCAGATAGGTTTGATACCCCATCGAGGTTACTGCCACATCCGCTACCGGGACCTGCCATGGACCCACCATCTGATCGCGCACGCTCATGCCCCCGACGGTACGATCGCCGATACTGATGAGAAAGGTTTTATCCGCCACAGCTGGCAGCCGAAGGACCCGATAGGCGGCTTCCCGTAAATCCAGCCCCGCGGTATGAAACGGCAACAGCGGTTTTTGGATATGTATAACCTCTCGGATCATTTTTGGCGGTTTGCCCAGCAGCACAGAGAGATTCATATCCGCCGGACGGTTGTCGAACACCGGATCAATCACAACAAGCTGTTCGTCCGCGGTGGCAATACCTACCACCGCAAACGGACAGCGTTCACGCTCGCAAATTTCACTGAACAATTCCAGCGATTCCGGCCGGATCGCAAGCACATAGCGCTCCTGAGACTCGTTGCTCCAGATTTGCATGGGAGACATCCCCGGTTCCTCCGAGGGAATATCGCGCAAATTCACCCGACCTCCCCTATCGGACCCGTGCAAAAGCTCCGGCACCGCGTTCGACAGGCCGCCCGCGCC